>NZ_MLYP01000005.1 GCF_001866645.1 Streptomyces colonosanans
GCGCTCTCCCAGCGGCAGTGCGTGCTTGGCTCTCGCTCCGCACTGCGCGCAGTCCATCGTGGTGTGCGCGGGGTGTACCAGGTGCACGGTGCGTCCGTGCTTGCGGCCCATCTCGATCAGGGCCTGCTTGGTGGCGCCGATGGCGGCGTCGGCGGCCTTGCGCGCCATCGAGGTCCTGGCGAGGAACTTCGGCTTGAAGTCCTCCACGGCCAGGGCGTCGTGGTCGGTCACGACGGACTTGGCCCACTTGCGGCCGGTGTCCTGGCGTCGGCGTGCGACCTTCTTGTGCAGTTTGGCGCGCAGTCGTTTCGCTTCGCGGTAGCCCTTCGAGGCAGCCTGCCCCTTCTTCGGCTTGCGGCGGGCCATCATCCGGTCGTACCGGGTCAGCTTCTGCCTGGCCTTCCCGCCGTGCCCGGCGTGCGGAAGGTCGTGGGTGTCGGAGGTGGTGGTGGCAGTGTCCTTCACGCCCCAGTCGATACCGATCACCGCGCCGGTCTGTGGCAGCGGCTGAATCTCGGCGGGAACGACGAAGCTGGCGTACCAGTGGCCGACAGCGTCCCTGTACACGCGTACCGACGACGGGTCTGCAGGCAGCTTTCGCGACCACACCACGGTCAGGGCGATCCCGCCCGCCAGGTGCAGACGGCCGTCCTTCAGACTAAAGCCGCGCCGGGTGTAGTTGAGGGTGGGCCTCGCCTCGCGCTTCTTCTTGTGGCGAGGCATCCCGGCCCGGCGCGCCATGGGCAGCCGGTCTTCGATGTCCTTGTGCGCCTTGGCGCGGGACTTGCCGAAGTCGCGAATGATCTGCTGCTGCGGAACCGAGCTGCCCTCGCGCAGCCACGGGATCGCCTTGCGCGCCTGGGTCAGCATCCTGTCGAGCTGCGCCGGCCCGCACGTCCGCCTGCCCCCGGTGGCCTTGTTGTGCAGGTGCACGGCCCTGGACTTGGACACGCACTCGTTCCACACCCAGCGGCACCGGTCCCACTCCGCCATCAGGACCCCGCGGGCAGCGGACGACACACGCAGCCGGAACGTGTACCGGGCATGCCCCACCCGTCGGCCCCCGCCACTGCCACTGCCACTGCCACTGCCACTGCCACTGCCACTGCCACCACAACATCACCCCCGCGCTCATTCCGGTCACCCACCCCTGACCGGACGACCGTACGTGCGAGATCCGCACGCCCGCGCCCCCTCCCACCACCATCACCCCCATCAACGAACCCAGGCACACGCGTTCGTCTTCACCCGGCTCCGCCGGGCAGGCCACAGCGGCGCTCCGCGCCCGGAAAGCAGGACACGGCGACGCTCCGCGTCGCTGTCACAAGATGCGATGCCCCCCCGGCGTGAACGCCGGGGCCTCCTCGCAAGAAACAGGTGAAGCCGACGTACTGGAGGAGGTCCGATGACGGCAGTCGTTGCCAGTGCGGTGACCGCAGCGGTGCTGGTGTGCAGTTGCATGGTGGTCCTGCGACTGCGCAGGAGGCAGAGTCGGCGTGGTTAGCGTGACAGCCGGCCCCGAACGCGAGGACAAGCACACGAGTGGTGAGGAGGGTGCCGGTGCCGGGGTTGTCCGGTCGGCACCGGCACCCTCCCCGGATCCCTCAGGCAGCCAGGACCGTGGTTCTCTCCGCCTTGTCCAGCAGGTCCATCAGGGTCGCGCGAGCTCGGGCCACGCGGGAGCGTACCGTGCCGATCGGGCAGTCGCTGACCTCGGCCGCCTCCGCATAGGGCAGGCCGAGCATCTGCGTGAGGATGAACGCCTCCCGCCGGTCATCGGGCAGCGAAGCCAGCAGATCCAGCAGGGCGACGCCGTCGTCGAAGCCGGGCAGGTCGCACGGCTGGGCCAGCTCGACGGCCAGCTGCCAGTCCGGTACGTCCGACAGACGCGGCCGGGCGGCGGAGTACCGGTGGCTGTCGATCACCGCACGGCGGGCGATGGACAGCAGCCAGGCCCTGGCCGAGGAACGCCCCTCGAACCGGTGCAGGCTGCCGAGCGCCCGCAGGAACGTGTCCTGTGCCAGATCGTCCACGGCCTGGGGGTCGCCGCAGAGATGGGCGACATAGCGCTGGACGTCCCGGTGCAGGGCGCCCACGAACTGCTCGACCGCGTCCGCGTCACCGCCTCGGGCGGCGAGCGCCCAAGCGGTGATCGATTCGTCGAGTGCTGCCGTGTCGCTCTTGGCGCGCGACGCGGGCAGGTCAGAGGTAATCACCTGGTGTCCTTCTCGGGTCAACCGTGATCCGGACCACTGGCCCGCAAGAGCGCGCGGTCCGGTGAGGTGGGGAGACGGCCCTTCGTCGCTGTGACGCCAGAGCCCCGGCAGGGACGTTCGCCCTTCAAGAAGCAGCGTCGTGGGGGCACCACCCGCGCTGGGGTCCCCGGCCCGGGCGATACCGAGCGTGGGGAGCAGCCGAGCGTGGGAGAGGTGCACCGGGCGCCGCTACGCAGCGAACGTTGCCTGTTGAGGCACTCGGCGGTGCGGTCGTACGGCCGTGGCCCGAGGCGCAGACGAGCAGCCTCGGGAAACCAGCTGTCTTCAGACGACAGCCGTTCCCACGGGCGGACCCCGAGAAGTGATCGTGTGGACGAGAAGCAGGAGACGCGGCGCACGGTCCGAGCGGCGGCGCCGGATGTGGACCCGCGGGCGGTCCGGGGTGATGGGCAGAGCGAGCAGCAACCGCAGCGGCGCCGCCAGCCATCCGGCCACCGCCCGCAGGATCCGGAAGGCGGCCTGCTCGCCGTACGCCAGCCACAGGCCGCACAGCAGCGCGGCAAGAAGGTGGGCGGCGAGCATGCCGAACGACGAAGAGCCGCCGTCCATGGAGTAACCCATGTCGTCCATATGACTATGGCTCATGTGGCTCATACCCATGTGCCCCATGTCCATGGAGCCCCTCTGCATCGAGCCCATGTCCATGTGGTTGATGCTGCTCATGCCCATGGAGGCCGAACCGCCGGACGCCGACTGGGCGTATGAGAACGCCTCGTGCAGCACCGTCTGGGCAGCGACCACGACCGTCACGATCAAGGGCAGTCCGCGCTCGCGCCCCGCCAGACACCAGCCCGCGGCACCGGTCACGGCCACGCCTGCGGCCAACGCCCACACGGGCACGTCGTTCCCGGACATCAGGACGTGGCCCAGGGCGGCGAGCAGCACGCATACGGCCGCGAACACCGCGGCCCGTATCGTGCGAGCACACCACCCTGCTGTCATGGCGCCTCATCCTCGCATTCCCGACTTCCGTGGTCATGCGCGGGTACGGAGAACCACGCTCGAGGGGCCCCCACGATCACGTCCACGCCGTGCCACGACATGGACAGCTCACCGTCGGCAGGGATGGTGCCGAATTCACACCGGGCGTACGTGGTGTTGGCCCGGGCCGGCGAGTGCTTCGACCCCCGCTCGACCGCGCTGGAGGAGGACTGCCTGGACTCTTCCATCGGCCGCGTCTCCACATCACGTCGTACGGCACAGGTCGAATGAGCCGTACAGCTTCAGGAGTCGGGGCGAGTGGTGGCCGGGTTCCGGAGCAACGATATGGCGAGCGTCACAGTGCGGTCCGGGCGAGCCTCGATGACCTCATGTGAGATGCCTGGACGAGCCGCCGCCCGCTGAGCCGATCCATCCGGTTCGGGCAGGTATGAGGGGCGCGGGCCCGAACCGGGGTTGACCGGCGGCAGCAGACGCGGCGGTGGTGGGCCCACCCGAACCTACGGGGTTGACGGCCCGGACGAAGGCTGTGTCGGTCGCCCTGTCCAGGTAGCACTGGCCGCCGTCGAACCTGCTCAGTACCTCTTCGTCGAAGGCGTCGCTGTGCTCCCACTTCGCGCCTGCCGGCAGGACGTCGGACAGCCCCTTCTCGAACCAGGAGAGGTTGCCGACGCCCGTATCCACCACGTCGAAGCCCCCGTCGGCGACCAACGCGGCCACCTTGGCCGGCTTCAGCCGAAGGACGGCTGTGACAGCGAAGTCGGACGAGGGGAGCAAGGAGCGCCCATCAGCCTCGCCGTCACGACTCGTCGCCCAGTGCACCTCCATCAGCGGGCCCAGTGCCGGGAAGTACTTCGCCACCGCTTCCTTGTCGGTGTGGTTCTTCCGGCGGCTCGTATCGGCTGCCGTCCAGAAGCCCACGCCGCCGAGCACTGCGCCCACGCCCAGCACAAGCACGATCCGCCGCTTCATCCGGACATCCTCCCCAGTGCCCCGCAACCGCTCAGTGATCGTCCCGCCGTACGCTGCACACACTAGTGCGGAAGTGGCGTACGGGTGAGCGGAGGAACGGGTGGGGAACTGGGCGGGGCGGCACCGTGGGTGGCTGTGGGGTGCGGCCTGTGCGTTGGCCGTGCTGGTCATAGCCGGGTTCTCGGTCCGGGCGCCGGTGAAGGACTGGTGGCTGGCGCGTGAGGCGTGCGGGGGCAAGCTGCCCCGCGGCGATCTGAAGACGGTACGGGCCACGGACACGCGGCTCGGGTCGCAGCGTGAGTCCTTCGACAAGGTCCTTGGCCAGTACCACTGCGTGCTGAAGACCGACAAGGACAAGGTCGTGGTCGCCGTCGACGCCTATCTGGGCGGCCCGGACCGGGACGAGAAGATGTCGTACATCGGCAGTTCCTATCCTCCGCACGCCGTGCTGCCGGGCGGGCTGCCCGGCTTCGAGGACGAGAACAGCCTGGTCTACCTCATGCCCGAGTGCCCGCGCGGCGGCAAGGGACCTTCCGAGGAACACCGCAGACTGCTGGTGGGCACCTGGACGTACTTCGCGGAGAGCCGCGAGCAGAAGGCGGCCATGCTGCGGCTCGCGGTGCGCATGACGAACGAGGTGACCAAGAAGCTCGGCTGCGGTGGCGAGCCACTGCCCGCGCCGAAGGACGGGGCAGTACCGGACACAGGCACGTATGTGCCCCGCGCGGAAGCGAAGGGCACCGCCTGCGGCGCTCTCGCCACCACCCGCGTCCCGGCGGAGGGGCGGGATGGGGAGGTCCGCATCGCCATCGCCGACGGCGGGGTCGTCGGACGGTGCACCTTGTTCACGCCGAACGAGGTCGGCGACGACGCGTACCAAACGGGTGTGAGAGCGGGCGCACAGCTTGTCGAACTCACCAGTTGGCGTGGGAACTGGGGCACGTCCATGCGCGAGATGAGCTCAGGACCCGACCCGTTGCCGATGGGAGAAGGCGCCGCCTGGCGGCCCGCGCTGACCGAGAACAGGGCGTGGGCCGTCGCCAAGTGCGACGGCGAGAATGCCGGCTTCGCCGCGCACTGGGGCGACGACTACCCCTACCGGGCAGCAGGCGAGAAGTCCGCGCCTCCGACGGCGGCCGAGCGGTATGAGCGGCGCGTGTTGTTGCGTGAGTACGTAGCCGCGCTCGCGAAGGACCAAGTGCGGCGCGGGAACTGCACGGGGCTGCAACTGCCGACAAACCCGTGAGGCGCCGCCCAGCCACACCGTACGCACATGGCTCGCCGTCCTCGAAAGCGGACCGCCGGGCCTTCCGACCGGCGTCAAAAGGCCCGTGGCGGAAGGTTCACATGCCCCTGAGAGCGGGTTCGAGACCGGGCTCGGCCACCGGCGGCGGGGAATCGTCGTGCCGCCTGAACAATGTGCTGGGCCACCACATCCATCGCCCCACGTCCAGGGTCAGCGCGGTGACCAGCACGGAGCGGACGATCATAGTGTCCAGCAGTACGCCGAACGCCACCGCGAACCCGAGCTCGGCCGCGAAGACCAGCGGCAGCGAGGCCATCGCCGCGAAGGTACCGGCCAGCACCAGACCCGCTGAGGTGATCACGCCCCCGGTGGTGGACAGCCCTGTCAGCGCGCCGCGCCGGGTGCCGTACAGCAGTGCCACTTCGCGCACCCGGGTGACCAGGAAGATGTTGTAGTCGATGCCCAGGGCGACCAGGAACACGAACGTCAGGAGCGGGAAGGAGGCGTCCGCCCCGGCGAAGTGGAACACGTGGTTGAACATCAGGCTGCTCACGCCGAGAGCCGCTCCGAACGACAGCACCACCGTCGCCATGAGCAGCAGCGGGGCGACAATCGCCCGCAGCAGCAGCGCGAGGATGAGGAACACGACGGCCAGCACGAAGGGGATGATCACCTTGGAGTCGCGGGTGGCCGCATCCTGCGTGTCGACGTTGATCGCCGTGTTGCCGCCGACTTGGGCATCCGCACCCTCGATCTCGTGGACCGCGGTTCTGGCCTGCGCGACGGTGTGCATCGCGGCCGTGCTGCTGGGATCGTCCTTGAGCTCCCCGAGCATGATGGCTTCGCCGTCCTTGATCACCGGCGTCGAAACGTCGGCGACTCCCGGGACGCCGGACAGCGCGGTCTTCACCCGCTCCGCCGAGGCGGCCTTGGTCACGACGTAGAGGGGGTCACCCGCCCCGGCGGGGAAGTGCTGGGACTGGATCTCCTCGCCGACGGCCATCTGCGGCTTGTCGGTGAACTGGTCCTTGTTGGAGAGCCCGTCGGCCTTGAGCCCGAACACCCCGATCGCCATGGCCCCGAGAGCGAGCGCGGTGACGATCCACACGGTCCGCGGACCGCCGGAGACGGCGGTGCCGACCCGGGTCCAGAAGTCCTCCTTGGTCGCCCCGGCCGATCCGTACGACGGCTTCGCCGGCCAGAAGATCCAGCGGTCGCAGATGACCAGCAAGGCCGGCATCAGGGTGACCATGGCGAGCAGCCCGACGAGGATGCCGATGGCACAGGCCGGCCCGAGCCCCTTGGTGGAGTTGAGGGTGGCCAGCGTCAGCAGCATCAGGCTGACCGCGACGGTCGCGGCGCTGGCGATGATCGCGGGACCGGAGCGGTGCAGGGCCTCCGCCATCGCTTCGTGCCGGTCCTCATGCCGCCGCAACTCCTCTCGATACCGCGAGATGAGCAGGAGGGCGTAGTCGGTGGCAGCACCGAACACGAGCACGGTGAGGATGAAGCTTGTCTGCTTGTTGACGGTGAGTCCGGCGTTCTTCGCCAGCAGGTAGATCACCGCTTCCGACGTGACCAGGGCGACGCCCGCGGTCAGCAGTGGCAGCAGTGGCAACAACGGGCTGCGATAGGTGAACAGCAGGATCACGACGACCACCACCGCGGTGATCGTCGTCAGGCCGCCTCCTCCGCTGAAGGCCTTGATCGAGTCGGACGCGTAACCAGCCGGTCCGGTGACATGGAGCCCGAGACCATGGGCGTTCTCTTCGCCGACCTTGCGCATCGCGTCGACGACCTTGCCGATCCCCTCCCAGCCCGTCTTGTCCTTGTGAACCTGGACCAGGGTCTGGATGGCCTTGCCGTCCTGGGCCTTCAACGGGCCCTGCGGCTGCCCCACGACGTTGGTGATGCCCTTGAAGGCTTCGGCGTCGGCTCGAGCCTTGGCCATGTCGGCAGGGGTGATGCCGTCGGGCCGGTCGTAGACGACTATCGCGGGCAGAGTGTCGGCGGGCTGGAACTTCTCGGCTCGGTCGACGACCGTGGTCGACTCCGCGTTACCGGGCAACCAGGCCGAATTGTCGTTCTCTTCAACGTCGCCGAGCTTGCCGGCCAGCATGAGGGCCGGAATCAGCAGGGCCACCCAGAGGGCGAGGATGACCCACTTCGCGACCCTGCCACTGGGCAAGGACGCCACTTTTCGCACCATGTGGATTCCTGAGTTCAGTCGACGTGAGAGAGCTTGTCGGGATTGGAGACGGCATAGATCCCGCACACCTGGTCGCCGTCCGGAGTGAGGTCCAGGACGATGACGGCGAAGGGGGTGTCACCGGCGAGCAGCAGCGCTGACGGGTCGCCGTTGACGCTGCGGTAGGCGATGTCCAGGCCCGTGCCGGAGCGGGGGCCGAGAGCGGCGAGCAGGTGGGCGACCTTGTCCCGCCCGTGGAGCGGCCGCAGGCCCCCCGCTCCCCGACCCGCCCGGCCCTTGCCTCCCCCGTCCCCCCAGAGGGTCACCTCCGGCGCCAGAATCTCCAGGAGGGCGTCCAGGTCACCGCCGAGTGCGGCGGCCAGGAACCGTTCGGTCACCTTCTGCCGTACGTGCGGGTCGGGCTCGTAGCGGGGGCGTCGGGCGTGGACGTGCTCGCGGGCGCGATGGGCGAGTTGACGGATCGCCGAGGGGCTGCGGCCGAGGATTTCCGCGATCTCGGTGTGGGCGTAGCCGAACACCTCGTGCAGGACGAACACCCCGCGTTCCAGCGGAGTGAGAGTTTCCAGGATCACCAGCAGCGCCATCGACACCGACTCGGCGCGCACCGCCGCATCGGCCGCATCGTCGGCGACGGAAGTATCGACGAGGGGGCTGACGAGCGGTTCAGGCAGCCATGGCCCTACGTAGGTTTCACGCCGGCGACTGATGGTGGACTTGTGGGCAAGGGCCCCGTTCACCGCGATCCGCACCAGATAGGCACGCGGGTTGCCGATCCGCTCTGCGCTCGCCGCCTGGTTTCTGCTCGCCCACGACAGCCATGTCTCCTGCAACACGTCCTCGGTGTCGGCGACGCTGCCGAGCATGTTGTAGACGATCGAGAACAGCAGCTCACGGTGGTCGTTGAACACCTGTGTCGCGGTGTTCGCCACCGGATCCGACGCTGCCTCCCCCGGGCTGCCTTCGGAACAGGCTGTCTGTGTGTCTGGCGGGGGGTAGTGCATAGGTGGGCCTCCCGTCGCGAATGCATTCTGAACTGAGAGCGATCCCGGGCACAGGAGTGTGACGTCAACTCCCGAAATGTGATCCACATCTCAGCCAGGGCCTGCGATGTGACTGGGTGTGGCAAGACCGGCCGGCAGCTGCGTGCCCGCGCGGCCTCACGGCCCTGGTCGGACAGTGCCGGGTTGACGCGTCAGGCCCGGTGGGATCGGGCTGCTCGAGCCCGTTACAGCGACGCCAGGCCGCCCGGCCGCTCCAGACCTTCCGCTCGCCCTTACGGGGGCACGACCGGGCAGGCGACCAGCGCTGGTGAGTGACAAGAGAAACGGTGACCGATCTACTGCCGTTGAGCACCGGCCCACGCGGGCAGTTCCGCTCGCGTTCGCACCGGATGCCGCCTCGTGAGTCCAGCACATGGAGAGCACTCATGTCGCAGACACCCCCAGGACTCGACGAGTCCCTGGCCGCCGCCCGTGATCCTCACGTCCCCACAGGGGAGCGGATCCGGGACTATTTGACGACCACCGACCACAAGAAGATCGGCCGCCTGTATCTGGTCACCTCGTTCGGCTTCTTCCTGTTCGCCGGAGTGCTGGCCATGCTCATGCGTGCCGAGCTCGCCCGCCCGGGACTGCAGATCGTCACCGCGAAGCAGTACAACGAGCTGTTCACGATCCATGGCACGATCATGATGCTGCTGTTCGCGACCCCCACGTTCGCCGGGTTCGCAAACGCCGTCATGCCCCTGCAGATCGGCGCGCCCGATGTCGCCTTCCCCCGCCTGAACGCACTGTCGTACTGGCTGTTCCTCTTCGGCGGACTGATCGTTGTCTCCGGCTTCTTCGTCGAGCAGGGCCCCGCGCCGTTCGGGTGGTTCGCCTACGCACCGCTGAACAACGCGGTGCACTCCCCCGGCCACGGCGGTGACCTGTGGGCCATGGGGCTCGCGGTAGCAGGTGTCAGCACCACGCTCGGCGCCGTCAACTTCATCGCCACGATCCTGTGCTTGCGGCTTCCGGGGATGACCATGTTCCGGATGCCGATGTTCACCTGGAACATCCTGTTCACATCGGTCCTCGTGCTGCTGTCCTTCCCCGTGTTCACGGCGCTCCTGCTGGCGCTGGTGGCCGACCGGGCCTACGGTGCTCACATCTTCGACTCCGCCAGCGGCGGGGCCCTGCTGTGGCAGCACCTGTTCTGGTTCTTCGGCCACCCGGAGGTCTACATCGTGGCGCTGCCGTTCTTCGGCGTCGTCACGGAGATCATCCCGGTGTTCAGCAGAAGGCCGGTCTTCGGGTACCTCGGCATGGTGGGTGCGACGATCTCGATCACGATGCTGTCGGCCGTCGTCTGGGCCCACCACATGTTCGCCACGGGCGCGGTGCTCTTGCCGTTCTTCTCGCTGATGTCGTTCCTGATCGCCGTCCCCACGGGCGTGAAGTTCTTCAACTGGATCGGCACCATGTGGCACGGAAGCGTCTCGTTCGAGACACCGATGCTGTGGTCGGCCGGCTTCCTGGTGACCTTCCTCCTGGGCGGGCTCAGCGGCGTGATCATCGCCTCCCCCGCCCTGGACTTCCATCTGACCGACACCTACTTCATCGTCGCCCACCTGCACTACGTGCTCTTCGGGACGATCGTCTTCGCCATGTTCGGCGGCTTCTACTTCTGGTGGCCCAAGATGACGGGCAAGCTGCTCGACGAACGCCTGGGAAAGATTCACTTCTGGACGCTGTTCGTCGGCTTCCAGACGACCTTCCTCGTCCAGCACTGGCTGGGCGAGATGGGCATGCCCCGCCGTTACGCGGACTATCTGCCCGCCGACGGATTCACCACGCTGAACACCGTCTCGTCGATCGGCGCCTTCCTGCTCGGCATGTCCACCCTGCCGTTCCTCTACAACGTGTGGAAGACCACGCGGTACGCCCCCAAGGTCGACGTGGACGATCCCTGGGGTTGGGGCCGTTCCCTCGAGTGGGCGACCTCGTGTCCCCCGCCCCGGCACAACTTCACCGCGCTGCCGCGCGTTCGGTCCGACTCCCCCGCGTTCGATCTGCATCATCCGGAGGTGCTGCGGTTGCCCCCTGCGGCTCACGAAACGACGGAGCCGACCCCCGACATGTTGGGAGAGCGGAGCGAATGAAGTCCGAGGCCTTTCTCTTCGCCGGCGTGGCTCTGTTCTTCCTCCTCACCGACGCCGCCTACATCTGGTTCGCGCGCGAACCCGCCGGCATCGCCGCGCTGAGCGTCTCCTTCGGCATGGCGTCCGTGATCTCGTTCTTCTGTCTGATCAATTACCGGCGCAGGGGTCAGCGCCCCGAAGACCGCCCAGGCTCCGACATCCGTGAGCGCAGCGGCACCATCGACTTCTTCCCCCCGCACAGCGGCTACCCGGTCCTGACCGCACTCGGCGCCGCGGTGATCGCCGTCGGCATCGTCTACGGCGTGTGGATCATCCTCATCGGGTTCGGTCTCCTGTGGCCGGGCGTCTTCGGCATGGTCTTCCAGTTCGGAGACCGGGAGAGCACCTGAGGAAGACCGGACTCCCACCTGCCTTGCCCTGTCCTTGGCCACTCCGTCGACGGTCGGTGCATCTGCGCTCACGACGCGACTGATGCATCTCACAGCACACGGTCGCAGAAGCTGGGCTCATTCTGTCGCTCCTGCTTGCACCACCCTGCTGTCCCCCCGCGAGGGGGGACCGTCACCTTTCCGTGTCGACTCCGCCTGACACCGGATCGGCTGTGCGCCCCGTGATCTGGAGGCGTTCCTCCGCTGTGGTGGGCAGTTCGACCCGGTCGCGGTAGTACCAGGAGCTCAGCGATGCTCTGAGGCGGCGGCGCAGCGGTGCCTGAGGTCCGGGGTGCTTCATCGGCCGGGGGATCTCCCTGGCGAGCAGGCGATAGCGCCGCTCCCGGTCGAGACCGACATGACGCTCTCCCATGCCTCCCGCGAGGTCCTGACGTACCACACCCGTCTCCTCACCGTGTCGGTACAACTGCCGCTCGTGCAGTTGCAGCGCGAGACAGACACGCCTGGTGAGGAGGTAAGCCATGATCGGGCCGACGATGACGGCCACTCTGAAGACCCAGGTGAGAACGTTGACCGAGACGTCGAACAGATAGGCGATCACGTCATTGCCGCCCGCCAAGAGCAGCACTGCGTAGAAGACGATGCCCGCCACGCCCAGCCCGGTCCGCACCGGCCGGTCGCGCGGGCGGTCGCACAGGTGATGCTCCACCAGATCCCCGGTCAGCCATCGCTCGAAGAAGGGATACAGGTACAGCCCCATGAACAGCAGCGCGGGCAGCACGACCGCGGGCAGCAGGACGTTCCACATGAAGGTGTGGCCGGCGACGTTCGTCTCCAGGGGCGGCATCAGCCGCAAGGCCCCTTCCAGGAAGCCGACGTACCAGTCCGGCTGGGCGCCGGTCGAAACCTGATCGGGGACGTACGGGCCGTAGTTCCACACCGGATTGATCTGTGCGACCCCACCCAGCAGCGCGGTGGAGCCGAAGACCATCAGGGACAACCCCACCGACCTGGCAGCGAACGAGGGGACCATCGTATGCCCCACCACGTTCCGGTTCGTCCTCCCCGGTGCCGCCCACTGCGTGTGCTTGAGATAGACCACCAAGATCAGATGCACGGCGATCAGGCCGATCATCAGCCCGGGCACGAACAGGACGTGCACGATGTAGAGCCGCTGATTGAGCACCGTGCCGGGGTAGGAGCCGCCCCACAGGAAGAAAGCCAGGTAGGTCCCGACGACCGGGATCGACATCACGATGGTGTTGGCGGTGCGCAGCCCCGTCCCGGACAGCAGGTCGCCCGGGAGGGAGTAACCGCCGAACCCCTCCAGGAGGGCGAGCAGGAACAGGGTCAGGCCGATGACCCAGTTGAGCTCTCGCGGCCGGCGGAACGCGCCGGTGAAGAAGATCCTCAGCATGTGGACGCCGATGGCGGCTACGAAGACGAGGGCGGCCCAGTGGTGCATCTGGCGGATCAGCAGCCCACCCCGCACATCGAAGCTCACATGAAGCGTCGACTCGAAGGCTTTCGTGACCAGCAGGCCCCGCAGCGGCTCGTACGACCCGTGGTAGGTCACTTCGGCCAGGCTCGGATCGAAGAAGAGCGTCAGGTAGCTGCCGGTGAGGACCAGGATGACGAAGCCGTAGAGAGCGATCTCTCCGAGCAGGAACGACCAGTGGTCGGGAAAGGCCTTGCGCAACAGCTGTCCGGCCAGTTCGGAGACAGGTGCGCGCCGGTCCGCCACAACGTACGCCTGGAACGCCGCCTGCCGGGCTTTCGCCTCCAGCCTCGCCTTGCGTCGCCGCGTCAGCACGCCGCACCACACTCCTCTACGACCTTCCCTGTACTGCGCCGCGCAGCTCGGTCGGCCGCGCGGAAGGCCGGGAGTTACTCGAGTGCCGCGTGATTCAATCTTGATCGTGAACCCAAGGTGCACGGCGCAGGCGTGCCGAAGGGCCCACGGTTTTGAGCAGCGACCGGGTACCCACGCTCTGACACACTGCCGAAGCACGACGCCGAACGGGGCAACGCACCACCAAGGAGCGGGAGTGGGCAGTCGAAGCGACATCATCGAAGTACTGACAGCGGACCACCGAAGGATCCAGAGTCTCTTCGACCGTATCCGCTCCTCCAGGCCCGACAGCGACGAGCGGAAAGCCCTTGTCGAGCAGGTCGGCGTCACTCTGGTCCGCCACTCGGTGGCTGAGAAGAAGTACCTGCATCCAACGGTGCGCAGGTTCGTGGCGGACGGCGACACCTGGACGGAACACGAGCTCGCCGAACACCGGGAGTTCGAGGAGTTGCTGGATTCCCTGCAAGCCCAGGACTCCCACAGTGAGGAGTTCGGGCGCCTCCTGCTGGCTGTGGTCACCCGTATGACGCAGCACATCGTCGAGGAGGAGCAGCTCCTCTTCCCGCGCCTCCAAGCGATGTGCCCGGCCGATGTCCTGCAGGAGCTCGGAGAGAAGGTCCGCGGCGCGGAGGCGTCCGCACCCATCCGGCCCCGCCCGGGCGCACCCGAATCGGCCCCGCTGACGAAGGCCGCCTCAGGGGCAGGGGGCCCCTGGGGCCGCCTCCGCGTTCTCGTGACACGCCGCGGCCGTCAATGAGCCCAGCCGTCCTCGACCACGCGGCGGGCCGGACTCGGCGCGGGCGTTGTGCCGGCGGACGTGTGTTAGGGCCTGTTCTGAGTTCCCCGTCGTCCGCGCGGAGCGCGGGCGCAGCGGCGTTCGGTGCGTGCGATCGGCGTGCGGTGCGTGCGATCGGCGTGCGGTGTCGCAGGTCATGTGGCGGAGCCACCTGTCCTGCGGCGCCGTGCGGCATGGGGGTCCCCCCTGCTCGAGCGAAGCCGAGAGCTTGGGGGAGTGCGTGCCGGGCGTCGGGGCGCAGACGGGGAACTCAGAACAGGCCCTGGTCGATGCCGTACGCACAGCGGTTGATCTGCGAGGCGCGTATCTGCACCAGCTCCAGCAGAACCGGGTCGAGTCCCTCCCGGGTGGCGGAGTCGAGAGCCAGTACGGCCTTGAAGACCTTGGGGGCGACGGTGGAGAAGTTCATGCTCTGGGGCACCTGAGACGTTGTCATGTCATGACCGTAAGAGCGAGAACGACCCACGATAGGGTGTATTCCCATGGCAGAAGCGTGGGTCAATATTTCGGAGTCCCGGACCGCGGAAGCCGAACCGAAGCAGACCGCGGGAACCGATCTCCACCTGGAGCTCTCCGGCGAGGGAAGTCTCCGCGGCCGACTCATGCGCGCCCTGCGGGAGGCCATCCGTTCCGGTCGGCTCGTCCCCGGTACCCGGCTTCCCCCGTACCGCAGCCTTGCCCACGACCTGGGGATCGCCCGCAACACCGTCGCCGACGCCTACGCCGAACTGGTCGAGGAGGGCTGGCTTTCCGCCCGCCAGGGCTCCGGCACTCACGTCGCCGGACGCGCCGCGCCGCACCCGAACCAGGAACGCCGCCCGCAACGCCGGACCCGCCGCCGCGTCCTGCACGACCTGATGCCCAGCTCCCCCGACGCAGCCACCTTCCCACGAGCCACATGGCTCACCTCCGCCCGCAGGGCCGTCGCCGCGGCACCCAACGACGCCTTCGGCGTGGGCGATCCACGCGGCAGGCCGGAGCTTCGCGAGACACTCGCGGAGTACCTGGCACGCGCCAGGGGGCTGCGCACTGAGCCCGACCGGATCATGGTCTGCTCCGGCTTCGCCCACGGTCTACGGCTGTTGGGCAGCGTGCTGGAGGGCGCGGTCGCGGTCGAGTCATACGGACTGGACTTCCACCGCGGCATTCTTGAGGAGATCGGGCTGCACACCGTCCCGTTGGCGGTCGACTCGTACGGGGCCCGAATCGACGAATTGCCGGGCACCGACGCGAACGCCGTCCTGCTCACGCCCGCGCACCAGTTCCCCACCGGCGGCCCTCTCCACCCCGAACGCCGGGCGGCGGTCATCGATTGGGCCCGTTCCCGGGGCGGCTTGCTGGTGGAAGACGACTACGACGGCGAGTTCCGCTACGACCGGCAGCCGGTCGGCGCGGTGCAAGGCCTCGACCCCGACCGCGTCGTGTACATCGGCTCGACCAGCAAGAGCCTGTCGCCGGCTCTGCGGCTGGGCTGGATGGTGCTGCCGGGATGGCTCGTCGACGACGTCATTGCCGCCAAGGGACCCCGAGAGATGTGGTCGGGCGTCGTCGACCAGCTCACCCTGGCCGACTTCTTCGCCTGCGGCGCCTACGACCGCCATCTGCGCCGCATGCGGCAGCACTACCGCCGCCGCCGCGACCTGCTGGTGAGCACGCTCGCCGAGCGCGCCCCGCACATCAAGGTCAGCGGCATCTCGGCGGGGCTGCACGCCGTGCTCGAATTGCCGGAGAACACCGAGGACGCGGCATTGCAGGCGGCCCGGCGGCAGGGGCTGGCCCTCGAAGGACTGCGCCCCTACCGCCACCCCGACAGCACGATGCGACCGCGCGACGGCCTCGTCATCGGCTACGGCACACCGCCGGATCACGCCTTCGCAGCAGCCCTGGACGCGCTGTGCCTGGTGCTGCCCGACGCACCGTAGTTCCTCAGCGGGCTCCGAACCGACCGACTCGGCGGCCCGGTAGGCAGGCGCATGGCGCCGAACCCGAGCCGGGTCACCCGGCACTCGCCTCCGATGGAGAAATCGCGCGCTGCAATGCGGCTGTTCGTCGTACTGAAAGTCATCGGTGCCCCCTCATCGGCCCGACGACATCGTTACGCCAGGGCCGGATGAGAACAACGCTTCGGCGGAGACCCCCCTTGGGCCTTTCGTCAGGAGCGGGAAAAGGGGTTGAGCGGGATGACGCCCGGTTGGTAGCGTGCTGGAGAACGTGACAGACCACAAGGAGGTGAGACCCGTGAACGCTGTATTCACGTGGGTGCTCCCCCTTTTCGTCACGGTGGGCGGCTGACATAGGTGTCGCCGGGAGTGCCTCACCGACAAGGCACTCCTGAAAGGCAACAACCTATGAATTCTGTGCACTTCAGTTCGGGCACGGGCGAGCACGCGGTAGTGATCACGCGGGTCGCGGAGCAGCAATGGCACGCCGTGGAGAACGGCCAGGTGGTCGGCCGCGGCGACGCGTCGCGCAGGCCCGACGGACGGCTCTTCATCAGCATCGACTCGTGGCACGACACGGTTTTCGACCAACTCGCCACTGCGATGCTCGCGGACCTGCCGAGGCCGCTGTACACAGTGGTCGACGAGGCGGACCTCGACTTGACGTCCAGTTGGGAGCGAGCCGGCTTCGAGGCCCGACGCCGCGAGTGGGAGTACCTCGTGCCCACCGACCCGCGGGTCACGGGGCTCGACTCGGTACAACCGCCGTCGGGCGTGACGACAGTGCCCGCCGGTGAAGCGCAGGAGGTCCCTCTGCGTGCGTTGGACCGCGCGATTCGCGACGAAGTCGAGGCCGCGGTCGGATGGCAGGCGATGCCGGCCGAGGTGTTGCCCCGCCCGGACGGGACCACCCTGCTGGACCCGTCGAAGTATGCGGTAGCAGCACAGTCCGATCATTACGTAGGACTGGTCCGGGTGTCGCCGATTACCCGGCAGCCGCGGATCGGGCTGATCGCAGTACGGGCCGATCGGCACCGCCGCGGCGTCGCCCGGGCGTTGCTGGCGCACGCGCTGGGTTCCCTGCACCGCTCCGGGACCGCAACGGCATGGGCCGAAGTGAACGAATCCAACGCAGCGGCCGTGGCGCTGTTCGAGGGCGTCGGCGCCCAGCGTGTGAGCAGCAACCTGGAGTTGGTCCACCGCTGACGCTTCACCACATCACCACGACTGGACCGAACCCGAAGTACGCAGGGTACGGGCCGCTGCGGGTGAGCAAGCCTCCCCGCAGTCCACGGGACGGACGGGCGTAGCCGCCGTCCGCAACAAGCGCGTCCGCCCGGACACCGCGATGGCGGCGCGTCGTCGAAATTCGGTTCCTTACCGACCTCACAATCACCGAACGGAGAAGTGAGAGAACTTGGCAAGAACAGCACGGGGCATCGAAATCGAGGGCACCGTCGTCGAGTGCCTACGCAACGCCACCTTCAAGGTGGAACTCCAGAACGGGCACAAGGTGCTCGCACACATCAGCGGGAAGATCCGGAAGAACTACATCAAGATCTTGCCGTATGACCGTGTGCTCGTGGAACTCAGCCCGTATGACCTCACCCGCGGCCGGATCATCTTCCGATACAGGACGTGACAGTCGGCAGCACATTCCTTAGGTGGCAGACGCGGGCGGCTGCACGGCCGCCCGCCATCTCCAGCCGGGCAAGTCCGGCCTTCGAACCTCGATCCATCGAGACAGCGATCGTCAAAACGCGGGCGCAACAGCGCACTTCCCAGCTCTTTGACCGCGGCGCGGCAGCCCATCGAGAAGATCCACACGGCGAGCATCCAGCCGTCCCGGACACTCGGCGCTTCGCACAAGGCTCCTGGCCGACCTGGGCTATACAGAGGTGCGCTCAAGGAGCCTTTCCCGACAGAGCGTTGGGGGATGTCCGGCTGCGGATGTCCGTACGACTCGGGCGCGAGCGTCCTCGATGCGGACGCGTATGTCCAGCCCCGTCGCCCATGCCGGGGTGCTCGCGGACCTGCGGTGCTTCGACGGCCGCTCCGGCGCGCCGGATCGAGCCCCAGCCGCGGCTGTTCAGCAGCAGCGACAAGGCCGCCGCAACGCCGCCCGGCAGCTTCCGCCGGCCTGTTCCGTGCCGCCCGCAATCCCCCGAAGGGGTGGACGGGCCTGATCGAACGAGTTTGAGCTGTGACCACCCAGAGTCGGCGCGCTCAATCCAAGGTATGAGAACTTGCGTTCACAAAATGCCTCGCGAACAGGCGGTGACGGGACCAGATCCAGCGCGTTTTTAGAGCACCAGTGCCACACCGGCGCCCAGACGGAGGACACCATGCACCCCAGCTCTGCCCCCGCGCACCAGCCTCCCAAACGGTGCAGCGGCTGTGCTCATGCGCGACGTTGACGATGCCCGCTGCCCAGCACGCCCGGATACGGGGTGGGCGGCATGAGCGAGCCCACCGGTGCAGCAGCCGAGAGCATCCCGGGGCCGCGCACCGCCCCGCTGCCCTCGCCGCCGGGCGCGAGCTGGACATGGGCACGCGCGTCAACGCCTCCCCGGAGGAGTCCGATGGCGCCTGCTACACCGACGCGGCGGGGCTCAGCGACCGGGCCCGTACGAACCCGGCCACACCGGGCGCGGCGTTGTCCGCAGCTGGACTGACCGATTACGGCACGAAGCGGTGGCACTGGTCGTACGGCCACCGCTACTGGGCGCTGCAGACCAAGCAGACGGCCGCCCTGTACAAGGCCGTCGACCTGCCGCGACAGCGCCACGCCACCGGCCGTTGACGCACGAGGAGCGATCTGTGGGATACACCCGGGCCGACTGGTCCAAGCACTACACCGACGGCCGCGGCTTCCGACCGCTCGGCGACGAGGAGAAGAGCCTGCTCGTCGAGCATGCGCCGGCCCCCGAGGACGGCCGGGCACTCGACGTCTGTTGCGGGACCGGTGAGATGGCCTTCTTCCTCGCCTCGCTCGGTTACACCGTCGACGGCATCGACTTCGCCGAGGGCGCCCTGGCACGGGCCCGCAAGGACCACGCCGAGGCGGAGTCGGTGCGCTGGCTGTGCCTGGACGTCGAGCACGACGACCTAGCCGACCTCGCCGAGGACGGCTACGACCTGATCACCTTCCGGCTCGGCATCGCGTTCGTCCGCGACCGCTCCCGGGTCCTGCGCCGACTGGCCGCGCGGCTGCGCGAGGACGGAGCACTCGTCGTCATCACCCCGGACGTGGCGCACACTCCCGAACAGCGGCGGCACATCGCCCTGGACGAGGACGAACTCACCACGCTCACCGACGGATTCCGAAAGGCCGAGAGATTCGACGCGGAGGGCTTGGCGGTGCTGGTGCTGCACGGCCAAGCCGAGACGTTCACCGTGCAGGAGCGACAGCGTCCGCCCGCGCCGGAAGCGGTCTTCGGGGCCGCCGCCGTCGTCACCGACCCCTTTGGGCGGGTCCTCCTGGGCCGCTCCACCCAGGGCATGTGGGAGTTGCCCGGCGGGCGGATCGAGACGGGCGAAAGCGCGCCTGCCGCAGCCGTACGGGAGCTGACGGAGGAGACCGGACTGACAGGGCGCGAGGAGAACGCCCATGTCATCACGGTCCTTCACGATGACCGAGCGGACGTGCGCCGGGTCACCGCCGTGGTCCGCATCACCGCGTGGGACGGCGAGCTCGGCCTGCCCGAGCCGCACCGCTTCTCACGCTGGGAGTGGCACGACCTGCACACCCTGGCCACACTGGGAAAGATCTTCGCGCTCTCCGCGCAGGCGCTGACCGCAGTGTGGCCCGGGGTGCTGCCCGGTCTTGGGCCGGTCCACTCCTACCCGTGCGCCGGCGCCGTCCCGCCCGCCGCCTTGTGGCTGCCCGTCAACGGGCAAAGCGACCGGATCACCGTCATCACGTCCAAGGACGGCCTCAGCTCGGCCACCGACGTGGCCACCGTCAAGCGGTCCGGGTCCGCACACGTCACGCTGACCCTCAAGCCGACGGGCGGGTGCCCGGGACAGTGAGACCACTCCACGACGCACACAGCAAGGAGATTCCCATGCGCCGCAGACCCCTCCTCGGCATCTCGGTGGCGGCCGTCGTACTCGTACTCGCCACCGGGCTTTTCACCGGCGGCAGGGGCTCGTTCAACGCGCCCGATGACAGTACGGCTCCATGGCCGGACGGTGCCCGTACCCCCGCACGGCAAGCACCGTCTGCAATCCGCGCTGATGGTTGAGGTTATCGGCAAGGGCAGCGTCAGCCCATGACGGTTCGGGAGGCGGCACCCTCGGCCACGTGGCGTTTGCGGGAGAACGCCGCCAGGTTGATGACGTTGCCGGTGTGTTCACCGGCGTACCGCAGTGGATCGCGGTCGTGGTCGTGGCCGGCCTCGATGCGGTCCACCAAGGTGGCGAGGAACCGCCCGACCAGAGGGGCGTTCTTGAACTGGTTGCCGCTCGTGCCGATGGCGACATAGAAACCGTTCAGGTCGGTTCGGTCGTAGATCGGGGACCAGTCGTCGGTGACGTCGTAGACGCCGGCGATTCCGGTCGGCTGGTTCGGGACGCCGAGGAGCGGGAACCGTCGTGCCGCCCGCGTCACCTGGGTCTCGAACCGGGAGGGAGTCGGGTGGGGGTTGCACGTGTCGGGATCGTCGAGCCACTCCATGGGGTCGCAGGCGGGCACCGTGCTGCCGATCAGAAGGTGTCCGCCCGGGGCGTGGCGCAGGTACGTCCCGAGGTCGGTGTCGGCCACGACCGGCCCGAGCACGTCCTCGGTGCTGCCCCGGCCCGACGCGATCACATCGCGCCGGCCCGCCGGTGCGGCCACTTGGTGGACCTCCTGTCGCAGCGGGCGGACCGCGACCGTGAACTCGGCCCCGACGCCGGCCAGCCGATTCAACGCGCCCGACCAAGGGCCGGCGGCGTTGACCACGACCGGTGCGGTGATCACCGTGCCATCGGCGAGCCGAATGCCCGTCACCCGGTCCTCGCGGCGCAGGACACCGATGACCGTACGTCGGAAGAGGAAGCGCGCTCCCATGCCGGTCGCCGCGTCCGCGAGGTTCTGAGCCGCGAACTGCGGATCGTCGACGAAGCCCGCATCGGGTGTGAACAGCGCGCCGAGCTCTCCCTCCGGTCCGGAGAAGAACGCGTCATCGTGGAGGGGTTTGGGGGGCCAGTAGCATCCCGCGTCGATGCCGGGGACTCGGCTGCGCAACATGGCGGCATCCCAGCGCTCGTACGGCACGCCGACACGATCGAACAACGCAAGGACATCGGACGTCCCGGAGTCCGGTGCGTCGAGCAGAATCGCTCCGGTCCGGCGGAACCCCGCCAGGGCCCGGCTGCGGGAGGTGCCGAGGTGGTCCGCCCACCGCGCCCAGCAGTAGTGCGCTTCCCATGCGCTGGCGACGCCCTCCCATGTCGAGAAGTTGAAACGGATGATCGCGCTTGAGGCGCTGGTGGATCCGTGGCCGACGCCGCCGGACTTGTCGACGACCACGACCCGACGGCCGGCGCGCGCCAACTCCAGGGCCACTGCGGCACCGATCACACCGGCCCCGACGATGACCGCGTCCGCGCCGGACGGGACCGTGGCCGGCTTCCTGATCGTCATGACGGCAGCTCCCTGGGGATTCGGGGTGCCCGGTCACCGTTCGCGTCCGGGTCAACGTTCCTGGCGTGGGGCGGGCAGTCGTCGGCGGTCGGCGGGAAGTGGCACGCCGCCTGGTGGGGCCGGCCGACTGCCTCGTACTGGGGATCCTGCGTGATGCAGATGTCCCGTTCGGGACGACGGTTCGGCCCGACGGGGCAGCGCGGATGGAAGCGGCACCCGGACGGTGGCGCCGCGGGATCGGGTACCTCCCCGGCAAGGAGCGGTTCCGCGGTCGATCGCCACCCGCCCCGCAAGTTCGGCACGGAGTCCAGCAGCGTCCGGGTGTAGGGATGCTGCGGGCTTCGAAGCAAGTCCTCGGTCGGGGCGACCTCGACGATTCGGCCGAGGTACATCACCGCGATGACGTCCGACACAGAGCGAACTGCGGCGAGGTCATGGCTGATGAACACCATGGCGAAGCCCATGCGCCGCTGCAGGTCGCGGAGCATGGTGAGGATCGCCGCGCGGATCGACACGTCGAGGGCCGAGGTGATCTCGTCGGCGATGAGGACCGCCGGATCGACGGCGAGCGCGCGGGCGACGGCCACGCGTTGGCGCTGGCCGCCTGAGAGCTGCTGTGGAAATCGGTCGGCGCACGGGGCGTCGAGACCGACCCGTTCCAGCAGTGCGCTGATGCGCTGCTCGCGGGTGCGGCGGTCGAGGCGGACGAAGGCGCCAGCGGCTTCGGCAAGTGTCTGACGGATCGTCATGCGCGGATCGAGTGCGGTGTCCGGGTCTTGGAACACCAGCTGGACCTGTTGCCCCAGCCGGCGCCGATCGGGTACGCCACGCCCGCGGAACTGCCGCCCGCCGACCGTGATCTGCCCGGAGCACGAGTCGGCCAGCCCGACGACGGCACGGGCCAGACTCGATTTCCCCGAGCCGGACTCGCCGACGAGGCCGACCGTCGTGCCGTCGGGAACCTCCAGTGACACGCGGTCCACCGCGGTGACGGGACCGAATGGTCCGTGATGGCGAACGGTGACGTCGTGCAAAGCCAGTCCTGCACTCACTTGGCCGCCTCCTCGGCCTCACGCTGTGCCTGGGGCAACGGATGCCAGCAGGCAATCTCATGGCCGGGGCCGAGAGGGGACAACACGGGCCTCTCTTGGGCGCACCGGTCCTGCCGGTGTGCGCAGCGGTCGTAGAACGGGCAACCCGAGATCTCGCCGTACGGATCGGGTGGGCTTCCCTTGATCGTGCGCAAGGGGTGGGTACGGTCCGCGGTCATGTCCGGGACCGACTCGACGAGCGCCCGCGTGTAGGGGTGCCGTGTTCCGGTCGCCAGCGCGTGGGCCGGGAGGTTCTCGACGATCGTTCCCGCGTACATGACCAGGACCCGGTCACAGGTGTTGGCCACCAGGGCGATGTCGTGGCTGATGAAGAGGATCGCGGTGGCATCGTCGTGCCGGATACGGCGGAGCAGGTCCACGATCTGCCGCTGCACGGTGACATCCAGGGCCGTTGTCGGCTCGTCCGCGATGATGAGATCGGGCCGCATCATCGAAGCGGTCGCGATCGCCACTCGCTGGCGCTGACCGCCGGAGAGCTGGAAGGGCCGGGACCGCAGCAACCGATGCCCGGCGGGGAGAGTGACTCGCTGAAGCTCGGTCAGGGCCTGCTCGACGGCTTCGGCGCGAGGCGTGTTGTGGTGTGCGCGCACGGCCTCCGTCATCTGCGTGCCGATGCGGAGCGACGGGTTGAAGGCCGACGCCGGGTTCTGGAAGATCACCGCCATTCCCGTCGCAAGCTGTCTGCGTCGTTCCTTGCGCGTCAATGACTTGGTGTCCGTGCCGAGAAAGCGGTTCGCCCGCCAGGTGGACTTGGCGTGTTCCGGCAGCAGGTCGGCGATGGCGAGCGCCGTGAGTGACTTGCCGGAGCCGGACTCGCCGACCAGCCCGACGATCTCGCCGCGCCGCAGGTCGAGGCTGACACCGCGGACGGGCCGGACCACCCCGGCCGCGGTGGGAATGGCGACCCGCAGATCCTCCACCTCCAGCACTTGGTCGACGGAGGCCGTGCGGTCGACGTGTGCCGGGCGTACCGCCGGTTCCGCCATCTGCCGTGGGCGTGTGCGTCGTGCGGCGGCTTTGGCCAGCATCTCGCCGAGCAGTTGGAAGGCCACGCCTGCGTAGACGATGGCGATACCGGGTGCCACGGCGGGCAGGGGTTCGGAGTAGATGCGGTCCAGCCCCTGGCTGAGCAGGAGCCCCCAGTCGTACGAGGGCGGTTGGACGCCCAGTCCGAGGAAGCTCAGGCCCGACAGGGCTACGAGTGTCGAGCCGGCGGCGACTGTGGTGTTGAGCATCAGCGGCTCGGCGATGTGGGGCAGGACATGGCGCAGGAGGAGCCGGTGGCGACGCAGGCCCAGCACGCGCGCCGCCGCCATGAAGTCGGTTTCGGTGACTTTGGCGGCGAGGGTCTGGGCGATCCGGGCGAAGCCCGGCGCGTAGGCGACCGCGAGTGCGAACACCGCACCACCCGCGCCCGCGCCGAAGAGGACCGCGAAGAACATCGCGACGAGGAGCCCGGGAAAGGCCAGCAGGAGGTTGATCAGGGCCCCCAGCATCCGGCGGGTGCGCACACCCACGACGGCGGTGAGCGCGCCGAGCGTGATCCCGGCCGTCGCCCCGAGCAGCGTCGCCGCGACCGCCAGCAGCAGGGAGAGCCCCGTCGCCGCGAGCAGCCGTGCCAACAGGTCGCGTCCAAGATGGTCCGTGCCGAGAAGGTGGCCCGCGGTGGGCCCTTGCAGCACCGCCGACGGGTTCGGACGGTCGGCCGCCTGCCCCCAGAGCGCAGGTCCCACCATGGCCAGCACGGTGAGCGACCCGAGCATCGTCAGGGTGATCACGCCCATCGGCGAAGCCCAACCCGACCGGACCGGACGAGAGCCGCGTCCAGCGGTGGCGCGCGGCGCGGGCAGGGGAGGTGAGGACACCATGGGATCACGTCTTCCGGATGACCGATCGGGGGTCGAGCAGCGCGAGGGCCAGATCGACCAGGAGGTTCACGACGAGCACGGCCGCGCCCAGCACGAGAACCGTCGCCTCCACGACCGCGTAGTCCTGCGCGGCCACAGACTGCGCCATCGCCGACCCGATGCCCGGCCAGGCGAACACCTTCTCGACCAGCACGGTCCCGGCGATCAGGGCGGGCAGCAGGTTCCCGGCGACCGTCAGCGACGCGGTCAGCGTGTTGGGCGCTACGTGGCGCAGATAGAGCGAAAAGGCGGGCAGCCGCTTCGCGCGGGCGGCGCGCAGATAGTCCTCGGCGAGGACCTTGAGCGTCTCCACCCGCACGATCCGTAGGAGGACCGCGGTCGGAGCGAGTGCCAGCGCGAGCACGGGCAGCACATAGGACTGCGGACCAAGGTCGCCGGAAACCGGGAAGAGCCGCAGGGAGACCGCCAATCCCGCGGTCAGGCCCGCCGCGAGGACGAAGTCCGGCATGCCCGCCATGACCGATGTGGCGGTGGTGAACACCAGTTCTGTCCGGGGCCGCCGCCCGTCGCGGGTCCACACGGCGGCGATCAGACCGCCGGGGAGAGCGACGACGAGTACGCAGGCGAACGCCAGGACGGCGAGCAGCAGTGTGGCGGGCAGACGTGCCCTGACCAGGTCGGCCACCGGCTCGCCGGTCACCAGCGACACCCCGAGATCCCCGTGCGCCAGGTGCCGCAGGTACTGCCGGTACTGCGTCAACAGGTCTTGATCCAGGCCGAATTCGTGCCTCTTCGCCGCCACGAGGTCCGGTGCGGCATCCACGCCCAGTGCGGCCCGGACGGGGTCTCCGGGGATCAGCCGGATCATCGCGAAGGAACCGGTGACGACCAGGAAGAGGGAGACGATCAGCCGCGCCGCACGTCGGCAGCAGAACACCGCCCACGGGTGGTGCCGGGCCAGGGCACCTAGCCGCGCGGACATGGTCGTCATGGGGAGCCTCCTCGACTCGGGGCGGTGCGGCCACACCGGGCGTTCGCCGTGGCTACTTGTGCAGGCGGATGCTGGTCGGGGCGAGCTGGCCGCCGGGAGCGACGGTGAAGGTCGTCCGGTATCCGTAGACCGTGCTCGTGCCGTCCGCGACGGGCAGCGCGTCGGCCGAGCGGAACAGCGCCGCGGCGGCCCGGTTCCAGTCCGCGCAACTGGCCGCGCCCGGTGCGCGCATCGCAAGGGCGACGAAGTGGTCGTACTCCGGGTTGGTGACATGTGCGAAGTTCAGCCCGCGCGACGGCGGCGGGCCGGAGAAGTACGGGACGAGCTGCACGGGCAGCTGCGGCCCCGGGGAGCTGCCGACCACGACGTCGAAGTCGCCGCTTTGGTACATGGCCTGCACCACCGCGTTACGGCTCTCGGTGACAAGCTCGACATCCGCACCCAGCTCCCGCCAGGTCACGGCCATCAGTTCCGCGACCGACGGAAGTGTGGAGCCGAAGTCGCCACTGCTGAGCACTCGCAGACGCAGCGGTCTGCCCTGCTTGACCAGCTCGCCCTGTGCGTCCTTCGTCCAGCCCGCAGTCCGCAGGGCCCGTACGGCGTTGTGTGAGGGCAGGTTCCTGGTGGCCACGTCGGCGTGACAGACGGAGTCTGTAGCAGTCAGATGGCTTGCGGGCTTACCGTCGCCGCCGATCGCCACGTTGGCGAGGCCCTTGCGGTCCAGGGCGCCGACAAGAGCCCGACGCAGCACCGGATCGCTCAAGAGGCGGCCGGAGCGTTCGTTGAAGAAGCTCAGTCCCACCACGGTCGGCACCTTGGCGGTGGCCAGGCCGCGACCGGTCAGCCGCGCACGGTCCGGGCCGGTCACGGTGGCGATGTTCACACCGCCCGTGAGGAGCAGGTTCGCCGCGGTGGACTCCTGTGGGACCACCGACACCACGATCCTCGCGGGCTGGCCCGGAGTCGCGTTGGTCGTCCCGCCCGGCCCCCACGCATATCCCTTGCGCAGCGTGAAGACGTACGGACCGCCCGAGGTGTACCCGCTCAACACGTACGGTCCGGTGCCCTCCGTTCTCCTGTCCAGTACGCCGGGACCCGCCAGTCCGGCGGGGCAGACGACGGGCATCAGACCGATCGTCCGCACGATGAAGCTGTACGGCGACGTCATCCGCACCGACACGCTCCCCGCGGCATCGTCGGCCGACACGGTGAAGGGCACACCGGGCAGTGCTGCCTGGGCGCCGATGAGCCGGTTCCGGGGGTCGCTCGCATACCTCAGCGACCGTGCCACACCGGAAGCCGTGAGGGCCGTGCCGTCGGAGCAGGTCACGCCCTTGCGCAGGACGAAGCTCGCCGAAGTGGCACCGGCCTCCCACTTCTCGGCCAGACCGGACACCACACGGCCGTCCGGCGCCACGTGGACCAGTGAGTCGTAGGCATACGGAGCCAGGGCAGTACCGAACTGCGAGTACGGGTTGAAGCTCGGGGTCTCGGAGGCGGTGGCGATCGTTACCGTGCCTCGCTCAACGACAGGAGTGTGCGTCGATGACACGTCGTCGTTGCCGCCACAACCCGCCAGCACGGCTGACGCGACGGCAGCCGACGCCACTGCGGCCGACCGGGCCCCGGGAAACGACACGGTTCGGCGGTGCATGGCGCTCATCGTGCCATCGCGATCGACGGCGCCGGACCGGCGTTCCCGGGCCGCCTGCGAATACCGCGAACCATTTCCCCCTTCCGAGTGAGGCTGCCCGCCACGCGGTGCGCTTTTTGATGCACGTGACATGGCGTCACCTCCGCGCACACTGGCGCTATGACGACTCACACATCGGACTCCGACGACGGCTCGGCGGCCGAGGAGATCGACCGTCTCACGACCTCGTACTGGGAATTCCTGCTCGCACGCGAGCCGTCGCTGCAAACACGACGCGGGCTGCCCGTCGAGTCGCTGCCGGGGATGTCGGCCACGGAGGCCGATGAGCGCGCAGGATTCGCGACAGGCGTGCTGGACCGGCTGCGCACGTTGAAGCCCGCGGATTTGACCGGCCCCGCCGCCGACACCGCGGGTTTCCTGGAGGCCCTGGCCGAACAGGAAGCCCAGGCGGGACGGTTCCACTGGCTCACCCCCACAGCCACGCCGTACCAGCTCTTCCGCCTGCAGCAGTACGGTGACATGGTCTTCCGCCCGTTCCTCTTCGAGACCGGGGCCGACGCAGACCGTTACGCGTCCCTCGTACGGGACCTGGCCCGCTGTGTCGCGACGATCGGCGACAAGGCCGCCGGGCAGGCGGCACGTGGCTTCTTCGTCCCCGCACCGGCCCTGCCCGGGGTCCGCACGACCATCACCCGTCTGCGCGCATCGGCGGCACGCTATGTCGGGGCGGACGCCGAGCGGCTCACCCGACTCGACACGGCGAGCCGGGGGCGCGTGCGCGACGGAGTGGAACGGCTCGTGGCCACCGAGCTTGAACCGGCGTTCGACCGCCTCCTCGCCGTCATGAGCGATCCGGACTATCTGCGGCGCGCGCCGCAGGATGTCGGGTGGGCTCACTACACGGACGGCGAAGAGGCGTACCGCGCATTCGTCAGGACGTACACATCCGGCGACACACCGCCCGAACGCCTCCATGAACTCGGCCGTGAACACTGCCACGAACTCACAGAACGGATGCGGGATGCGCGAAGCGCACTCGGCTTCACGGGAAAGGAGGCGGAATTCAACGAACGGCTCGCAACCGAACCTCGCCTGTATGTGGCAACCCCGGAGGAGGTCGAAGCCCGCTACCGCGGACACCTCGATCGCCTCACACCGTTGCTGCCGCGCTGGTTCGCGATCCTGCCCCGCGCCCCCTACGGCGTGGCCCGCCTCGACCCGGCGCTTGAGGCATCGATGACCTTCGGCTACTACGACCCGCCCACCGCCGCACAGCCGGTGGGGTGCTACCGCTACAACGCCTCGGACCTGGCGCACCGGTCGCTGCTCGGCGCGGCCGCGTTGATCTACCACGAACTGGCGCCAGGTCACCACTTCCACCTCGCCCGCCAGTCCGAGAACACCACCCTGCCCGACCTGCGGCGCGAACTGGCCACCTTCAGCGGGTTCGAGGAGGGCTGGGCGGAGTACGCGGCAGGACTGGGTTGGGAGATGGGCCTGTACGACGACCCGTGGGACGCGTACGGACGCCTGGCCCATGAACGGTTCACCGCGCAGCGTCTCGTTGTCGACACCGGGCTCAACCTCGGAACGATGACGATGGAACAGGCGCGCACCTTCATGCGTGCCCATGCGGCGGCTGAGTCCGACGGGCAGATTGCGACGGAGTTGCTGCGCTACGCGACCGATCTTCCAGGGCAGGCGCTGACGTACCGGGCGGGTTATGCGGAGTTCACGGAACTGCGCACAGCGTGTGAACGCCGCGCGGGCGCAGGGTTCGACGTACGCGCCTTTCATGAGGCCGTTCTGGCCGGCGGTGCGCTGCCGTTTCCCGCCCTGAGTCGACGGGTTGCGCGTGAGCTGCGCTGACGTCCGGCCGTCAGCAGAGGTACGGGTGGTCACCCGAAGATGGCAGGTGAGGTTCATGCCGGCCGTCGAATGGCTTGAACAGGCCTTTATGGAAAAGCGGTCCCGCTCGAATGGGTGAAGGACGGCAGCAGCATTTGGATCTACCTACTCAATCTCGGATACGCTCTGCGTGATGGGATGTCGGTTCCGCAATATGGAACGCATACGCAAGGTGTATGGATTCCGGGCACGGCATAGGCGCCGAAGATCCCACAGTGCCGGGCGGTGCTTTCATCACATTTCCTGTTCACCTCCCGCCACTTCCTCAATCTTCGTTTCCCCAGCAGAAGAGAAGGGTGTCTTCTTATGCCGCCTGTAGTGCCCCCTTTCCTTATCGGTCTGCTCACCGCCGCTCTCGTCAAAAGGCTGGGAAAGCCGCTCATGCGAGGGGTCGTCAAAACGTCGGTGGGACTGGGCGTGGAGGTCAAGAGAGCCGTCCATGAGGCCAGCGAGGGAATCCAGGATCTCGCGGCCGAGGCGACCGCCGAAATGCTCGCCGCCCAGATGGCACACGAAACCGAGCTCGACGCGCACACCAGCGCCCAGGAGGACGGCACCACGAGCCGGCCCACGGCGGGCATCACGTCGGCGACACAGACCAGCAGCGCGGGGAGCAAGTCCAGCAGCAAGGCCCGCGGCGCCGGTTCGGCCGCCGCCAAGCTGCACTGAGATCGCGCACCACATGGCTGTCGGCACCAAGGCCGGGGCGTGACGTTCTTTCCGTCCCTCCCGGCAGTCCGAGGAAACGGGGCGTGGGAGCGCAAAGCCGTCCGCTGACCCGGATTCCGCGTGGTCCCACCGCGCTCGATGTCCTGTCGTAAAGCGACCTGAGCACTTTCCGCTTGTCGTCGGCCAGGCCACTCTTCGGGAATCTCCGCGCCGCGCTTTCGTCCGCGCAAGTCGTCGAGTCGTCCATTTTCCCCGCAGGGTACGCCCGCCCGTTCCGGGACGCGTCCTCCGAAAACAGGTGATTGTTCTACATGACATCTTTGGTGGGCGCAGCAGCCACACGCCGACCCAACCGCTCGAACGTTCACGCAAGGTCTGTCGTTCCGGGTCGACAGCGTTGGGACGTCCCTGCGGTGCTCAGGCGGCCCAAGGTCGCGGAAATCCTGGAGGGCGTGCTCCGGCGCACGCCCGGAGTCAGGGAGGCCCGTGCCAATCCTGTGACCGGTGGGGTGCTCGTCCTTCATGACTCCGCCCTCACCGCCACAGATATCGGGGAACTGCTGAGAAATGCCGTCGATGCCTTGTCGAAAGGCGTCGCCGCTGCCATCCCGCGCCCCTCGGAAGCGGCAGCGCCCCGCGAGGCGACCTCGGCGACGGGAGGCCGGGCCGGCGTGCTGCGTCCCGCCCTCACCGTCGCAGGCGGTGCCGCCGCCATCCTCACGCTCGGCCGCGGGAGGCTGCGCAAGGCCGTACTGGCGCTCGGCGCCGTAACGGCGGCCACGGCAGTCGTCGTACGGCGGGCCTGGCGGAAAACCCTGGCCGCCCAAGGGGAGTCCCTGCCGCACGAGCCGTCGGAGCACACCCTGCTGCGCATCGTCGGACCGCACAAAGGGAAGCTGTGCATGGCCTCGGCGTTGTCCGCGCTCTGCCAGGTCACCGAGCTGGCCCTCAGCGTCTTCCTGGGCTGGATCGCCCTGGTGCTCATCAAGGGAGAGTGCGCCCCGCTCGTCAGCCTCGGAGTGACCGGCGCTTGCGCACAGTTGTGGTTCCTGGCCTGCGGGGCCGCCGTGGCCTGCGCGGCAGCCGCGGCTCTGTCGTACGCCGCCACCCTGGAGTGGCGCAAGCTCGGCCAGGCCGTTCAGCACGACTGGCGTAATGAGACGTACGCACATGTGCAGAAGCTGGAACTGAGCCATCTGGAAGGCGAACGGACCAGCCGGATCTCCGGGGTACTCACCGCAGAGATCAGCCAGATGGGCAACTTCTTCGCCACCTCGGCCAACGATGTGGTGCAACTCGCCACCAGCTTCCTCGTCCTGGTGCCCGCCTTCCTGCTCCTGGCACCGCAGATCGCCTGGATCGCCTTCCTGCCGATGCCGGTGGTGGCCTGGCTGTCGTTCCACTACCAGGACCGGGTGGCCGCCGACTACGCCGTCTCCAGCGAGAACAAGGCCCAGCTGCACAGCCAGTTGGTCAACACGCTGGAGGCCAGTGCCACCGTCAAGAGCTTCTGCGCCGAGGAGTACGAGGCCGAGCGCATCGACCGGCTCAGCGAGAGTTGCCGGGAGAGCGATCACCGCACCGACCGGAGCACCGCCCGGCACTCCGAGACCATCCGCGTCTGCACCACGGCCTCCATGGCGGGCACGATGCTGCTGGGTGGCCTCTCGGTCCTCAACGGCACTCTCCCCTTCGAGGTGTTCAGCCCGCTCATCGGCCTGCCCCAGCAGGTCCTGCTGCGCCTGACCAGGCTCAGTGGCATCGTCGACCAGTATCAGCGCACCCTGGCGGCCTACGACCGGGTCGAGCACCTGCGGAGCCTCCCCGTCGAACCCGATGGCCACGACTTGACGCTCGACGACCGGGACGTCAAGGGGGCAATCGCCCTGGAGAACGTCAGCTTCTCCTATCCCGGCCGGCCACCGGCCCTGGACGACTTGTCGCTGTCCATCGCCCCCGGCCAGGTCACCGGCATCGTGGGTGCCACCGGCGCGGGGAAGACGACGATCGCCAAGCTGCTCATGCGCTTCCAGGACGCGGAGTTCGGCCATGTCCTGCTCGACGGGCAGGACATCCGCCGACTGCCACGGCGCGACCTGCGAAAGCAGGTCGGGTTCGTGGCACAGGACCCCTTCCTGTTCGACGGGACCATCGCCGAGAACATCCGGTACGGCAGCTTCGAGGCCGACGACGACAGCGTGGTACGGGCGGCCCGCATGGCGGAAGCGCACGGTTTCATCGAGGCACTGCCGGACGCGTACGACACGCTGATCGGAGAGCGAGGCGCCGCCCTCTCCGGTGGCCAGAAACAGCGCATCGCCCTGGCACGGGCGATGCTGAAGGACGCACCCGTCGTCATCCTCGACGAGGCCACCTCGGCCGTCGACAACGAGACCGAAGCGGCTATCCAACGAACCCTGCGGGGATTCGCGAAGGACCGCACCCTGGTGATCATCGCGCACCGCCTCTCCACCATCCGGCACTCCGACCGGATCTACGTCATGGACAAGGGCGGAGTCGTCGCGGAGCAGGGCACCCACGACGACCTGCTCGCGCGTGATGGGCTCTATGCCTCCCTGTGGAACCTTCAGGCCGGCGAGAAGGTCGCATAACACGCCCGCCGATCAGGCGAGGTCACCGAGCGCCCGTCAAGGGGCGCCCCTGACCGCTTGGTCGGCCGGCAGTGACGCCGGCGGCATCAGCTTTCTCTGAAACACCTCTGGAGGTACCCCCATGTCCCGTCGCGACGGCGCCGCCCTTCCGCTGACAGCGGCACAGCGCGAGATCTGGCTCGCCGAACAGGCATCGAACGGGGTGATCCCCGCCTACCGGATCGGCGAGTACCTGGAGATCCACGGGCCGGTCGACGGCGCTGTCTTCGAGGCCGCCCTGCACCAGGTCGTCGACGAGATCGACGCCCTGCACGTGCGGTTCGCCGAGGACGCGGACGGCCCGACGCAGGTCCTGCGCGCGACGACGGACCGGCTGCTGCCCTACCTCGACTTCAGCCGGGAGACCTCCCCCCGCGCGGCAGCGCTCACCTGGATCGCCGCCGACCGCGCCCGCCCGCTGGACCTCGCGCGTGATCCCCTGTTCAGCTATGCCCTGTTCAAGCTCGCGCCCGACCACTACATCTGGTACCAGGGCTACCACCACCTTGTGATGGACGGGTACGGCTACTCGCTCGTCGCGCGGCGCCTCGCCGAGGCGTACACGCTCCTGGTCGACGGCCGGTCCGCGGCGCCGACCGCGTTCACCTCGCTGGACGACCTGGTGGCCAGCGACACCGCCTACCGCCTCTCCGAGAAGTTCGCCACGGACCGCGCGTACTGGCTGGGGCGCCTCGGGGACCGCCCGGAGGCCGTGCGGCTGACGACGCGCACCGCACGCGGTGGTCCCGCGGCCGTGCGCAGGACCGAACTGGATGCCGCACCGGTCGGCGAGGCTCTCCGGAGCGCGGCCGACAAGGCCGGCACTCGATGGTCCCGCGTGCTGATCGCCGCCACCGCCCTTTACACGCACCGGCTCACCGGCGCCCGGGACATCGTCCTCGGGCTGGCCGTCGCAGGCCGCCCGACCGACGACCCCGCGCTGGCAGCGGCACCGGGCGCGGTCTCCAATCTCGTACCCCTGCGTCTTATGGTGCGCCCGGACCTGCGCTGGTCGGACCTGGTGGACCGGACTGCGCAGGAGGTCCGCGCCGCGCTGAAGCACCAGCGCTACCGCGCCGAGGACCTGCACCGCGAGCTCGCCCTGCCCGGCAGCATCAGCACGGCCTTCTCCCCGGTCGTCAACATCATGTCGTTCCCCTACGACATCACGTTCGCCGGACACCGGGTCACGGCCCACAACCTCGCCGAGGGAGCCACCAGCGACCTGGCGCTCTGGGCTGTGGACCGGCGGGACGGCTCGGTTCCGCGCATCAAGCTCCATGGCGCCGCCGACGCCCACGACGAAACCGAATTCGCCCGCCACGGGGAGCGCCTGGCCAGGCTGCTGGAGCGGATCGCGCAGGGTGACCCCGAGCAGACCGTCGGCGGGATCGACCTGCTGTCGGGTCGGGAGCGTCGCAAGGTGCTGGGCGACCTCAACGGCACGCATGCCGAAGTACCGCGCACCGACCCGGCCGAGCTCTTCGAAGAGCAGGTGAAGGCCGCGCCGGACGCGGTGGCCGTGATGGCCGGCAACACCACCTTGACCTACGCCGAACTGGACGCCCGCGCCAACCGCCTCGCGCACCTGCTGATCGCCCGGGGCGCAGCACCCGAGCGGCTGGTGGCGCTGGCCCTGCCGCGCTCCGCGGAGCTGGTGGTGGCGATCCTCGCCGTACTCAAGTCCGGTGCGGCCTGCCTGCCGCTCGACCCCGAGTACCCGGCGGCCCGTATCGCCGGCATGCTCGACGACGCCCGGCCCGCGCTGCTGATCACCGGCACCGGAACCGTCGACAGGCTCACCGGCGCACCGCCCGTTGGACGTGTGGTCCTGGACGACCCGGACACCGCCGACGTGGTGGACAGCTACCCGAACAGCCGCCCGGCGGCCCCCGTCGAGCCGCAGCACCCGGCCTACGTCATCTACACATCCGGTTCCACCGGCAGGCCCAAGGGGGTTGTGGCCACCCGTGCGGGCCTGGTCAACCTCTTCCACCACCAGCGGCGGACCCTGTTCACCGCCACGCCGGGGCGGCGGATGCGGGTGGCGCTGACCACCTCGGTGTCGTTCGACGCGGCCTGGGACCAGTTGTCGTGCCTGTTCGCCGGCCATGAGTTGCATGTCCTGGACCGGCAGACATGGGCCGACCCCGACGCCTTCGCCGACTACCTCGCCCGCCACCGTCTGGATCTGGTCAACACCACACCGTCGTACTGGCGGATCCTGCTCTCCCACGGCCTGCTCGATGCCGGCCGATGGCGCCCCGCCGTGGTCATCGCCGGTGGTGAGGCCGTACCGGAGCGGCTCTGGGACGACCTGGGCTCGGTCGACGGCGTGGCCGCCTTCAACTTCTACGGCCCGACCGAGTGCACGGTCGACGCGGTCACCGCGCGGATCGGCTCCTCCCCCGCCCCCGTCATCGGCCGCCCGATCGGCAACACCCGGGTGTATGTGCTCGACAGCGGACTGCAGCCCGTGCCGCCGGGCGTTCCGGGCGAGTTGTACATCGGCGGGGCCGGGGTGGCGCGCGGCTATCTCAACCGGCCCGGGCCGACCGCCGAACGGTTCGTCGCCGACCCCTTCGGCCCTGCCGGAGAACGGATGTACCGCACCGGGGACATCGTGCGGCGGAACGGGGACGGCGACCTGGAGTTCGCCGGTCGCGCCGACGGCCAGGTCAAGATCAGAGGCTTCCGTATCGAACCGGGCGAGATCGAGGCCGCGCTCGCCGAGCACCCGGATGTGGCGCAGGCCGCCGTCGTGGTCGAGCAGGACCGTTCCGGCGAGCCGTCCTTGGCGGCCTACGTCGTGCCCGCCGCCGAAGGTGTCCAGGTGGACCGGGTGCGTACGTTTCTGCGGGAGCGGCTGCCCGATCACATGGTGCCGGCGGCCTTCGCGGTTCTGGACCGGCTTCCGCTGACCGCGGGTGGAAAGCTCGACCGGCGGGCCCTGCCCGCCCCGCACAGCCCGGTGGCCGATCCCGGCAGGACGCCCCGCACGCCCAGGGAGCAACTGCTGTGCCAGCTCTTCGCCGAGGTGCTGGGTGTGCCGGCCGTCGGCGTCGACGACAGCTTCTTCGACCTCGGCGGGCACTCCCTGCTCGCCATGCGGCTGATCGCCCGTGTCCGCTCCGTCCTCGGTGCCGAGCTCGGCCTCGGTGACCTGTACGATGCTCCCACCGTCGCCCGGTTGGCCGCCACACTCGACAGCGCCGGTCAGCGGCGGCCCCCGCTGACCGCCGGCAGCCGACCCGACGTGGTGCCGCTGTCGTTCGCGCAGCACGGCTTGTGGTTCCTGCACCGGATGGAGGGGGCGAGCGCCACCTACAACATCCCGCTGGCGTTGCGGATGTCGGGATCCCTGGACCGGGGCGCCCTGGAAGCCGCGCTCGCGGACGTCGTGTCACGTCACGAGACCCTGCGCACGGTTTTCCCTGACACCCACGGCGTGCCGTGCCAGCGAATCCTGGGCCCCGGGCAGGTGCCACTGCGGCTGCTGGTCACCGACACCACCCGGGCCGAGTTGCCGGAGCGGCTGGCCGACGCCGCACGGTACACCTTCGACCTCGCGGCCGAACCTGCGGTACGGGCGGAACTCTTCGTACTGGGCCCGCAGGAGCACGTGCTGCTCGTCGTGGTCCACCACATCGTCGGCGACGGCTGGTCGATGGGGGCGCTCACGCGTGACCTGACCACCGCCTACACCGCCCGGCTCCGCGGAGATTCACCCAACTGGGCCCCTTTGCCCGTGAGTTACACCGACTATTCCCTGTGGCAGCGTGAACTGCTCGGCGTGGCGTCAGACCCCGGCAGCCTGAGCGCCCAGCAGCTCGCCTACTGGAAGGAGAACCTGGCCGGTCTGCCGGATCAGACCGAGCTGCCCTTCGACCGGCCCAGGCCCGCAACGATGTCGTACCGTGGCGCCCACGTGCCGTTGCGACTGGACCTGGACCTCCACACCAGGTTGCGGGAGTTGGGGCGTACCAGCGCGACCAGCCTCTTCATGGTGCTCCAGGCGGGTCTGGCCGCCCTGCTCGGCAAGCTCGGCGCCGGTACGGACATCGCCCTCGGCACGCCCGTCGCAGGCCGCACCGACGAGGCTGCGGACGATCTGGTCGGGCTCTTCATCAACACCCTGGTGCTGCGCACGGACCTGTCCGGTGACCCGTCCTTCACCGAACTGCTCGCACGGGTTCGGAGGAGCGCACTGGCCGCCTACACCCACCAGGACCTGCCGTTCGAGCATGTGGTGGAGGCGGTCAACCCGGCCCGGTCGCTGGCGCACCATCCGCTGTTCCAGGTCGTGCTGGCGCTGCAGAACGCACCCCAGGACGCCTACGACCTGCCGGGACTGCACGTCGAGAGCGAACTGGTACACACCGGTACCGCCAAGTACGACCTCACCGTCAACCTGTCCGAGCGGCACACCGCCGACGGCACTCCGGACGGGCTCGCCGGATTCGTGGAGTACAGCACCGACCTGTTCGACGCGGCCACCGTGGAGGTCATCGTCGAACGCTGGGTGAGGCTGCTGCGGGCCGCGATCGCCGACCCGGACCAGCCCATCGGCCGGATCGACGTGCTGACGCCGGAGGAACGCCGAAGCCTGCTCGCCGCGCCGGACACCGCAGCGGACACCGTCGCGCCGACCACCATCACTGCGCTCTTCGAGGAGCAGGCCCAGGCCACCCCGGACGCGGTCGCCGTGGTGTCCGGCGAGACCTCGCTCACCTACCGCGAACTGAACGCACGAGCCAACCGTCTCGCCCATCTGCTGATCGCCCGGGGCGCCGGGCCGGAGCGGCTGGTGGCGCTGGCCCTGCCGCGCTCGGCGGACTTGGTGGCAGCGGTCCTCGCGGTCCTCAAGGCGGGCGCGGCATACGTCCCCGTGGACCCGGAGTACCCGGCCGCCAGGATCGCCTTCATGCTGCGTGACGCACGGCCCACCCTCCTGCTCACCACCAGCCGTACCGCCGCCACCCTCCCCGGCCGCGCCGAACCGGTCGAGCAACTCCTGCTCGACGACCCGGCCGTACGCGCAAGCCTCGATGCGGCCCCGGACACCGACCCCCGAGCCGTCGTCGCACCGGACAACCCCGCGTACGTCGTCTACACCTCCGGCTCCACCGGCAAGCCCAAGGGCACCGTCATCCCCCACCGGAACGTGGTGCGGCTGTTCGCCGCCACCCGGCACTGGTTCGGTTTCGGTGCCGATGACGTATGGACGCTCTTCCACTCCTACGCCTTCGACTTCTCGGTGTGGGAACTGTGGGGCCCGCTGCTGCACGGCGGACGGCTCGTCGTCGTGGCGCACGACGTCAGCCGCTCCCCGGACCGCTTCCTGCGGCTCCTTGCCGACGAACGCGTCACCGTGCTCAACCAGACGCCATCCGCGTTCTACCAGCTGATGCAGGCCGATCAGGACGACCCGCAGACCGGCCGTGCCCTGGCCCTGCGCACCGTGATCTTCGGCGGCGAGGCGCTGGAGCCGGCCCGGCTCGCCGACTGGTACCGGCGCCACCAGGACGACGCCCCCGTCCTGGTGAACATGTACGGCATCACCGAGACGACCGTGCACGTCACCTACGCCGGGCTCGACCGGCACAGCGCCGTCACCGGAGCCGCCAGCGACATCGGCACCGCCATCCCGGACCTGCGCACCTATGTGCTCGACGCCCACCTGCAACCGGTGCCGCCCGGTGTGAGGGGTGAACTCTACGTGGCCGGTCCGGGGCTCGCCCGCGGCTACCTGAACCGGCCGGGGCTCACCGCCGGACGCTTCGTGGCCGACCCGTACGGCTCGCCGGGGACCAGGATGTACCGCACCGGCGACGTGGTGCGCTGGAGCTCTCGCGGCACGCTGGAGTTCGTCGGGCGCGCCGACGACCAGGTCAAGGTGCGCGGGTTCCGCATCGAACTCGGTGAGATCGAGGCCGCGTTGGCCGACCACCCCGACGTCGCCCAGGTAACCGTCCTCGCCCGTCAGGACCGCGCCGACGACACCCGGCTGGTCGCCTATCTGGTGCCCGCGTCCGGCGCCACCCCGCGCTCGGCCGTGCTTCGTGAACACCTGCGGGAGCGGTTGCCGGAGTACATGGTGCCCGCCGCCTTCGTGCCGCTGGACGCGCTGCCGCTGACCACCAACGGCAAGCTCGACCGCAAGGCGCTGCCGGAGCCGGAGTTCGGCTCCGCGGGCGCCGGCGGCCGGTCTCCGCGCACGCCGCAGGAGCAGATCCTGTGCGAGCTGTTCGCCGAGGTCCTCGGTGTGGCCGAGGCCGGGATGGACGACAACTTCTTCGACCTGGGCGGCCACTCGCTGCTTGCCACCAGGCTGGTGGCCCGGGTCCGCGCCGTCCTCGGGGTCGAACTGGAGCCGCGCACCCTGTTCGAGGCACCGACCCCCGCAGGCCTCGCGGCGAGCCTTGCCGAGGCCGGGCAGGCACGGCTGGCGTTGACCCCGCAGGAGCGCCCCGAGCGGATCCCGCTCTCCTTCGCCCAGCGGCGCCTGTGGTTCCTGCACCAGCTGGAGGGCGTCACCGGCAACTACAACATCCCGATGGCCTGGCGCCTGACCGGCCCCCTCGATCGGGCCGCCTTGGAGGCCGCGCTGGCGGACGTGGTGGCCCGACACGAGAGCCTGCGCACGGTCTACCCGCAGATCGACGGCGCGCCCTACCAGAAGGTACTGAGCCCGGCGGACGCCCGTGTGAGGCTGCGTCTGGCCTCCACCACCGAGGAGGAGTTGGACCGCGTCCTCGCCGAGGCGCTGGCCCACTCGTTCGATCTCGCCGCCGAACCGCCTCTTCACGCCGAGCTCTTCACACTGCGGCCCGACGAGCACGTGTTGCTGCTCGTCGTCCACCACATCGCCGGTGACGGCTGGTCCCTCGGTCCCCTGGCACACCATCTGACCGCGGTGTACGCGGCCCGCTGCCGGGGCGAGCAGCCGCAGTGGGGGCCGCTGCCGGTGCAATACGCCGACTACACCTTGTGGCAGCATAGGCTGCTCGGGGACCACACCGACCCGGACAGCCTCTTCGCCCGCCAGGCCGCCTACTGGACGAAGACCCTGTCCGGGCTGCCCGAGCAGATCCAACTCCCCACCGACCGGCCCCGCCCAGCGGTCGCGTCCCACCGCGGCGGCTTCGAGACCGTCGAGCTGAGCACCGAACTCCATCGGAACCTGCGTGAGTTGGCGCGCGTCCACGGCACCAGCCTGTACATGGTGCTGCAGGCCGGGCTCGCGGCGCTCCTCAACCGGCTGGGCGCGGGCACCGACATCCCGGTCGGCAGTCTGATCGCAGGGCGGACCGACCAGGCGCTGGAGGAGCTGATCGGGTACTTCGTCAACACCCTGGTGTTCCGCACCGACACCAGCGGTGACCCGAGCTTCGCTCGCCTGCTGAACCGCGTCCGCGATGTGGCGCTCGGCGCCTACACCCACCAGGACGTGCCGTTCGAGTATCTGGTGGAGGTCCTCAACCCGGCCCGTTCGCTGGCGCACCATCCGCTGTTCCAGGTCATGCTGGTGATGCAGAACGCCCCCACGGCCGACCTCGCCCTGGCGGGTCTGGACGTCGGCGACGTCCGGCTGACGACCACCACCTCCAAGCTCGACCTGGTCTTCTCGATGTCCGAGCGCCACGGTGAGGACGGATCACCCGAGGGTATCGACGGGTACATCGAGTACGCCGCGGACCTGTACGACCCACAGACCGTGCGGACGATGACCGAGCGGTGGGTACGACTGCTGGAGGCCGCGGCCGCCGACCCCGAGCGGCTGATCAGCGAGTACGACATCCTCAGCGCCGACGAACGCCGGCAGTTGCTGGCCGCCGACGGCACCGCCGTCGAGGCGCCCGCCATCGCGCTGCCGGCCCTGTTCGAGGCACAGGTCCACGCCCGCCGCGATGCGGTCGCCGTGGTGTCGGGCGACATCACACTGACGTACGCAGAGCTCAACACCCGTGCGAACCGGCTCGCTCATGCGCTGACCGGCCGCGGTGTGGGGCCCGAGGACATCGTCGCGCTCGCGCTGCCACGCTCCGTCGACCTGGTCGTCGCCATGCTCGCCGTCCTCAAGGCCGGTGCCGCGTACCTGCCGCTGGACCCGAACTACCCCGCCGCCCGCCTGGAGTTCATGGTCTCCGACGCCCAGCCCAAGCTGTTGATCACCAGCAGCGCGCTCGAGGACCGCCCACTCGGCCCGCAGGAGCTCGACCGCCTGGTACTGGGCTCTCCCGATGCAGCCGCCCTACTGGAGACCCTGCCGGAAACCGACCCCCGGACCGCCGTCGCCCTGGACAACCCCGCGTACGTCATCTACACCTCCGGCTCGACCGGCCGCCCCAAGGGCGTCGTGGTCAGCCACGCGGGTGTCTTCAGCCTGGTCGCGGCACAGGTGGAACGCCTCGGGCTCGATGAGGGAAGCCGGGTGCTCCAGTTCTCCTCGCCCAGTTTCGACGTCTCGTTCTGGGATCTGTGCAGCGCCCTGCTGACCGGCACCACGCTGGTGCTGCCGCCTCCGGAATCGCCGCTTTCGGCCCTGACCGACCCTGCCGCCAGGGTGACGCATGTGACGCTGGTGCCGTCGGTGCTGGCTGCCGTGCCGGAGGACGCGCTGTCCGTGTCGACGCTGGTCGTGGCCGGTGAGGCGTGCTCGCCAGAGCTGGTCGAACGGTGGGCGCCCGGCCGCCGCATGATCAACGCGTACGGCCCGACCGAGACCACGGTGATCTCGACCATGAGCGAGCCGCTCGTCCCCTGCGGCCAGGTGCCACCGATCGGCCGTCCCATCGCCAACACCCGGGTGTACGTGCTCGACGAGCGGCTGCAGCCGGTTCCGCCGGGCGTCCCCGGCGAGCTGTACGTGGCCGGTGCCGGACTGGCCCGCGGCTATCTGAACCGTCCGGGGCTGACCGCCGAACGGTTCGTCGCCGACCCGTACGGCCCGGCAGGCAGCCGCATGTACCGCACCGGCGACCTCGTACGCCGACGCACCGACGGCGACCTGGAGTACGTCGGCCGTGCCGACCAGCAGGTCAAGATCCGCGGCTTCCGCATCGAACCCGGCGAGATCGAGGCCGCGTTGGCCGCCCACCCGGAGGTCGGCCAGGTCGCCGTCCTCGCCCGCCAGGATCGAGCGGACGACACGCGGCTGGTCGCCTACCTGGTGCCGGCGAAGGACCGAACGCCACGCTCTGAAGAGCTGCGGGCACATCTGCGGGACCGGCTGCCGGAGTACATGTTCCCAGCCGCTTTCGTGACCCTGGATGCCCTGCCCCTGACGGCCAACGGCAAGCTCGACCGCGCCGCGCTGCCGAAGCCCGAGGTCACGACCACTCCGGGCGGCCGGGCCGCGCGGACGCCGCAGGAGCAGGTCCTCGCCGAGTTGTTCGCCGAGGTGCTGGGCGTGCCGCAGGTGACGGTCGACGACAACTTCTTCGACCTGGGCGGCCATTCCCTGCTCGCGACGCGCCTGGTCTCCCGGGTGCGGGCCGCGCTGGGTGTGGAACTGGAGCTGCGCGCCCTGTTCGAGACCCCGACTGTGGCGGGTCTGGCAGCGAGTCTGGGTGAGGCCGGGCAGGCACGCCAGGCAGTGGTCCCGCGGCAGCGCCCGGAGCGGATTCCGCTCTCCTCCGCGCAACGGCGTCTGTGGTTCCTGCACCAGCTGGAGGGCGCCAGCCCCGCCTACCACATCCCGCTGGCCTGGCGGCTCACCGGCGACCTCGACCGCGCCGCCCTGCAGGCCGCCCTCACCGACGTCATCGCCCGGCACGAGACCTTGCGGACGGTGTTCCCCGAACACGATGGCGTTCCGTACCAGCAGGTCCTGGACGTGGTGAAGGTCCGCCCGGAGCTGCCCGTCACCGAGGCCGCCGAGGCAGAACTTCCGGAGCTGCTCGGACAGGCCGTGGGACGCGGTTTCGATCTCGTCACCGAACCACCGGTGCGCGCCGAGCTGTTCGCGCTCGGTCCACATGAGCACGTCCTGCTGATCGTGGTCCACCACATCGCCGGTGACGGCTGGTCGCTGCGCCCTTTGGCCGCCGACCTGTCCACGGCGTACACGGCACGGCTGAACGACCGGCAGCCGAAGTGGGCGCAGTTGTCGGTGAGTTACGCCGACTACACGCTGTGGCAGGAGGAGTTGCTGGGCGAGCGGCAGAACCCCGGCAGCCTGTCCGCCCGGCAGACCGCCTACTGGACGACGACGCTGGCCGGGCTGCCGGAGCAGATCCCGCTGCCCACCGACCGCCCCCGCCCCGCCACCACCTCGTACGACGGCCGCCATCTGGCAGTGGAGCTCGACGCGGAGCTTCACCAGGGGCTCGCCGTGCTGGCCCGGGAGCGCGGCGCCAGCGTGTACATGGTGCTGCAGGCCGGACTTGCAGCCCTTCTGACCCGGATGGGCGCGGGCACCGACATCCCCGTCGGCAGCCTCATCGCCGGCCGCACCGACCATGCAGTGGACGACCTCGTCGGCTTCTTCGTCAACACGCTCGTTCTGCGCACCGACACCTCGGGCGATCCGACCTTCGCCGAGCTGCTCGGCCGAGTAAGGGAACAGGCCCTGGGCGCCTACGCACACCAGGACCTGCCGTTCGAGCACCTGGTGGAGGCCCTCAACCCGGCCCGCTCACTCTCCCGCCAGCCGCTGTTCCAGGTCATGCTCGCGCTGCAGAACGTGCCGCGCAGCGACTTCGACCTGCCCGGTGTACACGCCGATATCCATCTCGTGCACACCCCGACAGCCATGTTCGACCTCGGATTCCATCTGGTGGAACGCGGCGACGCCGGCACGCCCCAGGGGATCCACGGATACGTCGAGTTCGCCACCGACCTCTTCGACCAGGAGACGGTCGAGATGCTGTTCGCCCGCTGGGTGCGGCTGCTGCGCGCGGCGGTCGCCCAACCCGGCCGGCCCATCAGTGCGTTCGACGTCCTCGCCACCGACGAACGCAAAGCGCTGCTGGTCGAACGCAACGCGACCGCCGTCGAGTTCCCCGACGCCAGCCTGCCCGCCCTGTTCACGGCCCAGGTGCGGGCCACACCCGACACACCCGCCGTGATCTGCGGCGACACCACACTCACGTACGCCGAGCTCGACGCCCGTGCCAACCGGCTCGCCCATGCCCTGATCCAGCGGGGAGCGGGCCCGGAGCGGATCGTTGCGCTGCGACTGCCGCGCTCGGCCGGATTCGTGGTCGCCGTGCTGGCGGTGCTGAAGACCGGTGCCGCCTACCTGCCGGTCGACCCGGAGTACCCGGAGTCCCGGGTCGCGTTCATGCTGGACGACGCGCGCCCGACCCTGGTCCTGGACGACCCACGGGACGTCGAGGCAGAACCCGGCCACCCGGACACCGATCCGGCGGCCGCGATCGATCCACGTCACCCCGCCTACGTCATCTACACCTCCGGTTCCACCGGCCGCCCCAAGGCCGTTGTCATGCCCTCCGGCGCCCTGGTGAACCTCCTCCAGTGGCACCACCGCGCCATCGGTGGTCAACCCGGCACCCGGGTCGCCCAGTTCACCGCGGTCAGCTTCGACGTCTCCGCGCAGGAGATGCTCTCCGCCCTGTTGTTCGGCAAGACCCTGGTCGTTCCTTGCGACGAGCAGCGCCGCAGCGCCGAGCTGCTGGCCCAGTGGCTCGACGACCACGAGGTGGAGGAGCTCTACGCGCCCAACCTGGTGCTCGAAGCGCTCGCCGAGGCAGCCGACGAGCAGGGGCGCGACCTGCCGAGCCTGCGGGTGATCGCGCAAGCCGGCGAGGCGATGCGGCTGGGCAACCAGGTCCGGGGCCTCGGCGCCCGCGCCGACCGGGTCCTGCACAACCACTACGGCCCCGCCGAGACACACGTGGTCACCGCCTACCCGCTCCCCGCCGACCTCACCGTGTGCCCGTTGCCGGTCCCCATCGGCCGCCCCATCGCCAACACCCAGGTGTATGTACTCGACGCCGCGCTGCGGCCGGTGGCACCCGGCGTCGCGGGTGAGCTGTATCTGGCCGGCGTCCAACTGGCCCGCGGCTACCTGGGCCGGCCGGGCCTGACGGCAAGCCGGTTCGTGGCGAACCCGTACGGCCCGACCGGCTCGCGGATGTACCGCACCGGCGACCTCGTCCGCTGGGGGGCCGACGGCGAGCTGGAGTTCCTCGGTCGGGTGGACCACCAGGTCAAGGTGCGCGGGTTCCGCATCGAACCCGGTGAGATCGAGGCCCAGTTGATCGCCCATTCCTCGGTCGCGCAGGCCGCGGTGGTGGCCCGGGAGGACCGGCTGGTGGCCTACGTGGTACCTGGTGCCACGGGAGCGGACGGCATCCGTGAGTACCTGCGGGAAAGGCTTCCGGACTACATGGTGCCGTCGGCGATCGTCACCCTGGATGCCCTTCCGCTGACCCCCAACGGCAAACTGGACCGCGCCGCGCTGCCCGCACCAGGGGGCGACAGCCCCGGCGCCCGGGTACCGCGCACCCCGCAGGAGCAGATCCTCTGCGAGCTCTTCGCCGACGTGCTGGGCGTGTCCCAGCTCGGTGTGGACGACAACTTCTTCGACCTGGGCGGCCATTCGCTGCTTGCCACCCGTCTGGTCTCGCGGATCCGCGTCACCCTCGGCGTGGAGCTGGAGCTGAGGGCACTCTTCGAAACCGCGACACCGGCCGGACTCGCCGCCGGACTGCACAGCGCCGCAACCGCCCGGACGCCCCTGGTGCCGCGGCAGCGCCCCGAGCCCACACCACTGTCGTTCGCCCAGCGTCGACTGTGGTTCCTCCACCAGATGGAAGGGCCGAGCGCCACCTACCACATGCCGCTGGCGCTGCGGCTCACCGGCGACCTCGACCGCCGCGCGCTTGAGGCCGCGCTGGCGGACGTGGTGGCTCGCCATGAACCTCTGCGGACGGTGTTCCCGCACCGCGACGGCGTGCCGTACCAGCGGATCCTCGACACCACGGAGGCCGGGATCCCGCTGTCCCTCACCGAAGTCGCCGAGGCGGAACTACCGAAGGTGTTGCGCGCCCGGGCGGCCCGCGGCTTCGACCTGGCCGCCGAACCGCCCGTCAGGGCCGATCTCTTCGCGCTCGCACCGGACGAGCACATTCTGCTGGTCGTCCTGCACCACATCGCCGGTGACGGCTGGTCCCTGGCACCGCTCTCCCGCGACCTGGCGACCGCCTACACGGCCCGGTGTCAAGGCGAGGCGCCCGCGTGGCGGCCGCTGCCGGTGAGCTACGCCGACTACACCCTGTGGCAGCACGACATCCTCGGTGACGAGAGCGACACCGAAAGCGTCTTCGCTTCCCAGGTTGCGTACTGGAAAAGTCAGTTGGCTGGCATGCCGGAGCAGGTGATGCTTCCCGCCGACCGACCTCGCCCGGCGACCGCTACCCACCACGGTGACCTGGTCACCTTCGAGCTGGACGCCGTGCTCCACGCCGGCCTGGGGGACCTGGCCCGACGCTGCGGGGCGAGTCTGTTCATGGTGCTGCAGGCGGCCCTTGCCGCCCTGTACACCAGGCTCGGCGCCGGCACCGACATCCCCGTCGGCAGCCCCGTCGCGGGGCGCACCGACGAGGCCCTGGACGACCTGGTCGGGTTCTTCGTCAACACGTTGGTGCTGCGCACCGACACCTCGGGCAATCCGACTTTCGCCGAACTGCTGGGCCGGGTACGGGAGACCGCGCTGGAGGCGTTCGCCCACCAGGACGTGCCCTTCGAGCACCTGGTGGAGGTGGTCAACCCCGCCCGGTCGCTCTCTCACCACCCGCTGTTCCAGACCATGCTTGCCCTTCAGAACGCGCCCATGGGCGACTTCACCCTGCCCGGCCTCACGGTGACCGGGGTACCCGTGGCCACCAGCACCTCCCGGATCGACCTCACCCTCAGCTTCGCCGAGCGCCGGAGCACGGACGGCGCACCGGGCGGGCTGGACGCGCTCGTGGAGTACGCCACCGATCTGTTCGACCGTGGCACGGTGGAGACGCTGTTCGCTCGTTGGACGCGGCTGCTGGAGGCAGTGGTCGCCGATCCGGAGCGGCCGATCGGTG
>NZ_MLYP01000050.1 GCF_001866645.1 Streptomyces colonosanans
TTCCCGCTCTCGCGTTTCCCTTTCCGGCGGACCCGACTTTATCAGAGATTCTGAGTCGGGATTTCCACCCGCTGGGGCTGGTTCCTGGCACACGGATGCGCCGGGGTTCCCCTGCTGGCGGAGCCGTAAACGTACTGGAGCGGGGCGCCCCGATGCAAATCGGGGCGCCCCGCTCCAGCGACGCCTGCGCGCAACGATGACGGGTCGTCAGACCTCGACCACGACGGGCAGGATCATCGGCCTGCGCCGATACGTGTCCGAGACCCACTTGCCCAGGGTCCGGCGCACCAGCTGTTGCAGCTGGTGGGGTTCGACGACGCCGTCCTGCGCAGACCGCTCCAGCACCTCCGTGATCCTGGGGATCACGTCGACGAAGGCCGAATCCTCGATGCCCGAGCCGCGCGCGTGGACATGAGGACCGCCCGTGATCTTGCCGGTCGACGCGTCCACCACGACGAAGACCGAGACGATGCCCTCGTCGCCCAGGATCTTGCGGTCCTTGAGCGCGGGCTCGCCGACGCCGACCGAGAGGCCGTCGACGTATACGTACCCCGCCTGGACCTTGCCGGAGATCTTCGCCTTGCCCTCGACGAGGTCGACGGCGATGCCGTCCTCGGCGATGACGATCCGGTCGTGCGGAACGCCGGTCAGCGCCCCCAGTTCCGCGTTCGCCCGCAGGTGGCGCCACTCGCCGTGGACCGGCATCAGGTTCTTCGGGCGGCAGATGTTGTAGAAGTACAGCAGTTCGCCCGCGGACGCGTGGCCCGAGACGTGCACCTTGGCGTTGCCCTTGTGCACGACGTTCGCACCCCAGCGGGTGAGGCCGTTGATCACGCGGTACACGGCGTTCTCATTGCCGGGGATCAGCGACGACGCCAGGATCACCGTGTCGCCCTGAACGATGCGGATCTGGTGGTCCCTGTTGGCCATGCGCGACAGGGCCGCCATCGGTTCGCCCTGGGAACCCGTGCAGACCAGGACCACCTGGTCGTCCGGCAGGTCGTCCAGGGTCTTCACGTCCACGACCAGGCCCGGCGGAATCTTCAGATAGCCCAGATCCCTCGCGATGCCCATGTTGCGGACCATCGAGCGGCCGACGAAGGCCACCCGGCGGCCGTGCTCGTGCGCCGCTTCCAGAATCTGCTGGATCCGGTGGACGTGGCTGGCGAAGCTCGCCACGATGATCCGCTTCCGGGCACCCGCGAACACCTGGCGCAGGACGTTGGAGATGTCTCGCTCGTGAGGGGTGAACCCGGGGACCTCGGCGTTGGTGGAGTCGGTGAGGAGGAGGTCGATGCCCTCCTCGCTCAGACGTGCGAACGCATGGAGATCCGTCAGACGGTTGTCCAGCGGCAACTGGTCCATCTTGAAGTCGCCCGTGTGGACCACCATGCCGGCGGGCGTGCGGATGGCGACCGCGAGGGCGTCCGGGATGGAATGGTTGACCGCGACGAACTCGCAGTCGAAGGGGCCGATGCGCTCGCGCTCGCCCTCGGCGACCTCCAGGGTGTACGGGCGGATGCGGTGCTCCTGGAGCTTGGCCTCGATCAGCGCGAGGGTCAGCTTCGAGCCGATCAGCGGGATGTCGGGCTTCTCCCGCAGCAGGAACGGGACGCCGCCGATGTGGTCCTCGTGCCCGTGTGTGAGGACGATGCCCTCGATGTCGTCGAGACGGTCGCGGATGGACGAGAAGTCCGGCAGGATCAGGTCGATTCCGGGCTGCTCCTCCTCGGGGAAGAGCACTCCGCAGTCGACGATCAGCAGGCGGCCGCCGTACTCGAAGACGGTCATGTTCCGGCCGATCTCCCCGAGGCCGCCGAGCGGGGTGACTCTCAGTCCGCCTTCGGGGAGTCGCGGTGGCGGGCCGAGTTCAGGATGCGGATGACTCAAAAGATTCTCCTCACCATGCGCGCCACGTACCTGTAGGGCACGTGGCGCGCATGACGTTCGTGCAAAAGCAGTTGTCGGTGTGGGGTGCAGGACCTCTGTCCTGCGTATTCAGTTGTGAAGTCTTTGTCAGAGCTGTACCCCGCCAGCAGCAAGATCGCTCTTGAGCTGGGCGGTCTCCTCGGGGGAAAGCTCGATCATGGGGGCGCGCAGCGGCCCGGCGGGCAGTCCCTGGAGGGCGAGCGCGGCCTTGGTGGTCATGACGCCCTGGGTGCGGAACATCCCGGTGAACACCGGGAGCAGCTTCTGGTGAATTTCCAGGGCCTTGTGGATGTCGCCGCTCGTGTACGCCTCGGCCATGGCACGGAGCTCGGGCGTGACGACGTGGCCGACGACCGAGACGAAGCCGACCGCGCCCACGGAGAGCAGCGGCAGGTTGAGCATGTCGTCGCCCGAATACCAGGCCAGGCCGGACTGCGCGATGCCCCAGCTGGCGCGGCCGAGGTCGCCCTTGGCGTCCTTGTTGGCGACGATCCGCGGGTGCTCCGCCAGGCGGACGATGGTCTCGGTGTTGATCGGGACGCCGCTGCGGCCTGGGATGTCGTAGAGCATCACCGGCAGCTCGGTGGCATCGGCGATGGCGGCGAAGTGCCGGTAGAGGCCCTCCTGCGGGGGCTTGTTGTAGTACGGCGTGACGGCCAGCAGACCATGCGCGCCGGCCTTCTGCGCCGCGCGCGCCAGTTCGATGCTGTGGTGGGTGTCGTTCGTACCGACACCGGCGACGATGTGGGCGCGGTCGCCGACCGCCTCCAGGACGGCTCGTACGAGATCCGATTTCTCCGCGTCGCTGGTGGTCGGGGACTCGCCGGTGGTGCCGTTGAGGATCAGGCCGTCGTTGCCTGCGTCCACCAGGTGGGTGGCAAGCCGCTGCGCGCCGTCGAGGTCGAGTGCGCCGTCCGCCGTGAAGGGCGTGACCATGGCGGTGAGGATCCGCCCGAAGGGGATCTGCGGAGTGGAGGTCGGAGCCATGGGTAACACGCTACTCGTTGCCCCGGAGTCGGTCTTCCCTTGGGGGGCGGGAAAAGTCAGGACAAAGATGGAACCCGGCACTGCCTGCTCGGGGGTTCAAGCAGTGCCGGGTCCGTTTGATCAGGCTAGATGAACTTCTGGAAATGCCGCAATACGGACACTTCGCTCGATCGACCGTGCGGCTGTGCGCTACGGCGCCACACGACCGTTGTCATTGAAGGCGGCGTACGTGAGCGGCATGAGCCTGGCCCACTCGGCCTCCATCTTCTCGCCGACCATCTCGATCTCCCGCTGCGGGAAGGACGGGACCTTCGCCAGCTCGTGCTGGGTGCGCAGGCCGAGGAAGTGCATCAGCGAGCGGGCGTTGCAGGTCGCGTACATCGAGGAGAACAGGCCGACCGGCAGGACCGAGCGGGCGACTTCGCGGGCGACGCCGGCGGCGAGCATCTCCTGATAGGCCTCGTACGCGTGTACGTACGCGTCCTCCATCACGCGGCCCACCAGCTCCTGCTGCGCGGAGGTGCCCTCGACGAACCGGTACTTGCCCGGGCGACCCTCCTGGACGAGCTTGCGGGACTCATCGGGGACGTAGAAGACCGACTGGAGCTCCCGGTACCGACCCGACTCCTCGTTGTACGACCAGCCCACGCGGTGCCGCATGAACTCGCGGAAGACGAAGATCGGGGCGCTGATGAAGAACGTCATCGAGTTGTGCTCGAAGGGGCTGCCGTGCCGGTCCCGCATCAGGTAGTTGATCAGGCCCTTGGAGCGCTCGGGGTCCTTCTTCAGCTCGCCCAGGGACTGCTCGCCGGCCGTGGAGACGCGGGCGGCCCACAGCACGTCGGAGTCGGCCGCGCTGTGCTTGACCAGCTCGACGGTGACGTCGCTGCGGAAGCTGGGTTTGAGGTCGTCGGCGGGGGTTTCGGTCACGGCGTAGGGGGTCCTTCCCATCACATGCTCGGGCGGCGCCCACTCTACGGCCCGGCACCGACAACGGGGCGTTCGGTACCGAGTTGAGGCATTCGTCCTTGAACTTCTGCGAATTTGGCGAAACAGGGCACCTTTTACCCCGATCGCTCGTCTGTCTGGGTGACAGCGATTCGTTCGAGTCACCCCGTGGTCACCACGCCTCCCGGATCCCCGGTCCCTTCGAGCCCCAGAGGAGAAGCGCTTCCCATGTCCCGTCGACGCGAGCCCGTACCGTTCGCCTTCCTCTCCGAAGCCGACTCCTTCCGCAGCAATGTGACTCCCCCGCCCCGCGAGCGTGCCTCCGCGGGTCAGATAGCCGGGCGCTGGCTGCTGGGGCTCACCATCGTCGGAGGACTCGTGGGCGCCCTGGTCATAGGCATGCCTTCCATGTCCCACCCGTCGCCCGCGGCGACGCAGCATTCCGAGGCCTCCGACGGGCGCTGAGCCTCCCCTTGGCCCCCCGCGGGTGGTGAGCGAGGACCTGGCTCGATAGCCTCACCGGGCACAGCCCATGGACCGAGTGAGGATCTGTCGTGCCCCTGCCCTTCCTGACGGCCGACCGTGCTTCCGAGCAGGTAGCGGACGATCTCCCCCTGCCGTACGACGACCGTGACCGTTGGCGGCGCCCCTACCGCCCCGGCCCCTGGCGCGTGGGCACGGCCGCGGTCCTGCTCCTGCTCGCCTCATTCGTCCTGTTCGCGGCCGTCATCATCGGGATCACCGGCACGCAGTCCGGCGCCATCACGGTCCTCTGCATCGCTCTGGCCGTCCTCGTCGGCTCCCTGCGGCTGCTGCGCATGGGGGTCTGGGTGAGCGCGCACGGGCTTCGCAGGGTGGGCTTCTTCAGCACGCGTACGACGTCCTGGCAAAAGGCCGTCTCGGTACGGACGGTGCAGCAGCCGGTGCGCTGGCTCGGGCTGCCGCGCACGGTGCAGGGACAGGCGCTGATCCTCGCGCGCAAGGGCCGTACGCCCGTGGACATGCCGCCGCTGCTGACCACGCACGACGCGGACTTCCTGGCCCGTCCGCAGGCCTTCGACCGGGCGGCGGACACGGTCGAGGCCTGGGCTGCGGAGTACCGCCGGGGCTGACGCGCCACGACGTGGGGGCCGTCCCGCACTGAGCGGGACGGCCCCCACGGGGCTCTCGACGGCCCACGGTCAGGACGGGGCCGCCTCGGCGTCGTGCAGGGCGATCGCCCGCTGCATCGCCTTGCGGGCGCGAGGCGTGTCCCGAGCGTCGTGGTAAGCGATCGCGAGCCGGAACCAGCTGCGCCAGTCGTCCGGGGCGGCCTCGGTCTCCGCCTTGCGCCGGGCGAAGACCTCGTCGGCCGAGTCGCGGTCGATCCGGCCGCTGGGAAAGCGCCTCAGCTCGTCGACGGGCAGACCGCCCTCGGCGTCCAGCTCGGAGGCGAGCCGGTTGGCCTTGCGGACGAACTGCGTGTTCTTCCAGAGGAACCAGACACCGATGACCGGCAGGATCAGCACCGCGATGCCGAAGGTGACCGTGATCGCGGTGCCGTTCTGGATCAGGAGCACACCGCGGCTGCCGACCAGGACGAAGTAGACGACCAGGACGGCGGCCGTGATGGTGTAGGTGATCTTCGCGCTCATCGTGGCTACTTCAGGTCGAGGAAGTGCTCCAGGCCGAAGGTGAGGCCCGGAGTGGTCACGACGCGGCGGGCACCGAGCAGGATGCCCGGCATGAAGCTGCTGTGGTGCAGCGAGTCGTGGCGGATGGTGAGGGTCTCGCCTTCGCCGCCGAGCAGCACCTCCTGGTGGGCGAGCAGACCGCGCAGGCGGACCGCGTGCACCGGGACGCCGTCGACGTCCGCGCCACGGGCGCCGTCCAGGGCCGTCACCGTGGCGTCGGGCTGCGGGGCGCTGCCGGCCTTGCGGCGGGCGTCGGCGATGAGCTGGGCGGTGCGCGTGGCGGTGCCGCTGGGGGCGTCCACCTTGTTCGGGTGGTGCAGCTCGATGACCTCGACGGACTCGAAGTACGGGGCGGCCACCTCGGCGAACTTCATGGTCAGCACGGCGCCGATGGAGAAGTTCGGAGCGATGAGGACGCCCGTCTCCGGGGACAGCGCGAGCCACCCCTTCAGCTGCGCGAGGCGCTCGTCGGTCCAGCCCGTCGTGCCGACCACGGCGTGAATGCCGTGCCGCACACAGAAGTCGAGGTTTCCCATCACCGAGGCCGGGGTGGTCAGCTCGACCGCCACCTGGGCATCGGATTCGACGAGGGCCTCCAGTTTGTCGCCCCTGCCGAGGGCGGCGACCAGCTCCATGTCCTCGGCGGCCTCGACGGCCCGTACCGCCTCCGAACCGATCCGGCCCTGGGCCCCGAGAACCGCCACGCGCAGCTTGTTCATGTTCCTGATTCCTTGGTCGAACTTGTCGAGGACTTACGCGACCGCTTCATGCAGACGGGACGCCTGCCTGTCCTTGAGCGGACCGATGACCGAAAGCGAGGGCCGCTGACCCAGGATCTCGCGGGCCACGGACCGGACGTCGTCCGGGGTGACCGCGGCTATCCGGGACAGCATGTCGTCGACGGACATCTGATCACCCCAGCACAACTCGCTCTTGCCGATGCGGTTCATCAGCGCGCCCGTGTCCTCGAGGCCGAGGACGGTGGAGCCCCTCAGCTGGCCGATGGCGCGGGCGATCTCGTCGTCCGGCAGGCCGTGCTCGGCCACATGGTCCAGCTCGTCGCGGCAGATCTTGAGCACGTCGTGCACCTGGCTCGGGCGGCAGCCCGCGTACACACCGAAAAGGCCGCAGTCGGCGAAGCCCGACGTGTACGAGTACACGCTGTACGCAAGGCCCCGCTTCTCCCGGACCTCCTGGAAGAGGCGGGACGACATGCCGCCGCCGAGGGCGGTGTTGAGGACGCCCAGCGCCCAACGGCGCTCGTCGGAGCGGGACAGGCCGGGCATGCCGAGGACGACGTGCGCCTGTTCGGTCTTGCGGCCCTGCAGCTCGACGCGGCCGGCGGTGCGGATGGTGCGGCGGCCGTCGCGCGGGGCGATGGGCGTGGCATCCGGCCGCTTGAGGGCGTCGGCCTTCTCGAAGGCGGCGCGTACCTGGCGTACGACCTTGTTGTGGTCGATGTTGCCGGCGCACGCGACCACCAGGTGGGTGGGGTCGTAGTGCTTCTTGTAGAAGCGGCGGATGCGGTCGGCGGTCAGGGCGTTGACCGTGTCGACCGTGCCGAGGACCGGGCGGCCCAGCGGGGTGTCACCGAGCATCGTGTGCGCGAACAGGTCGTGCACGCAGTCACCCGGGTCGTCCTCCGTCATCGCGATCTCTTCGAGGATCGCCCCGCGCTCGACGTCCACATCCTCTTCGCGGATGAGCGAGCCGGTGAGCATGTCGCAGACGACGTCGATGGCGAGCGGCAGGTCGGTGTCGAGCACGCGCGCGTAGTAGCACGTGTACTCCTTGGCCGTGAACGCGTTCATCTCGCCGCCGACCGCGTCGATCGCGGCCGAGATGTCCAGCGCACTCCGGCGTGACGTGCCCTTGAAGAGCAGGTGTTCCAGGTAGTGCGTGGCGCCGTTCAGGGACGGCGTCTCGTCACGCGAGCCGACATGCGCCCAGATCCCGAAGGTCGCGGAACGCACGGAGGGCAGGGTTTCCGTGACGATGCGCAGGCCACCCGGAAGGGTGGTCTTACGGACGGTGCCGATGCCGTTCTCACCCTTGATGAGGGTTTGGGTACGGGCGACGGCCCGCGCCTCCGAAGAGGTGCGGGCCGTCGCCTTGAAGCCACGGGACGTCACTTGTCGGTGTCGTCCTTCGCCTCGTCGCCCTCGCCCTCGATCACGGGGATGAGGGAGAGCTTGCCGCGGGAGTCGATCTCGGCGATCTCGACCTGGACCTTGGCGCCCACCCCGAGGACGTCCTCGACGTTCTCCACGCGCTTGCCGCCGGCGAGCTTGCGGATCTGCGAGATGTGCAGCAGGCCGTCCTTGCCCGGCAGCAGGGAGACGAACGCACCGAAGGTGGTCGTCTTCACGACCGTGCCCAGGTAGCGCTCGCCGACCTCCGGCATGGTCGGGTTGGCGATGCTGTTGATCGTGGTGCGGGCGGCCTCGGCGGAGGGGCCGTCGGCGGCACCGATGTAGATCGTGCCGTCGTCCTCGATGGTGATCTCGGCGCCGGTGTCCTCCTGGATCTGGTTGATCATCTTGCCCTTGGGGCCGATGACCTCACCGATCTTGTCGACCGGGATCTTGACGGTGATGATCCGCGGGGCGTTCGGGGACATCGCGTCGGGCCGGTCGATGGCCTCCGTCATCACGTCGAGGATGTGGAGGCGGGCGTCGCGGGCCTGCTTGAGGGCCGCGGCCAGGACGGAGGCCGGGATGCCGTCCAGCTTGGTGTCGAGCTGGAGGGCGGTGACGAACTCCTTCGTACCGGCGACCTTGAAGTCCATGTCGCCGAAGGCGTCCTCGGCACCGAGGATGTCGGTCAGCGTCACGTAGTGCGTCTCGCCGTCGATCTCCTGGGAGATCAGGCCCATGGCGATACCGGCGACCGGGGCCTTGAGCGGCACACCGGCGTTCAGCAGCGACATGGTGGAGGCGCAGACGGAGCCCATGGACGTCGAGCCGTTGGAGCTGAGGGCCTCGGAGACCTGACGGATCGCGTACGGGAACTCCTCGCGCGCGGGCAGCACCGGCACCAGGGCGCGCTCGGCCAGCGCACCGTGGCCGATCTCGCGCCGCTTGGGGGAGCCGACGCGGCCGGTCTCACCGGTGGAGTACGGCGGGAAGTTGTAGTTGTGCATGTAGCGCTTGCGAGTCACCGGGGAGAGGGTGTCAAGCTGCTGCTCCATGCGCAGCATGTTCAGCGTGGTGACGCCCAGGATCTGGGTCTCGCCACGCTCGAACACGGCCGAACCGTGAACCCGCGGGATGGCCTCGACCTCGGCGGCCAGCGTGCGGATGTCGGTGACACCGCGGCCGTCGATGCGCTTCTTCTCCTTGATGACGCGCTCACGGACCAGGGTCTTGGTCAGCGAGCGGTACGCGGCGGAGATCTCCTTCTCGCGGCCCTCGAACTCCGGCAGGAGCTTCTCGGCGGCGAGCTGCTTGACGCGGTCCAGCTCGGACTCGCGCTCCTGCTTGCCGGCGATGGTGAGCGCCTGGGCCAGCTCGGGGCGGACGGCGGCGGTCAGCGCCTCCAGGACGTCGTCCTGATGGTCGAGGAAGATCGGGAACTCGGCGGTCGGCTTGGCGGCCTTCGCGGCGAGGTCCGACTGGGCCTTGCACAGGACCTTGATGAAGGGCTTCGCGGCCTCCAGACCGGCGGCGACGACCTCCTCGGTGGGCGCCTCGGAGCCGCCCTCGACCAGCTTGATGGTCTTCTCGGTGGCCTCGGCCTCGACCATCATGATCGCGACGTCGCCGTCCTCCAGGACGCGGCCCGCGACGACCATGTCGAAGACGGCGTCCTCGAGCTCGGTGTGCGTCGGGAAGGCGACCCACTGGCCGTTGATCAGCGCGACGCGGACGCCGCCGATCGGACCGGAGAAGGGCAGCCCGGCCAGCTGCGTGGACGCGGAGGCGGCGTTGATCGCCACGACGTCGTACAGGTGGTCGGGGTTGAGCGCCATGACGGTGGCGACGACCTGGATCTCGTTGCGCAGGCCCTTCTTGAAGGAGGGGCGCAGCGGACGGTCGATGAGCCGGCAGGTCAGGATGGCGTCCTCGGAGGGACGACCCTCACGGCGGAAGAAGGAGCCGGGGATCTTCCCGGCCGCGTACATCCGCTCCTCGACGTCCACCGTCAGCGGGAAGAAGTCGAGCTGGTCCTTGGGGTTCTTGGACGCGGTGGTGGCCGACAGGACCATCGTGTCGTCGTCCAGGTACGCCACGGCGGAACCGGCGGCCTGCTTGGCCAGGCGGCCCGTCTCGAAGCGGATCGTACGGGTGCCGAAGGAGCCGTTGTCGATTACGGCCTCGGCATAGTGGGTCTCGTTCTCCACTAGCTTTTTCTCCTCGTCTTTCGCCCCGGCTGCCCGTGTGGCGGCGGGGCGGTGGCGGAGAAGCGCTCCGTCTGGTGCGGGCCGGTCTTCGATCGAAGCTCCCGGGTTCACTTCCCCCGGGGGCCACTACCGAGGACCGGCGGCGGCGCGGCGCGCTCCTCCTCGTTCGGTGTGTGCGACGGCACCCGGCGTGTCCCGGGCGTTGTCACACTGCGTCGTACGTATGGCGTTCTGCTACCACACTACAAAGCTGCGGTGACAGTCCGCACGTACAGCAAAAGGGAGCGGCCCCCTTCGCGTGGGAACCGCTCCCCTTCACGGCGTCTTACTTGGCGCCGCCGGCCGCACCGCGGCGGATGCCGAGGCGGTCGACCAGCGCACGGAAGCGCTGGATGTCCTTCTTGGCCAGGTACTGCAGCAGGCGGCGACGCTGACCGACCAGGATCAGCAGACCACGGCGGGAGTGGTGGTCGTGCTTGTGGGTCTTGAGGTGCTCGGTCAGGTCGGAGATGCGGCGGGACAGCATCGCGACCTGGACCTCGGGGGAGCCGGTGTCACCCTCCTTGGTACCGAATTCGGCGATGATCTGCTTCTTCGTAGCGGCGTCGAGCGACACGCGTACTCCTTGTGATTTTCTGGAGGCCACCGAGTGCCCCTGGTCTGCTTCTCAGGAGGGCTTCCGTGACTCGGGAGGCGGGGATCCGCTGGGCGCGACCTCCAGATTCCCGCTGCGGCCCGGTCGGGGCTCGAGTGGGGTCCGGGGGTGCGTACACGAACGGCCGTCACACAGGATACCAGCCTGGGTGGAGGCACCTGTCCGGCCGCCCGGCCGCCGGTCCCTTCACCCGACGGCGACCTCCTGCGCGCCCCTCGACGTCGCGACCCGAGTACCGCTGCACCAGGTCCTTGGGGTGCTTGTCGTCCAGGATGAGCTCCCGCCTCGAGAAGAGGACGCGGCCCTGCTCGACGACGACGTCCGGATAGTCCGGCGGCTCAGACCGTAGGCGTCTTCACTCGGAAGGCTGAACTAGAGAACGGTGCCTCCTTGCCTGTGCGCGGGTTCCAGAGCACGACCGCGGCGGGTCCGATCCCGTCCGAGGTCGGCCGGAACGATCCGGTCGGTCACCGAGATCTCTCCGGCCGCGACGGCGAGGACGGGCGGATCGGACGAGGGCAGGTAGACCTGCTTGATCCCCTTGGCGACCTTGTACGTCCACCCGGGCCGGCCGGTCCGGGGGGCGACCTTCTGCACCCTGTAGACGGGATCGCTCTCCTCTCCGCAGCGGAGCAGGGCGAGCAGGACGCGGCCACCCGCGAAACCCGTGTCCCTGCACACGGAGACGCTCGTGCTCTTCCAGAGTTGCTTGCCGGCCTTCATGTCGGACGCCACCGAACCCTCTCCCCACGCCACGGCCACCGTGCTCCGCGCCGGGGACCCTCCAGAAGCGCGCAGGAGGCGTGTCGCCGTCAGGAGCAGACCGACGGCCGCGACCGGAGGGCGCCGTCGAGGCCGACAGAGCGGTCGACCTTGCCTTCTGCGCGGATGCAAGACCGCGCCATCCCCGTGCCGTGCCTCTCAGGTGATACCGGGCGCCACTCCAGTCGCTTGACATGACAGCTCTAACCGCGGGCGGAGTACGGCCATCGGGATCCGCTCTCACTCCCCCACGGTGACGGGCCTGCCCAAGTACTGTGAGCGGGTAGCTCGTTCGTACATCGTGAAGGGACCCGTCCACCATGGCCGATGCGCTGGACAAGGAACTCAGGGAACGCAAGGAGCGCGAGAAGGACGAGCTCTACGCCCTCGACATCTCCGGAGTCGAGTGGCACAGCGCGCCGGGTACCGAGGAGCACGAGGAGCGGGTCGAGATCGCCCACCTGCCGGGCGGTGCCGTCGCCATGAGGTCGTCGCTCGATCCGGACACCGTGCTGCGGTACACGGAGGCGGAGTGGCGGGCGTTCGTTCTCGGCGCGCGGGACGGGGAGTTCGACCTGGAACCGGCGCCGCACAACGGGGGTCTGGCGGCCGACGCCGGGCAGTGACCGTCCGCGCGCGAAGGCGGCTTCGCACTCCGGGGCACCCGCACCGACCGTCTCACGCGGGTGTCCCGGGAACTCGGCTCATGTGCCCGGCTTGACGGCCTCCACACCGAGCACGAGCCAGACCTGGCGTTTCTTCTCGTCCTCACCCGGTCCGTCGGCCTTCGTCATCCCGAAGAAGAGGCGCCGGTTCTGCGCCACGGCATCCGCGGGGTTCGGATCCGTCAGCGGACGGCATATCCCGAGCGGCCCTGAGTGTTGGTCGCCGAGGGCTGACAAAGGTGGGAACCGCCGCCGTGCGAAGGGGACTTCACACAGAAGCACATCGGCCTGGGCCCGCAGGCGCTTTCGCCGAACGAGTTGGCGGCCCGCACCATGACGCTCCCTCTGGAAGGCGTCAAGTCGCTACCGACACCGCACGACGGGCGTGGAGGCCGGGTTGTCGGGTACGCCACAGAGAGCGGACGAGTGGGGGTGGCCGACGCTCGCAGGTCACGAACCGCGGTCGGCCATACGGTGATTGCGACCGGTTCGTTCCTGGTTTTGGTCCGGATTGTTCATCACTGACTTCCGAATTGTGAACGGTCCTCGTTCGTCCGTGCGTCATGTGCGGGCACAGTGTGACGCGACGCCCGATCCTGGAGCGGTCAACGGGCCTGCCGTGGGGACGCTGTTGGTGATTAGGCTGGGGTTGGGCGCTCCACGGGAACCGGTGACGGTCCGTCGGCGCCCCGGGGGATTGCCGGGCTGAATCGGACGGCTTCGGACGGCTTCGGACAACGAAAGCGGTCGCCCCGGCACGGCATGAGGGTGCTCGACCACACCAGGAGGAACTGTGAACAGCGATCGGGACGGGATCCGCGGGGGCTGGGCTTCACCCGACGACGATCAGTCCGACGCCGAGTCCGCCATCGAGGTGACGGGCGAGTTCACCATCGACTACGCGCCGGCCGCCTGGTTCACGCAGAACGCGCCCGGGGCGTCGGCGGCCCCGTCGTCGCCAGGTGAGCAGGCCGAGGCTCCGACCGCTCCCGATTCCGCGCCGCCGGCCGACGCGCCCGCGGCCGCGTCGCCGAACGGAGACCTGGAGAGCGGCGCCACGATGCGGTTCTCCAGGAGCGCGCTCAAGCGTGAGTTCGAGCAGCTGGCTGCAGCGAGCAAGGCGGCCGAAGGCGCCGAAGCGACGTCGGCCGAGGTCGCGCGGGGAACGCAACTCCCCGGAGACGGCGGTGACTTCGAGTTGAGCGCGCCCTTGGCGGATGCCACCGCCCCTGCCTCGGGTGACGGTCAGGCGGCCGGTGCTTCGGAGGCCGACGTGAACGGCGACGCCGAGAGCGGCCCGAGCGACGAGGTCGGCGATGCGGATGCCGCCACTCTGGAAGGCGCGGGTGAGGACGAGGCAGCGCCGGCTGAGGACTCCGTGGCCTCGAGGGCAACGGCTCCGCAGACCGAGGACCCGGCCTCCGCCCCGGTGGCCGCTGAGCCCGCATCCACCGGCGCCGAGGCCGTCTCCGGCCCGTCGGACTCCCCGCCCTCCGGGCCCTCCGACTCCGCGCCCGAGTCCGCGTCTTGCGAATCCCTGGCCCCCGAGTCCTCGGAATCCTCGTCCGCGGACCCGGCGGACCTGGATGGCGAGGAGGGCGGCAACGAGGGCACGGTGCACGAGGACGCCGTACCCTCCGACGCCGAGCCCTCCGACGCCGTACCCGCCGCGGCGCAGGCCGCCGACGCGTCCGGAGACGGCCCCACAGGCCCGGACGCCCCGGGGAACGTGCATCCGCCGCAGGGTTGGGCCCCGCCGCCGGTGCCGCAGAGCACCATCCCGCCGCTGCCGCCCGCCTTCCAGCCGGCCGCTCCCACTCCGGGGGCCCAGTGGCCTGCCGCACCCCAGCCCTCCGACGCCGCTCCCGCGGCGGGCGCGCAGGGTGAGGCCCCTTCCCAGCCGCCCGTACCGCCCCAGCAGCCGTTCCAGCCGCAGGCGCCACAGCCCGCGCCGGCCGCCTGGAACCAGGCAGCGCCGAGCGAGCCCGCCGACGCACCACGGGACGGCTACGGCTTCCCCCAGCCCGCGGTTCCCACTCCCCCGGCGCCCAACACGGTCACCTCGCAGCCCGGTTACGGCTTCCCGCAGCCCAACGCGCCCGTGCCCCCACAGAGCGGCTACGGCTTCCCGCAGCCGACCGCCCCAGCTCCGGCTCCGTACGCCGAGGCACCGGCTCCGGCCGCCCCTGCTCCCCAGGCCGAGGCCCCCACCCCGCAGCCCGACGGCGGCTTCCCGCAGCCGACCGCCCCGGCCCCCGCTCCGCAGGCCCAGGCGCCCACCCCGGCCACCCCCGCTCAGCACACCGAGGCGCCTGCCCCGACCCCCGACTCCCAGACGCCGCAGCCGGTGGCTCCCGCGCCGCACCCGGTAACCCCACAGCCCCAGGCGACCTTCCAGGCCGGCTATGGCTTCCCCCCACAAGCTCAGGCCAACCCCCAGGCTACGCAGGTCGGTTACGGCTTTCCGCAGCCCCCCGCGCAACCGCAACCCCCGGTCGACCCCCGGGCGGGTACCGCATGGCCACAGCCCGTGCAACACGACCAGCGGCAGCCGACCAACCCCGGTGCCGCGCCGCTCGGTTACACCGCCGCGGTGGAGCTGTCCTCCGACCGGCTGCTCAACACCAAGAAGCAGAAGCCGAAGAGCAACCGTCCGGTCGGCGGTGGCCGATTCCGGTTCGGTGGCAAGAAGGAGGAGGCTGAGCGGCAGCGGAAGCTGGACCTGATCCGCACGCCGGTGCTGTCGTGCTACCGGATCGCCGTCATCAGCCTCAAGGGCGGTGTCGGCAAGACGACCACGACCACCGCGCTGGGCGCCACGCTCGCCACCGAGCGGCAGGACAAGATCCTCGCGATCGACGCCAACCCCGACGCCGGTACGCTCGGCCGCCGCGTGCGCCGCGAGACCGGGGCCACCATCCGTGACCTGGTCCAGGCGATCCCGTACCTCAACTCCTACATGGACATCCGGCGGTTCACCTCGCAGGCGCCCTCCGGTCTGGAGATCATCGCCAACGACGTCGATCCGGCCGTCTCCACGACCTTCAATGACGAGGACTACCGGCGCGCGATCGACGTGCTCGGCAAGCAGTACCCGATCATCCTGACCGACTCGGGCACCGGTCTGCTGTACAGCGCGATGCGCGGGGTACTCGACCTCGCCGACCAGCTCATCATCATCTCGACGCCGTCGGTCGACGGTGCGAGCAGTGCGAGCACGACGCTGGACTGGTTGTCGGCACACGGGTACGCGGACCTCGTCTCGCGGTCCATCACCGTCATCTCCGGAGTCCGCGAAACCGGAAAGATGATCAAGGTGGAGGACATCGTCGCGCACTTCGAGACCCGGTGCCGCGGTGTCCTGGTCGTACCGTTCGACGAGCACCTGGCGGCGGGCGCGGAGGTCGACCTCGACATGATGCGGCCGAAGGTGAGGGAGGCGTACTTCACGCTGGCCGCGATGGTCGCCGAGGACATCGCGCGCCATCAGCAGTCGCACGGCCTGTGGACATCGGACGGCAATCCTCCCCCGGTCGCCGCCCCACCGCTGCCGGGCGGGCCTTTCCCGGGCCAGTTCCCGGGCCAGCCCACTGCCGGACAGCCCGCCCCCGGCCAGATTCCGGGCCAGGCCACACCCGGCCAGTTCCCGCAGCCGCCGCATCCCGCCCAGGCACACCCGCAGCCGGGCATGCAGCCCTATCCGCAGCCCGGGGCGCACCCCGCCGTGCCGCAGCAGCCGGGCCAGCCGTACCCGTACCCGGGCCCGGCAGCGCAACCCCAGCCCGGACAGCCGTACCCGCAGGCTCAGCAGCCTTATCCGCCGCAGCCGCAGCCTGAGCCGGAGCCGGGGCAGACCCCGCCCCCGCCGCCCCAGCAGTAGGGCGGCCGGTCTCCCGCACGGGGACATGACGGCATGAAAACGGGGCGGCCCGTGCCATCAGGCACGGGCCGCCCCTGACGACCTGGGGAGCAACAGGGAGCGGCGTCCGGCACGGCCGCTCACGGCGTTGCCGGACCTTCAACCCACTCCCTTTTGCTCCCCAGGTCGTAAGTCGTAAGACCGCCGGAACGGGCGGCTACCGCCTCATCCCGCGTCGTGCGCCGCGATCAGCTCCCGGCAGCGCTTCACGTCCTCGGCCATCTGCTCCAACAGAGCGTCCAGCGACTCGAACTTCGCCTGGCCGCGGACGTAGGCGAGGAAGTCGACCGCGACGTGCAGCCCGTACAGGTCCAGGCCCACCCGATCGATGGCGTACGCCTCCACGGTCCGCTCGGTGCCGTCGAACTGCGGGTTGGTGCCGACGGAGATCGCGGCCGGCATCGCCTCGCCCTCGACGTGCAGCCAGCCGGCGTAGACACCGTCAACCGGGATCGCGGTGTGCGGGAGGGTCTCGAGGTTGGCGGTCGGGAAGCCGAGATCCCGGCCCCGCTGGGCGCCGCGTACCACCACGCCCTCGACCCGGTGCGGGCGCCCGAGGACCTCACGCGCACCCTCGACATCGCCCGCGGCGATCAGCCGCCGGGTCAGCGTCGAGGAGAACGGCTCGCCGCCGCCCGCCTCCCCGCTCACATAGAGATCCACCACCTCGACGTCGAAGCCGTACGTCTTGCCCTGCTCGGCCAGGAACTCCACGTTCCCGGCGGCCTTGTGCCCGAAGCGGAAGTTGGGGCCCTCGACCACGCCCTTGGCGTGCAGCTTGTCGACCAGGACCTTGACCACGAAGTCGGCGGGCGAGAGCCGGGAGAACTCGGTGGTGAAGGGGAGGATGAGGACCGCGTCGACGCCCAGTTCGGCCATCAGCTCGGCCCGGCGGTGGTGCGGGGCGAGCAGCGGCGGGTGGCTGCCGGGGCGTACGACCTCGCTGGGGTGCGGGTCGAAGGTGACGACGACCGAGGCGACGCCCAGCTCGCGAGCGCGTTCCACGGCATGCCGGATGATCAACTGGTGCCCGCGGTGGACTCCGTCGTAGGAGCCGATGGTGACGACGCTGCGCCCCCAGTCCTGGGGGATGTCCTCCAAGCCACGCCAGCGCTGCACTGTGACCGCTCCTTGTCGAACCCGTGTCCGTGTCTGCCTCTACGCAGGTCTAAGAGTGCCATGCCGGGTCGCCCCCGCCCGCATCGGCATGGCGGCTGTGACGGGCGGCACCCCCCGGGGCCCCGTCCCAGCATGCTCGGCACTCCCCGCCGTGCCCGTCTCCGACGGTGGGCCGACGGCGATGATCAGCGGAAGAGATCGCAAGGCGAACGCGCCCCCTTCCGCTCCCTCGGATCACTCCGAGCGCCTGCCCGATGGGGTGAAAAGCCGAGTGGACAGGGACAGATCTCTGTGAGGGGGAATTCAGGGGGGACCGTGGAGCGGCGACCGCTGTCCCGCGATCGTCGCTCCACGGGCAGGGCCGCCCCTCCTGACTGCCGCGCGCGGTCAGCCGAACACGGCCAGGCTCTTCGCCTTGCCCTTGTGCTCCTCCACGAGCGCGAGGAGCCTTCCTTCCGGGGTGAAGACGGCGATGGCCCCGGCGCCCGCGTACTCGTCGGGCATCTCCAGGCGCACGCCGTTCGCGAGCAGCCTGGCCCGCCTGGCGTCCACGTCCCAGCGCGGGAACGCGGCGGCAGCGGCCTCGGCGATCGGCATCACGGTCAGCTCCTGCTGGAGCTGGTCCAGGGTCCGCGCGGACTCGAGCTTGTAGGGCCCGACGCGAGTGCGGCGCAGCGCGGTGAGATGCCCTCCGACGCCCAGGTCCGCTCCCAGATCACGGGCAAGCGCCCGGATGTAGGTGCCGGACGAGCAGACCACGGACACCACCAGGTCGAGAACGGGGGTGCCGTCCTCGGCGACGGCCTCCCGGACGTCGTACACGGTGAAGGAGGAGACCGTGACCGGCCGGGCCGGGATCTCGAAGTCCTCGCCTTCGCGCGCCCGCTTGTACGACCGCACGCCGTCGATCTTGATGGCGCTGACCTTGGACGGGACCTGCATGATGTCCCCGGTCAGCTTGGCGATGCCGGCGTCGATGGCGTCGCGGGTGAGCCCGGAGGCGTCGGTGGAGGAGGTGATCTCCCCTTCGGCGTCGTCCGTGAGGGTGTTCTGCCCGAGCCGGACGGTGCCGAGGTATTCCTTCTCCGTGAGGGCGAGGTGCCCGAGGAGTTTGGTGGCCCGTTCGACGCCGAGGACCAGGACACCGGTCGCCATGGGGTCCAGGGTTCCGGCGTGTCCGACGCGCCGTGTCTTCGCGATCCCGCGCATCTTGGCGACGACGTCGTGCGAAGTGAAGCCCGACGGCTTGTCGACGATGACGAGGCCGTCGGGCGCGGTGTGCTTCTGGGTCATTCGGCGGTGTCGTCCGTCTCCTCGGCGGAACCGGGCTTCTTGTACGGATCCGCCTCACCGGCGTACGAGGCCCCTGTGGCCGCCTCGCGCACCTGCTCGTCGGAGGCACGCGCCTTGTCGAGGAGGTCCTCGATGTTCCGGGCGGTGTCCGGGAGGGCGTCCGCGACAAAGGCGAGGGTCGGCGTGAACTTCACGCCCGCGGCGCGTCCCACCTCGGAACGCAGGATGCCCTTCGCGCTCTCCAGGCCGGCGGCCGCGGCCTTCCGCTCCTCGTCGTCCCCGTACACCGTGTAGAAGACGGTCGCCTCCCGCAGATCGCCCGTCACCCGGGTGTCCGTGATGGTGACGTGTGTGCCGAGCCGCGGGTCCTTGATCCCGCGCTGCAGCTTCTGGGCCACCACCTCTCGGATGAGGTCCGCCAGCCTCTTCGCCCGCGCGTTGTCGGCCACTGGTCCGTCTCCCTGTCTTTCCTGTCTGGTTCTCTGGTCAGTCGTCGTCGCCGTGGAGACGCCGTCGGACGGACAGCAACTCCACTTCGGGGCGCCCGGCGACCAGCCGCTCGCACCGGTCGAGTACGTCGGTCAAGTGCCCCATGTCGCCGGACACCACCGCCAGGCCGATGCAGGCCCGCCGGTAAAGGTCCATATGGTCCACCTCGGCCGCGCTCACCGCGTACTTCCGCTGGAGTTCGGCGACGATCGGGCGGACGACGGAGCGCTTCTCCTTCAGCGACCGCACGTCGCCGAGGAGGAGGTCGAAGGACAGAGTCCCCACGTACATGTGTGTATCCGGATGACCCGCCGGTACGGGATCGATGGCCCCGCCGTCGGTAGGGCGGGGACACGAAAACCGTACAACGAACGTCCGAGCGACTCGACGGGGTTTTCCTGGCCCGCCCCGGCACCGGCGAGGGGCACGCCAAGCCTGCGGTCCGGCCCCGAACACGCCAACGACCCACGCCAACGGCGCGGGTCCTGGCCGAACGGCTCGGGAGCCGGGTGCGGTGCACAGGCTGAGCGTGCGTGTCCTGACCGGACGCCTCCGGGCGGGGCCGCCGCCCGGGACGGCAAGGGCGGCCGGCGGGGACTTCTCCCCGCCGGCCGACCCGCCTGTCGTCAGGCGCGCGGCTTCTCGCGCATCTCGTACGTCGCGATGACGTCGTCGACCTTGATGTCGTTGAAGTTGCCGAGGTTGATACCGCCCTCGAACCCTTCGCGGATCTCGGTGACGTCGTCCTTGAAGCGACGCAGGCCCTCGATGGTGAGGTTCTCCGCGACCACCTTGCCGTCGCGGATGAGGCGGGCCTTGGTGTTCCGCTTGACCTCGCCGGACCGGATGAGGACACCGGCGATGTTGCCCAGCTTGGACGACTTGAAGACCTCGCGGATCTCCGCCGTACCGAGCTCGACCTCCTCGTACTCCGGCTTCAGCATGCCCTTCAGGGCCGCCTCGATCTCCTCGATCGCCTGGTAGATGACCGAGTAGTACCGGACGTCCACGCCCTCGCGCTCGGCCATCTGCGCGGCACGCCCGGCGGCGCGCACGTTGTAGCCGATCACGATGGCGTCGGAGCCCATGGCCAGGTCGATGTCCGACTCCGTGACCGCACCCACACCGCGGTGCAGGACGCGGATGTCGACCTCTTCGCCGACGTCGAGCTGGAGCAGCGAGGACTCGAGGGCCTCGACCGCACCGGACGCGTCGCCCTTGATGATGAGGTTGAGCTGCTGCACCTCGCCGGCCTTGAGCACCTTGTCCAGGTCCTCGAGCGAGACGCGGCGGACGCGCTTGGCGAACGCGGCGTTGCGCTCACGGGCGGCGCGCTTCTCCGCGATCTGACGGGCCGTACGGTCCTCGTCCACCACGATGAAGTTGTCGCCGGCGCCCGGGACGTTGGTCAGACCCAGGACCTGGACCGGCGTCGACGGACCGGCCTCGTGCACGTTGTTGCCGCTGTCGTCGAGCATCGCCCGGACGCGGCCGTACGCGTCGCCGACCACCATCGTGTCGCCGACTCGCAGCGTGCCTCGCTGGACGAGAACCGTCGCCACGGCACCACGGCCGCGGTCGAGACGGGACTCGATCGAGATGCCCTGCGCGTCCTGGTTCGGGTTGGCCCGAAGGTCCAGGGCGGCGTCGGCCGTGAGGACGACCGCCTCGAGGAGGCTGTCGATGTGCAGGCCCTGCTTGGCGGAGATGTCGACGAACATCGTGTCGCCGCCGTACTCCTCGGCCACCAGGCCGTACTCGGTCAGCTGACCGCGCACCTTGGTCGGGTCCGCGCCCTCGACGTCGATCTTGTTGACCGCGACCACGATCGGCACGTCGGCCGCCTTGGCGTGGTTCAGGGCCTCGACCGTCTGCGGCATCACACCGTCGTTGGCCGCCACCACGAGGATCGCGATGTCGGTCGACTTCGCACCACGGGCACGCATGGCGGTGAACGCCTCGTGACCCGGGGTGTCGATGAAGGTGATCGCCCGGTCGTTGCCGTTGACGTGGGTCGCGACCTGGTAGGCACCGATGTGCTGGGTGATGCCACCGGCCTCGCCCGCGATGACGTTCGTCTTGCGGATGGCGTCGAGCAGGCGGGTCTTACCGTGGTCGACGTGACCCATGACGGTCACGACCGGCGGACGGACGACCAGGTCCTCCTCGGAGCCCTCGTCCTCACCGAACTCCAGGTCGAAGGACTCGAGCAGCTCGCGGTCCTCCTCCTCGGGGCTGACGATCTGAACCGTGTAGTTCATCTCGCCGGCGAGGAGCTGCAGCGTCTCGTCGGAGACGGACTGCGTGGCCGTGACCATCTCGCCGAGGTTCATCATGACCGCGACGAGGGACGCCGGGTTGGCGTTGATCTTCTCCGCGAAGTCGGTGAGCGACGCACCGCGCGACAGGCGAATGGTCTCGCCGTTGCCGCGAGGCAGCATCACGCCGCCGACCGACGGGGCCTGCATGGCCTCGTACTCCTGACGGCGCTGCCGCTTCGACTTGCGGCCGCGACGCGCCGGACCGCCGGGACGGCCGAACGCACCCTGCGTGCCACCACGGCCGCCCGGACCACCGGGACGTCCGCCGAAGCCGGGACGGCCACCGCCGAAGCCGCCGCCACCGGGGCCGCCGCCACCGGGACGACCGGCGAAACCGCCGCCGCCACCCGGACGACCGCCACCGCCACCGCCACCGGGACGACCGGCGAAGCCGGGACGGCCACCGCCGCCACCGGGACGACCGGCACCAGCCGGGCCGCGGCCGCCGCCGGGGCCGCCACCAGGACGCGGGCCGGCAGCGGGACGCTGCGGCATCATGCCCGGGTTCGGACGCGGACCACCGGGACGCGGACCGCCCTGCGGACGGGGCATGGAGCCCGGAGTCGGCCGGGCGCCGCCGGGAGCCTGCGGACGCGGGCCACCGGCCGCACCCTGCGGACGGGGACCGCCCTGGCCCGCACCCTGCGGACGCGGACCGCCGGGGGCACCGGGGCCGCCGGGACGCGGGGCACCGCCCGGCCGGGGCGCCTGCGGGCGCGCCATGCCAGTGGAGCCACCAGAGGTGAAGGGGTTGTTACCCGGACGGGGACCGGCCGGACGGGCACCCGGACGGGGACCCTGACCGGACTGACGCGGGCCGCCGGGACGCGCGCCCTGGCGGTCCTGACCCTGTCCAGGCGCGCCCGGACGGGCACCGGGCTTCGGCGCGCCGGGACGGGCACCCGGACGCTGGGCCTGGGCAGCCGGAGCCGACGGCGGTGCCGTGAACTCGGGCGCGGCCGGCGCGGGCCTCGGCGCGGGCTTCGGACCCGGCGTCGGGCGGGGACCCGGGGCCGGGGCCGCGGGCTTCTCAGCCGCGGGCTTCTCAGCCGCGGGCTTCTCAGCCGCGGGCCGCTCGGCCGCGGGCCGCTCGGCCGCGGGCCGCTCGGCGGCCGGAGGCTTGGGCGCCGCCGGGCGCGGGGTAGCCGGACGCGCGGCCTGCGCCGGGGACGGCGCGGCCGGCTTCGCCGGGGAGGCCTTGCGGGGGGCGGCGGGCTTTGCGCCACCGCCGTTGCCCTGCTGCAAGGCGTCGGTCAGCTTGCGTACTACGGGCGCCTCGATCGTCGAGGACGCCGATCGGACGAATTCACCGAGTTCCTGGAGCTTGGCCATGACGACCTTGCTCTCCACACCGAACTCCTTGGCGAGTTCGTAGACCCGGACCTTAGCCACTTCGCTCCTTTGAGGTCCGGGTTGCGGCCGGACCGTCGCTAGTTCATGGGCGTACTCATCGCGTACTCATCGAGTGCTCATCGCAATCTCGACCTGCTTTCGACTCGCGAGGTACCAGACCGCACAGGGAGTCCGTGCGGCACGTCTTACGGTGTTGCCTGCTCAGCAAGGTGCCGTTGAGCAACCTTCAGTCTGCTCGACGTAACGGCGCAACGTGTTTATGTCGAGCGGCCCCGGGACGCGAAGCGCCCGCGGGAACGCCCGGCGGCGCACCGCCAGGTCAATACAGGCCGACGCGGGGTGTACATACGCACCCCGGCCGGGCAGCGTACCGCGAGGATCGGGGATGCAGACATCCTCGACCACCACGGTGCGCAATAGTTCGATCTTGGCCGCTCGCTCCCGGCACCCCACACAAGTGCGCTCGGGGCATGCGCGGGCATGCGTCCGGCCAGACACGGCTAAGTCTACCTCCCCGCACCGACCTCACCCTTTCGGGGCAAGAATCGAACAGGTGCTGCGCTTGAAACTGTCGTGATCTCAGCGACACCCGGCCGGGATCTGTTCCTGGCCAGGTGTCGGATGCGTCAGTCCTGCTTCTCTGCAGGCTGCTCGGTGTCGGGCCGGATGTCGATCCGCCAGCCGGTCAACCGGGCGGCGAGACGGGCGTTCTGCCCCTCCTTGCCGATCGCCAGCGACAGCTGGTAGTCGGGGACCGTCACGCGCGCGGAGCGGGCCGCGAGGTCCACGACCTCCACCTTTGACACGCGGGCCGGGGAGAGCGCGTTCGCCACCATCTCGGCCGGGTCGTCCGACCAGTCGACGATGTCGATCTTCTCGCCGCTCAGCTCGCCCATGACGTTGCGCACACGGCCGCCCATCGGGCCGATGCACGCGCCCTTGGCGTTCAGACCCGATCGGGTGGATCGCACCGCGATCTTCGTACGGTGACCGGCCTCACGTGCGATCGCGGCGATCTCGACGGACCCGTCGGCGATCTCCGGCACCTCGAGCGCGAAGAGCTTCTTCACCAGATTGGGGTGGGTGCGGGAGAGCGTCACGGACGGACCGCGTACACCCTTCGCCACCCGTACGACGTACGAGCGGATCCGCTTGCCGTGCTCGTAGGTCTCGCCCGGCACCTGCTCCTGCACCGGCAGGATGGCCTCGAGCTTGCCGATGTCCACGAGGATGTTCTTGGGGTCGCGGCCCTGCTGGACGACACCGGTGACGATGTCGCCCTCGCGGCCGGCGTACTCACCGAGCGTCGCGTCGTCCTCGGCGTCGCGCAGACGCTGCAGGATGACCTGCTTGGCGGTGGTGGCGGCGATGCGGCCGAAGCCCGACGGGGTGTCGTCGAACTCGCGCGCCTCCTGCCCCTCCTCCAGGTCCTCGGGGTCCTCCTTCGCCCACACAGTCACATGGCCGGTCTCCCGGTTGAGCTCCACGCGCGCGTGGCGGCGGCTTCCCTCGGTGCGGTGGTAGGCGATGAGGAGGGCCGCCTCGATCGCCTCGACCAGCAGGTCGAAGGAGATCTCCTTCTCCCGTACCAAGCCCCGCAGGGCACTCATGTCGATGTCCACGGCTACGCCTCCTCCTCTTCCGTCATGTCCTTCTTGTCCTTGCGATTGAACTCGACCTGGACCCGCGCCCTGGAGATGTCCGGGAAGGCGAGTCGGCGGGTGGTGGCCTTGCGGCCCTTCACGCCGGGCACCTCCAGATCGACTCCTTCGTCGTCGACCCGCAGAATCCTGGCCACCAGCTCGTCGCCCTCGGCCAGCTGGAACTTCACCAGCCGGCCCTCGGCCCGTACGTAATGCCGGTGTTCCCTGAGGAGGCGCTCTGCGCCCGGGGTTCCGACCTCGAGGGTGTATTCGCCCTGGCCCATCGCGTCCGTCTCGTCGAGCTTCGCCGAGAGCGCACGGCTCACATCGGCGATCCGGTCCAGATCGGCACCGGTGTCGGAATCGACGACGACGCGCAGCACCCGCTTCCGCCCGACGGAGTCCACTGCGATCTCTTCGAGATCGAGTCCCTGGGAGTTGACGAGCGGTTCCAGCAGTTCTCGCAGCCTCTCGCTCTGGGTGGTGCTCATCCGGGTGACTCCTCGGCCGCGTGTGCTGTTGTGGGAAGGTCGCGTGTCAGGTCAAAGGGTATCCGGTCCCGAAGGGTGATGCCGTCCACCTGCGCCACCACCCGGGCGGCGGAGCGATCTGCCGAGCCGTGGCGGGTGCGGGGGCGACGCGCGGGTACCGTGATCATGGCGTAACCGCCCATCCGTTCGTACGAGGTCTCCGAGGACGTCTGCCGTGTCACTCGCCCCGCACTCGCGCACCCCCCTGCACAGAAGGAGCCTGCTCCTCGCCTCCGCCGCGGGTGCCGCGCTGCTCGCGGGCTGCTCCAGCACCCCCGACTCGGCCGCCACAGGCCGCAGCGTCACCGTCGCCGACCGGGCACGCGCGCGTGCGGCACGGGACAGCGCGGCGCTGGCCGAGCGGTACGCGGCCGTGATCTCCGCCCATCCGGCACTGGCCACGCGACTGCGACCGCTGCGGGCGGAAGTCCTCCGGCACGCGCAGGCGTTCGGCGGTGGAGTCGACGCCCAGGCATCCCTCTCGGCCACGCCCAAGGCCTCGGCGTCCACGTCCGTCTCCGCCTCGCCGCCCCCTCTCCCCGTACCGGCGGACCCCAAGGCCGCCCTCGTCGGCCTGGCCGCGGCCGAACGGACCCTGACCGACCGGCGGACCAGGGCGCTGCTGCGGGTCCCAGGCGAACTCGCGCGGCTGATGGCGTCCGTGGCGGCGGCCGGAGCCGCGCACGCGTACCTGCTGACGGAGGGCACGAAGTGAACACGACCATCAGCACGCCACAGCCCGTGAGCGGCGAGCTCACCGCACTGCAGGCAGCCCTGCGCGCCGAGCACGCCGCGGTCTACGGCTACGGCGTCGTCGGCGGCCGGATCCAGCAGGCTCGACAGCAGGCGGCGCGGGAGGCATACGACGCCCATCGCGCCCGGCGGGACGAACTGGCCCGCGCCGTAAGGGACCTGAGCGGCACACCGGACCCCGCCGCGGCCGCTTACGCACTACCCTTCGCCGTCCCGGACTCCGCCGCCGCGGTGCGGCTCGCCGCCGAACTGGAGGAGCGGGTGGCAGGGGTGTACTCCGATCTGGTCCGGGCCTCGACGGGCGAGCGGCGGCGCTTCGCCGCCGAGGCGCTGCGGGAAGCGGCGGTGCGGTCGGTGCGCTGGAGCCGCGAGAGCGTAGCCTTCCCTGGTCTCGCCGAGCGGGCGGCGGCCTCTCCCACCGCATCGGCGACACCGCGGACGTGAGGCGTACGCGCACCCCCACACGTGCGAAGCCGATCTTGAAGGGAACAACTCGCGCATGGCTTTCGAAGCGCCGCAGCGTCTTGTCAGGGCGATCGGCGAGACGCAGCGGAACGGTGGCGCCCAGTGGCTGGGTGGCCTCTGCGACCTGGTGCGGCAGGCCGTTGATCTACGCGCGTTGACCGTGGAGCGGGTGCAGGCACCCGGTGGCCGCAGCAGCCTGGTCCTGCTGGTGCGGCAGGCCGACGGCACACCCGCCGTGCTCAAGGTGGTGCCGCCATGGGCCCGGCCGGAGGGCGAGCGGGCGGCGCTCGCGCACTGGGACGGCTTCGGCGCCGTACGGCTCCTGGACGCGGAACCCGAGCGGGGCGTGCTGCTGCTGGAGCGGCTGCACCCGGAGATGTCGGTGCGCTCGCTGCCGGAGGCGAAGGCGCTGCTGGAGGCGGTCGGCACACTGCGCCGGCTGTGGGTCGAGCCCCCCGCCGGTCACTCCTTCGAGACCGTGGCCGCCCGCACCGAACGGCAGGCCGAGGCCATGCGGGCGGGCGGCCAGGCCTGTCCCGAGGCCGCACCCCTGGTGGAGGCGGCCCTTGCAGCCCGCGAGGAACTGCTCGCCGCACCGCCCGAGGAACGGCTGCTGCACGGCACGTTCCGGCAGAGCAAGATCCTTGCCGGGGAGCGGCTGCCGTGGCTGACCGTGGGGCCCGACCCGGTGGTCGGCGAGTGCTCCTTCGATCTGGCGCGACTGGTGCGCGACCGGGTGGAGGACCTGATCGCGGCGCCTTCGGGAGCGGCGATCACCCGCCGCCGGGTGAAGCGGCTCGCGGAGTTGCTGGACCTCGACCAGGAGCGGCTGCGCGGCTGGACGCTGTTCCGGGCGGTCGAGTCCGGAATGAGGGCCCGCCGGGTCGGCCGCCCGCGGGACGCGGAGCTGCTGCTGGAGTTCGCGACCTGGTTGTAGTGCCCCAACAGGCAACGTTCACCCCGTCGCGACGCCCGGCACGCTCCCCCACTCTCGGCTTCGCTCGAGCGAAAGGTGCCCCCACGACGCCGCTCCTTGACGGGCAGACGTCGCCTGCCGGGGCACTGGACAGGCCGGCGGCGGCCGTGCTGATCGCCTCGGCCGCCGCCAGTGCCTCTACTTCCCGCGTCCCGTTCGCGTCAGGCGGTGAGGCGGGCGATCGCCTCGTCCACCGTCAGCTCTTCACGCTCGCCGGTCCTGCGGTCCTTCAGCTCCAGGACGCCCTCGGCGGAGCGGCGGCCCGCCACCAGGATCTGCGGCACGCCGATCAGCTCGGCGTCCGTGAACTTCACGCCCGGCGAGACACCGGCCCGGTCGTCCACCAGAACGCGGACGCCGGCCGCGGCCAGTTTCTGGGAGACGTCGAGGGCCAGCTCGATCTGGAGCGCCTTGCCCGCTGCCACGACGTGCACATCGGCCGGGGCGACCTCCTTCGGCCAGCACAGACCGTGCTCGTCGGCGGTCTGCTCGGCGAGGGCCGCGACCGCGCGGGAGACGCCGACGCCGTAGGAGCCCATGGTCACCCGGACGGGCTTGCCGTTCTGGCCGAGGACGTCCAGCTTGAGGGCGTCGGCGTACTTGCGGCCCAGCTGGAAGATGTGGCCGATCTCGATGGCGCGGTCGAGCTTGAGCCCGGCACCGCAGTTCGGGCACGGGTCGCCCTCCTGCACCACCACGACGTCCACGTAGGCGTCGACCTCGAAGTCCCGGCCGGCGACCACGTTCTTCGCGTGCGTGTGCTCCTTGTTGGCACCGGTGATCCACGAGGTGCCGGGGGCCACGCGCGGGTCGGCGATGTACCGGACCTTCTCCAGGCCCTGCGGGCCGACGTAGCCGCGGACCAGGTCCGGGCGGTCCGTGAAGTCGTCGGCGGTGACCAGTTCGACGGCGGCCGGCGCGAAGTGCGCCTCGACCTTGCCCATGTCGACCTCGCGGTCGCCGGGGACGCCGATGGCGACGATCTCGCCGTCGACCTTGACGAGGAGGTTCTTCAGGGTGGCGGAGGCCGGGACGCCGAGCGAGGCGGCGAGGGTCTCGATGGTCGGGGTGTCGGGGGTCGGGATCTCCTCCGACGCGGGCACGTCCGCGGCGTCGACCGGCTTCAGCTCGTACGCGATCGCCTCGGTGTTGGCGGCGAAGTCGCAGCTCGGGCAGTCCGCGAAGGTGTCCTCGCCGGCGCCGGCCGGGGCGAGGAACTCCTCGGACTTGGAGCCGCCCATCGCGCCCGCGGTCGCGGCGCAGATCCGGTAGTCGAGGCCGAGGCGCTGGAAGATCCGCTGGTAGGCCACGCGGTGCAGGGCGTACGACTCGGCGAGGCCCTCGTCGGCGAGGTCGAAGGAGTACGAGTCCTTCATCAGGAACTCGCGGCCGCGCAGGATGCCCGCGCGGGGCCGGGCCTCGTCGCGGAACTTGGTCTGGATCTGGTAGAGGATCACCGGCAGGTCCTTGTAGGAGGACGCCTGGTCCTTCACGATCAGCGTGAAGATCTCCTCGTGGGTGGGGCCGAGCAGGTAGTCGCCGCCCTTGCGGTCCTGGAGGCGGAACAGCTCGGGGCCGTACTCGTCCCAGCGGCCGGTCGCCTCGTACGGCTCGCGCGGCAGCAGAGCGGGCAGCAGCACCTCCTGGCCGCCGATCGCGTCCATCTCCTCGCGGACGATCCGCTCCACGTTGGCGAGGACCTTCTTGCCCAGCGGCAGCCAGGTCCAGATCCCGGCGGCGGTACGGCGGACGTAACCGGCGCGGACCAGGAGCTTGTGGCTGAGGACCTCGGCGTCCGCCGGGTCGTCACGCAGCGTCTTCGCCATCAACTGGGACATGCGCTGGACCGGTGCGTTCACCATCGTTCTCGTACTCCTGCCGCGTAAGGGTGATGGCTAGGAGGTTAGCCGGGCGGCCGGTGCCTGCGGAAATTCGGTCAGCGTCTGCGCAGCGGCAGCGGGGCTCCCATCACGGCGTACGGGCTGGGCGCGCTGGGGAAGAGCACCTGCCGCGCCAGGTCGACATAGCCCAGCGAGTGGTACAGGCCGCGGGCCGGGCTGTCGGTGTCGATCGCCGAGAGGATCGAGCGCGGCTCGGCGGCGCCGTCCGTGATGGTGGTGATCAGGGCGCGGCCGATGCCCCGGTTCTGGTGGCGCGGATGAACGTGCAGTTCGGTGATCACGAAGGAGTTGTCGAGCCAGCCGTCGTGGCCCTGGGCGCGCAGATACGGTTCGACGACGGTGGACCACCAGTGCGTGCGGTCGTTGGGCATGCCGTAGACGAACCCGGCCAGCCGTCCGTCGGGGGTGGTGGCGCCGAGCGCGCGGGCTCCCGGGTAGGTGATGTGCCGCAGCACGATCTGGCGGCGTACGGCGATCTCTTCGGGGCCGAGCCCGAACGCGACGGCCTGCACGGCGAGTGCCTCGTCCACCCGGGCGGCCAGGTCGAGGGGGCCGATCACGACGTCGTCGGGATCGTGGTGACCATGACCGCGAAAGCGAAGCATGCTGGGGAGCCTACCGGTGCGCTTCGCCGGATACCCGGGGACTGCGGGTCTTCTCAGAACAGCACGCTCATGAACGCGCCGACCTCCTGGAAGCCCACTTTGCGGTACGTCCGCCGGGCGGGGGTGTTGAAGTCGTTCACGTAGAGGCTGACGACGGGGGCGAAGTCCGTGAGGGCGTAGCGCAGCACCGCCGCCATCCCGGGCGCCGCGAGGCCCTGGCCGCGGTATTCGGGGGCCACCCACACGCCCTGGATCTGGCAGGCCCGCGGCGTTGCCGCGCCGATCTCCGCCTTGAAGACGACTCTGCCACTCTCGTCCAGGCGGGCGAACGAGCGGCCGGAGCCGACGAGTTCGGCGACCCGGGCCTGGTAGATCAGTCCGCCGTCGCCGGCCAGCGGCGAGATGCCGACCTCCTCGGTGAACATCGCCACGCACGCCGGCATGATCGTTTCCATCTCGTCCTTGCGGATGCGGCGGACGTACGGATCCGGGGCGATGTCGGCGGGCATGCGGTCGGTGACCATGAGCGGCTGGTGAGCCCGGACCTCCCGGGCCGGCCCCCAGCTGGGCTCCAGCAGGCGCCACAGCTGGGCGGTGGCTCCGGCGGGGCCGACGATCGAGGAACAGCGGCGGCCCGCGCGCCGGGCGCGGTCGGCGAAGGCCCGCACCGCTCGCGGGGTCGCGCAGAGGGGGACGAGGTTGGCGCCCGCGTAGCACAGCGAGGTCAGCATGCCGTCCTCGTACCAGCCCCACATCTCCCCGCCGAGACGCCAGGGGTCGAGGCCCGCGACCTGGACCCGGGACGTCACGAAGGCGTTTGCGACCGGCTCGCGGTCGAGGACGGCGAGCGCGGCGTCCAGGTCACTCGGTTCGAGGACCCGGGTGGTCGTCTGCGTCAACACGTGCGGGGGCCTCACCCTGGGGTCTACTGGTCCCCGCACTGTACCTGCCGAGCTTGAGCCGCGCCGCCCGGTCGCACGCCGTACGCGGGCGGTCACTGCATGGCGAACCCGAGGAACGCCTCCCAGGCGGCGGGCGGAAGCGTGAGGGCGGGGCCGGTGCCGGGGGTGTGCTTGGAGTCGCGCACGTGGATGGCGGTGGGGCAGGGGGCGACCTCTACACACTCGCCGCCGTCCCCGCTGCTGTAGCTGGACTTGTGCCAGGCGAGGGCGACTTCGAGGCACTGCCCGCCATCGCCCTGGCTGTAACTGCTCTTGAACCAGTTCATGTCTCCCCCAGCAACTTCTCTACGAAAGCCAGTGATTCGCGCGGCGTCAGGGCTTGGGCGCGAAGAACGCCGTACCGCTCCTCCATCTCCCTGACCGTTTGACGGTCGGTGTAAAGGCGGCTGCTCATATACGCATCCACGTAAGCGATCCTGCGCCCTTGCGACGTCTCGATCAAGGTGAAGCGACCGAAGAGCGCCGCGTGTTCCTCACGATCGTCCGGCATGACCTGGATCTCGGCATTGCGTCGATGACCGACGAGGAGGACCTGCTCCAACTGGCCCCGCATGACGGCCCGTCCGCCCAACCGCTTGCGCAGGACCGCCTCCTCCATTACGAAGCTGATGGTGGGCATCGGCTTCTGCATGAAGATCTTCTGCCGGGCCAGCCGCGCCGCCACCCGTTGCTTGATCGTCTCCTCGTCCAGAGCAGGCCGCCACATGGTGAACACCGCCCGTGCATAGTCCTCCGTCTGCAACAGCCCAGGGACCCCCTGCACGGCGAACACGTGCAACGCAACCGCCTCCTTCTCCAACTTCGCCGCATCCCTGAAGAACGGCGGATACTGCGCCCTCTCCACCTCCTCAACAAGTTCCAGCAACACCCCATGCGCCCCCAGCACTTCATCCGCCCGCGCGATGAACTCCGCAGACGGAATCCGTCTCCCCTGCTCGAACGCCGCGATCGTCGACTCCGAGTACCCCGTACGCGAGCCCAGTTCGGCCCGCGTCATCCCCGCCGCCGTCCGCAACCTCTTCAACTGCCGCCCGAAGATGTGCAGTACGCCGGTTGCCTGCTCCTCGCTGCTCATACGCCCCTCACCGCTCTCACCCACCCGTCGGTTACGGCTCACCCCGCGTACAGATGCGCTCCCGCCGTGTACAGCCCCCAGTGGTCACGGCTGCGCCCCTGGTCAACGCTACGCAGAGTGCGCGACCGTGAGCGATATGAAGCCGACAACTCCCCCGGACTGGCATATTCAGAAGTGCACCGCGCCCGCACACGAGTTCGCCATGCGGTTCACGTCCACGCCCCGTGGCGCGCGGCTCGCCCGGCGTCTCGTCTCCCACCACCTCGACGAATGGGGGCACCCCTACGACAGCCCCCTCAACGAGACCGCCACCCTCATCGCCGCCGAGCTGGCCGCCAACGCCGTACGGCACGGGCACGTGCAGGGGCGGGACTTCCACCTCCGGCTCGTCGAGACGGCGGACGGGATCCGGCTGGAGGTCTCCGACACCCGTACCGAGCGGCTGCCCGAGCCACGGCCCCCGCAGGACCCGGCGGCCGACGAGTCCGGGCGCGGACTGCTGCTCGTCGAGGCGCTAGCCGACCGATGGGGCGTCGAACCGCGCAGCCCCGGGAAGTGCGTCTGGGCGGAGGTACGACGAAGTCCCGCCACCGAGAGGTGACGGGACTTCGGGGAAGTACGCGAACCGAGATCAGCCGGCAACCGCGACCGAAGGCTCGCCGGAGGCCACGCCGTCCTTCTCCATCTGCTCGGCGATCTTCATCGCCTCCTCGATGAGGGTCTCCACGATCTTCGACTCGGGGACGGTCTTGATGACCTCACCCTTGACGAAGATCTGGCCCTTGCCATTGCCGGAGGCGACGCCGAGGTCGGCCTCGCGGGCCTCGCCGGGGCCGTTGACGACGCAGCCCATGACCGCGACGCGCAGCGGCACCTCCATGCCCTCCAGGCCCGCCGTGACCTCCTCGGCCAGCTTGTAGACGTCCACCTGGGCACGCCCGCAGGACGGACAGGAGACGATCTCCAGGCCGCGCTCGCGCAGGCCCAAGGACTCGAGGATCTGGGTGCCGACCTTGACCTCCTCGACCGGAGGCGCGGAGAGGGAGACGCGGATGGTGTCGCCGATGCCCTGGGAGAGCAGCGCGCCGAAGGCGACGGCCGACTTGATGGTGCCCTGGAAGGCGGGGCCGGCCTCCGTGACGCCGAGGTGCAGCGGGTAGTCGCACTGCTCGGCGAGCTGGCGGTACGCCTCGATCATCACGACCGGGTCGTTGTGCTTGACGGAGATCTTGATGTCCCGGAAGTCGTGCTCCTCGAAGAGGGACGCCTCCCAGAGAGCAGACTCGACGAGCGCCTCCGGGGTCGCCTTGCCGTACTTCTGCAGCAGCCGCCGGTCCAGCGAGCCCGCGTTGACGCCGATCCGGATCGGGGTGCCGTGATCATTGGCCGCCTTCGCGATCTCCTTGACCTTGTCGTCGAACTGCTTGATGTTGCCCGGGTTGACGCGGACGGCGGCGCAGCCCGCCTCGATCGCCGCGAAGACATACTTGGGCTGGAAGTGGATGTCCGCGATCACCGGGATCTGGGACTTCCGGGCGATGGTCGCGAGCGCGTCCGCGTCGTCCTGCGTCGGGCACGCCACCCGGACGATCTGGCAGCCCGACGCCGTCAGCTCCGCGATCTGCTGGAGCGTCGCGCCGATGTCCGACGTACGTGTCGTCGTCATCGACTGCACCGACACCGGGGCATCCCCGCCCACTGGCACGGATCCGACCATGATCTGCCGGCTCTTGCGGCGCTCGGCGAGCTTGGTCGGAACGGACGGCATGCCGAGTGAAATCGCAGTCATCTGGTGTGCAACCCCAAGTTGTGGATCAAGGTCCGGCCCGGGAATATGGCGGGCTCCCAGGCTCCGAGATTACGCCACGCGCATGCACCCCAGTGCATCACCGTGCGTAAACCCACCCCGGGGGTACCCCCGCTCGAACGAAGCTGTGGGTGAAGGTGGCGGCCGGGAAGAACGTTCTTCCCGGCCGCCGTCGAACGCACCTGGCTACGAGATCTTGACCGGGTTGACCACGTCCGCGATCAGGACCAAGAGCGTGAAGCAGATGAACACACTGGCCACCACGTACGCCACCGGCATCAGCTTCGCCACGTCGAAGGGGCCCGGGTCGGGGCGGCGCAGCACCTTGGCCACGGTACGACGCAGCGACTCCCACAGGGCGCCCGCGATGTGCCCGCCGTCGAGCGGGAGCAGCGGGAGCATGTTGAACAGGAACAGGGACAGGTTGAAGCCCGCGACGAGCAGCAGCATCGACGCGATCTGCTGGGACGGTGGGATGTCGAGGGTGAAGACCTCGCCGCCGACCCGGGCCGCGCCGACCACGCCCATCGGGGAGTCCGGCTGGCGCGGAGCGTTGCCGAAGGTCGCGTCCCACAGAGCGGGGATCTTGCCGGGCAGGGAGACGAGCGATTCCACGCCGTTCTGCATCATGTCGCCCATGCGCTGCACGGACTGGCCGAAGGACTGCTGGACGATGCCGGAGGCGGGTGTGAAGCCGAGGAAGCCGGCGTCCACCCACTTGCCCTCGACATAGCCGCCCTTGCCGTCCGTCTTGCTCACCTGGTTCTTGATCAGGTGAGCGTGCAGGTCGACCTTCTGACCCTTGCGTTCGACGGTGATCGTGACGTCCTTGCCGGGGTTGGCGCGGATCTCGGACTGGAGAGTCGACCAGTCCTTCACCTGCCTGCCGTCGAAGCTGACGATCTTGTCGCCCGCCTTGAGCCCGGCGGCCTGGGCGGGCGCGACCGGGTCGCCCTTCTTGCACTCCGTGCGGTTCTCGCTCTGCTCGATGACGCAGTCGGAGACCTTGGAGACGGTGGTGGTCTGGGACTGGAGGCCGAAGGTCATCATCACGCCGAGGAAGATCGCCACGGCGAGGATCAGATTCATGAACGGGCCCGCGAACATGACGATGACCCGCTTCCACGGCTTGCGCGTGTAGAAGAGGCGCTCCTCGTCACCGGGTTGCAGTTCCTCGAAGGACTGCGCTCGGGCGTCCTCGATCATCCCGCGCCAGGGCGAGGTGGAGCGGGCCTCGATACGGCCGTCCGGGCCCGGCGGGAACATGCCGATCATGCGGATGTAGCCGCCGAGCGGGACCGCCTTGATCCCGTACTCGGTCTCGCCCTTCTTCCGCGACCAGATGGTCGGGCCGAAGCCGACCATGTACTGCGGCACCCGGATACCGAAGAGCTTGGCCGTCGACAGATGTCCCAGCTCGTGCCAGGCGATCGAGATCAGCAGACCGACCACGAAGACGACTATGCCGAGGATCATCATCAAGGTCGTCATGCATGGGCCTCCGCGGTTGCCGTCTGCGCCGTCAGTTCTCTGGCCCGGGCGCGTGCCCAGGTCTCCGCTTCGAGGACGTCCGCGACGGTCAGGGAAGTTCCCGCGCTGGGGATTCCGTGCTCCTCCACCACCCGGATGACCGTATCCATGATCCCGTTGAACGGCAGTGCGCCGTTCAGGAACGCGTCGACGCACTCCTCGTTGGCGGCATTGAACACCGCCGGAGCCGTGCCCGCGAGCTGTCCCACGTGACGGGCGAGTCCGACCGACGGGAAGGCGTCGTTGTCGAGCGGGAAGAACTCCCAGGCCGACGCCTTGGTCCAGTCGATGGCGGGGGCCGCGTCGGGCACCCGCTCGGGCCAGCCGAGTCCGATGGCGATCGGCCCGCTCATGTCGGGGGGCGTCGCCTGCGCCAGGGTCGATCCGTCCGTGAACTCCACCATCGAGTGGACGTACGACTGCGGGTGGACGACGACCTCGATGCGGTCGAAGGGGATGTCGTACAGCAGGTGCGCCTCGATCACTTCCAGCCCCTTGTTGACCAGGGTCGCGGAATTGATCGTGATGACAGGTCCCATGGCCCAGGTGGGGTGGGCCAGCGCCTCCTTGGGCGTGACATTCGCCAGCTCCGCCTTGGTCCGGCCGCGGAACGGGCCGCCGGAGGCGGTGACGACGAGTTTGCGCACATCGGCGCGGGCGCCGCAGGCGAGGGCCTGGAAGAGGGCGGCGTGCTCGGAGTCGACCGGGATGATCTGGCCGGGCTTGGCCAGCGCCTTCACCAGCGGGCCGCCGACGATGAGCGACTCCTTGTTGGCGAGCGCGAGGGTGCGGCCCGCCTCCAGAGCGGCGAGGGTGGGCGCGAGGCCGATGGAACCCGTGATGCCGTTCAGGACGGTGTGACAGTCGGAGGCGGCAAGCTGGGTGGCGGCGTCGGGTCCGGTGAGGATCTCGGGGAGGGGCTCGGCAGAGCCGTACTGCGCCCGGAGCGCCTCGCGCAGGGCCGGTACGACGTCCTCGCGCGCGACCGCGACCGTGCGCACGCGCAGACGGCGGGCCTGCTCGGCGAGCAGTCCGACCCGGCCGCCGTTCGCGGAGAGTCCGGTGACGTTGAACCGGTCGGGGTTGCGCAGCACGAGGTCGACGGCCTGGGTGCCGACGGAGCCGGTGGAGCCGAGGATCACGACGTCCCGCGCTCCGTCCACGGGGTCGTAGACGAGATGGGGGTCGGCAAGAGGGGCTGGACTGTCGCTCATCCCCCCATTGTTGCCGTACCTGACTGCCGAATGGACAGGGCGTCCCTCAGGCGGGGGGTTGACCCCTGCGCCAGCCTGGATATACACGAGGATTCATCGGATATACGGGAGGTGCCCGGCATGGCCAAGACCCTGATCGACATCGACGAGCAGCTGCTGGCGGACGCGGCCATAGCTTTCGGCACCAAGACGAAGAAGGACACCGTCACCGCCGCGCTCAAGGAGGGCGTCGCCCGCAAGAAGCGCGCCCTGGCGCTGGCCCGGCTGGCGGCCCGTGCGGACGCTGGGGACTTCGACCTGCTCCTGGACAGGGAGAACTACCGTCGATGAACGCCGCCGTCTTCCTGATCGACACCAGCGCGCTGGCCAGAATCTTGAAGGAGCCGACGCGCTCGCGTTGGGAGAAGCCTCTGGTGGAGGGGCTCATCGCCCGGTGCCCGACCGCCGAGATCGAGTTCCTCTACACCGCGAGGAACGCCGAGGACCGCGAGGAACTGATCGAGGACCTGGAGGCCCTGTTCGGCTGGACACCGCTGGACGACCGGGCGGTGACACGGGCGTGGAGCGTGCAGCAAGCGCTCACGGCAAAGGGGCTGCATCGCTCGGCGGGCGCGGTCGATCTGCTCATCGCCGCGACCGCCGAGTTGCAGGGTCTCACCGTGCTGCACTACGACAACGACTTCGAGACCATCGCCTCGGTCGCCGGCCAGCCGACCCAGTGGCTGATGCCCCCGGGCAGCCTCTAGGGGCGTCGGTCAGCCGGAGGTGTCCGTCAGCGAATGGGACGGTGGACGTTTTCCCTGCGGGCCGGACCCGGTGTCGCGTCGGCGATCCACGGTCCGTCGCCGGACGGGTCCACGACCCCCTGTTCCAGCCATTCGTACGTCCCGGACAGGACGCCCTTGACCACCGTGCGGTCGAGGTTGTCGGTGTTGGTCCACAGGCGGCCGAACAGTTCGTCGACGCGGATGCGGGACTGGCGGCAGAAGGCGTCGGCGAGCTGGTACGCCTCGCGCCCGTGCTGTCCGGTCCTGCGCAGGTGCTCGGCGCGTACGCAGGCCGCGCTCATCGCGAACAGTTCGGCGCCGATGTCCACGATCCGGCCCAGGAAGCCCTGCTTGGTCTCCATGCGGCCCTGCCAGCGGGACATGCCGTAGAAGGTGGAGCGGGCGAGCTTGCGGGCGCTGCGCTCGACGTACCGCAGGTGCGGCGAGAGGTCGACCTCCCGGTGGAACTCCCCGTAGGCGCCCGGGATCTGACCCTGTCCGGCGACCAGCTTCGGCAGCCACCGGGCGTAGAAGGCGCCCGCGTTCACGCCCGCCTTCGCCTTGTCGGCCAGGGACTTGTCCGGGTCGATCAGGTCACCGGCCACCGACAGGTGGGCGTCCACCGCCTCGCGGGCGATCAGCAGATGCATGATCTCCGTGGAGCCCTCGAAGATGCGGTTGATGCGCAGGTCGCGCAGGAGCTGCTCGGCCGGTACCGCCCGCTCTCCGCGGGCCTTCAGGGACGCTGCCGTCTCGAAGCCGCGGCCGCCGCGGATCTGGACCAGTTCGTCGGCCATCAGCCAGGCCATCTCCGAGCCGTACAGCTTGGCGAGTGCGGCCTCGATGCGGATGTCGTTGCGGTCCTCGTCGGCCATCTGGGACGACAGGTCGAGCATGGCCTCCAGGGCGAAGGTCGTCGCCGCGATGAAGGAGATCTTGGAGCCGACCGCCTCGTGCAGCGCGACCGGCTTGCCCCACTGTTCGCGGGCCCCCGACCACTCCCTCGCGATCTTCAGGCACCACTTGCCGGAGCCCACGCACATGGCGGGCAGCGACAGCCGGCCGGTGTTCAGTGTGGTGAGCGCGATCTTCAGCCCCGCGCCCTCCGGGCCGATGCGGTTGGCGGCCGGTACGCGGACGCGGTGGAAGCGGGTGACGCCGTTCTCGATGCCGCGCAGGCCCATGAAGGCGTTGCGGTTCTCGACGGTGACGCCTTCCGACGCCGCCTCCACGACGAACGCCGTGATGCCGCCCTTGTGGCCCTCGGACTTGGGGACGCGGGCCATGACGACCAGCAGGTCGGCGACCACGCCGTTGGTGGTCCACAGCTTCACGCCGTCGAGGACGTACTCGTCCCCGTCCGGTACGGCGGTGGTGGCCAGACGGGCCGGGTCGGAGCCCACGTCCGGCTCGGTGAGCAGGAACGCCGAGATGTCGGTTCGGGCGCAGCGGGGCAGGAACGTGTCCTTCTGCTCCTGGGTGCCGAAGAGTTTCAGCGGCTGCGGTACTCCGATCGACTGATGCGCGGACAGCAGCGCGCCGATCGCCGGGTTCGCGGAGCCTGCCAGGGCGAGCGCCTTGTTGTAGTACACCTGGGTGAGGCCGAGGCCGCCGTACTTGGTGTCGATCTTCATGCCGAGGGCGCCGAGGTCCTTGAGCCCGTTGATCGTCTCGTCGGGTATCCGGGCCTCACGCTCGATGCGGGCGCCGTCCACCTGGGTCTCGCAGAAGTCGCGCAGCTTGGCGAGGAACTCCTCACCGCGCTGTACGTCCTCGTCGGGGGGCAGCGGGTGCGGGTGGATCAGGTCGAGCCGGAAGCGGCCGAGGAAGAGTTCCTTGGCGAAGCTGGGCTTGCGCCAGTCCTGCTGGCGCGCGGCCTCCGCAACCTGGCGGGCCTCACGCTCGGTGACGGTGGGCTTGGGAGTGGGGGTTGTTGGGGCGGACATGAGGCTCACCTCGCCGCGAATCGGGTTCTATGGGGCGTACTCCGATCAAGATGCCGTACAACGACCAAGACCGCCGTACGGCGATCTCGCGGACGTACGTTACCGATCGGTGCTACTCGATCGTTCGTACCCCATTCGGGGCGAGGCCACCAGTCCTCGCGCAGCCTCCCGCCCGGGAAATGCCGTCAGCCGGGTACGCGTTCGCCTTCCTGGACGGGTGCGGTCGGTGGTGTGGCGTCAGGGGTCCTTCCGAGGGACGGTCCGGGCACGCCCCCGCGAGAGGACGTGTCACACGGCGCGGCGCATGACCAGCCGCGGCCACCGGTCCAGGCCGTGCGCCGTTTCCCGCGCGCGGATGTCCAGGAGGCCCGGGCCGAGCATGGTGTCGTCTAGCGGCTGGAAGCCGCAGCGCGCGTAGTACGGCGCGTTCCACGGGACGTCGGTGAACGTGGTGAGGGTCAGGGCGGGAAGCCTGTCGGTTGCCGCCCTGGCGGCGGCGTGGTCCAGGAGCGACCGCCCGATACCGCGGCGTGCGCTGTCCGGGTGCACCGACACCTGTTCGATGTGGAGGTTGCCGTCGACGCGGTCGGCGATGAGGTAGGCCACCGGGGCATTGGCTGAGTCGACCGCGACCCAGGCCCGTCCGGCCTCCCGGTAGCGGGCGAGTTCGTCGAGCGGGAGCGGCTCGTCGTCGGCGATCTCAGGCATGCCGATGTCGTGGAAGCAGCGCCCGGCGGCTCGCTCGATGTCCTGGAGCAGGGGCAGTTCTTCGTTCTGGACTGCTCGAATACGCATGCCGTCCATGGTGCCTCGCGGCGTCCCGTAGGGGTGATTCCCCTACTCCTTCCCTGGGGCGGGCGCGCACCTACCCCCAAAGGAATGGGTGTCAAGGTCGCCTTCATCCCCGATCCGCCGGCGCTGTGCACATGACAGAGTCGTCACCTGTCAGCCGCATCCGGAGGAACTCTCAGGAAGGTCCACCACCGTGACCAACACAGCCCCGGCTCTCGCCTCGCCCGCCGCCGGTCCGACGGGCCGTCGGTTCGCGATCGCCCATGCCGCCGCGCCGGTGCTGCTGGGCGCGTACGGCCTGATCCGCCTGCTGCCGGGTTCACGTGAGCCCGGCACCGGCTGGACCGTCGGCCATCTGTGCCTGCTCGGCGCGTTGCTGGGCTTCGGCATGGTCTTCCGCGACCTGTACCGGGCGCTCGCCGACCGCGGCCGGGCGACGGCGCTGCTCTGCTCTGCTACGGAGCGGCCATGACAGGTGTGGTCACCAGTGTGGGCCAGGTCCTGATCGACCTCTACGGCGGGTTCATCACCGACACGGAGGCCGAGCAGAACCGGTTCTTCGCCGACGTGCAGAGTCACCCGGGTGTGCTGCCCGTCTTCTACCAGGTGCTCCCGGTCCTCTTCCACCTGGGCCTGCTGGCGATGGTGGCCGTCCTGGCGTTCCGCCGCCGTCTGCCGTTCTGGAGTCCTCTCGCCGCGCTGGCCGGAATGGTCGTGGCGGCCGCCTCACTGGACTTCATGACGGTCGGCGTGGCGCTGTACGCGCTGGCGCTGCTGCCGCTCCACCGTTCGGCCCGGCACCGGGCATGACGGTCCCTCACGCACGCATACGACGACGGCCGGAGCCCCCGCACAGTGGGTTATTCACACATGCTCTGACCTGCGGTTTCTCTCCGACCTGCATGAACGCCCAACGGTTCAGCCCGTCTCAGCCCGTTCCGGCCCGCCTCAACCCGTCTCGGCCCGCCTCCGTGTTCCCGTGGGAACACGGACGGGAACATCAGCCGCGGTGTTCCCACGGTGTTCCCGTCACTCCAAAGGAGCGAGCCGGGAAGCGACTGTTCTCCAAGGTCAGTGGCGGTATCAACGACAATGGCCGGAACCCCACGCACAAGGGGTTATACGCGCCTGGCCTGACCTGCGATTTCTCTCCGACCTGTGCAAACGCGGGCCGTTTCAGCCCGCCTCAGCCCGTCTTAGGCCATCTCGACCCGCCGTGGTGTTCCCGCGGGAACACCACGGCGGCACACTGCGCGTAGATTCCCTGACCAGCGGATACCTGTTCCCGTGCCCGCAAATCTCGCATCGGCCGCCAATGTGACCGAAACGCGACGCTCACCTGGCGCGACCGTGCCCAGCGGACACGGCCGCGGCCCCGGCTATCCGCCATGAGGCGGACAGCCGGGGCCGTGGCACACTCAGCAACCGGTCAGCTCGGGATGTTCTGATCTACTGCCAGCCGTGTTCACCGAGGGGCCCATGGCCGTCTAGATATCCACGCAAACCAGCCTCGGGGTACTCGATGATGTCCTCAGGCAGTTCGTGCACGGTGAACCACTCGAGGGCGAGGCACTTCTCGGGCTCCCTGTTGACGGGCTGCCCCTCCCATTCGGTCGCCTCGAAGAAGAAGCCGATTCGCTCCACCTCGGCGGACTGACGATGGTGCACGGTCTGGACCAGGCGAAGGCGAGCCGGGTCGACGGTGATGCCGGTCTCCTCGTACAACTCGCGGGCCGCGCCATCGGTCAGGGGCTCGCCCTCGTCGAGCTTGCCGGACGGCATGTGCCATCGCCCGTGACCGTACGGACCGCCTCTCTGCGAGAAGAGGATCTTCTCCCCGTCACGAAGGATCACGTGGGTATCGATGACGGGCTGTGCTGGTTTTCCGCTCATGGTTCCTGGGATGTCGTAGGCGTGGGTGAGGTGATGGACGCTATCGGCAGAGCTGGGATGGCGTCGGCGATTCGGCGTGCTACGTCCAATGGGGTGGCGGTGCTGGTGTCGAGGAGCAGGACTTCTGCTCCCCTGCTCATCAGATAGGCCGCGGCGTCGGCGTAGAGCTCAACTTCCCGGCTGGGACCGCTGGGGTTGAGGTGAAAGCGGTGGGTGATGCCGCGTGCGGAGATGCGCTCGGCGATGAGCCCTGGGTCGGCGGTGAGGATCACGGACAGATCCGGAAGTATCGCTCGGTTGTTGACGGCGAGGATGAAGTCCTCCGGGACGCCGTCGAGTTGCTGAAGGACGAGGCTGGACGGCAGATACCGGTCGCTGATGACCAGTTCACCTGCACGTAGCGCGGGCTCGATCTCGGTTTCGATGTGCTCGTAGCGGTTGGCGGCCACCAGACAGGCCAGGGCCAGGCCGCGGATCTGGTTGGCGTGACTGCGGGTGAACTGGCCCAGGGCGCTGGTGGTCGGCTCGACCGTGCGCCGGGCCGGCCGGCCTTCACTGGTGAGATGGTCGTGGAGTGCCTGGACGGTGGTGGACTTGCCGACGCCGCTTGGCCCGTCGATGGAGACGAACCATCCGGTGCACCCGCCCGTCATGCGGCGGCCTCCTGTCCGTTCTGGTTCCGCTCGTGCTGCTCACGCGTGAGCATCGCGAGGGTGCCGCGCACGTCTTCCAGGGGGACGCCGCCGAACTGGATGCCGACGGAGAAGTTGAACTCGTCGCGCTGCCGCATGGATTCGTCGGCGCCGTCCTGGGTGAGGTCGACGTCGCCGTAGGCGAGGAGTTCGTCGGGGTTGTAGCCGTCCTTGATGAGGGTCTGCCACACCGGCGTGCCGGGGTAGGGGCGGAACTCGAAGACGCTGGCTCGTACGTCGCCGGGGTGGTGGTCGGCGATCTCCCACAGGTTCCGGATGTGCTGCACTGTGGCGTCGAGGTCCTCGCGGGTTTCGCCGGGGAATCCGAGGATGAAGTAGCCCTTGACGCCGATGCCGCGGGCGACGAGCCGGCGGGCGACGCGTTCGGTCATGGCGGCGTCGATCCGTTTGTCCATGGCGGTCAGGATGCGGTCGCTGCCGGACTCGATACCGAGGGCGACTTCGCGCAGCCCGTTCTCGACCAGTGCCTCGAGTTCCTGGTCGGTGAGGCGGTCGAGGACGTTGATGCGGCCGGTGGCGTCCCACACGAACCGCTCGCCGATACCGTGGCGGGTGAAGGCTGCCATCTGTTCGTCGATGACGCGTTTCGCGCCGAGGAACAGATCGTCGACGAACCGGAAAGCCGTCACGCCGTGCTGGCTGTTCAGTGCGTCGAGTTCCCCAAGGATGTTCTCGGGTGAGCGGACGCGGATCTTGACGTCGGGGTTGGCGCTCCAGGCAGCGCCGCAGAACGTGCAGTTGTAGGGGCATCCGCGGCTGCCGACAATGTTGGCCTCGATGTGCCCCCGGCTGGCCGCGGCGGTCAGCCAGTCGGTTCCTCGGCTACCTGCCAGGCGGCGATCCGTTGCGGTGGGCGCGGAACGGTAGGGGTCCTGGGGCAGGAACGAACGGTCGACGTAGGGCAGGGCGTCGATGTCGGGAGCGAGCATCTGCACGCTGGTCCGGGCGTCCGCTACGCCCCCGGCTCGGGTGCCGCTGATCGGGTCGCGCCAGAGAACGCCAGGAAGTTCCCTGCGCCGCTGCTCGTTCTCCAGGAGGGCTGCCACGCGTAACTCCCCCTCCCCGAGGACCAGCGCTTTGAGGTTGCGCATGCGCGGGTCGGCAAGGATGCGGTCGGGCATGGCCTTGGCGTGGTGCCCGCCGATCATCAGCGCGATCTCCGGGACCAGCTTGGCGGCGATCTGCGCGGACATCTCATAGGTGGGGGCCAGCAGATTCATCGCTGCCCAGCGCGGCGCCGCCTTGTTGACGATGTTTGCGGCCTCTTCGATGCCGAGCCCGTGCGCTTCGGCGTCGAGGACGCCGACGTTGAACCCGGCCTGCCGGGCGTAGGTGGCGATGTACGCCATGCCGAGCACGGGGAGCGTGTAGTCGTTGGTGCGAGGCCTGAGGGTGTAGTCGCGTAGCGGCGCGTTGATGAACAGGGCGTCGAGTGCGCGGGTTTCATCGGTTCCCGCGATCAGGGATAACTGCCGCATGGTTCCTCCAGGTCATCGGGCATGTGAGCCCCAGGTGAGGGTGGAGAGGGTCAGGGTGTGCAGGGCAGTGCTGTCGGTGTCGGCCCATCCGGTCCACAGCGGGCCGAAGGCCTTGTCTTTCTTGTCGGGCCACGGGTATGCGGGGTCGATCTGAGCGGCCCAGGTGCGCACGGCAAGGTCGTCGTGCGGGTAGATGCTGAAGTCGCCGGAGAAGTCGGCGGCGGCTGCCGCAGCGGTCCACGGGCCGATGCGCGGGATGCCCGTGAGCGCGGTCACCAGGTCCGCGGCGTCCAGACGTTCCCACTCGGTGTGGTTCTGCTGGTAGTCGGCAGCCGCCGCCCGCAAGGCGGAGCGGTGGAACTTCGCGCCGATACTTGCGAACTCTTCATCGCTCAGGGCCAGGACGTCGGCAGGCGCGGGCGCGACAGCGAGTTCGCCAAAGGATCCCTGGACGACGGTGCCGAACCTGCGGCACCAGGCGCGGTATAGCTTGCGGGCCTGGTCGGCGCGCACGACCTGGCGGAGAATCGCCGTGCTGATCGCGTCCCACAGCCACGGGTTCGCCAACCGCTGGAAAACGCCGAGTTCTTCGAGTCCAGCCCGCAGCGCAGCGGGGGCCGCGGCAGGCATCATGGCCGGATCCGTGGTGACGAATACGGGCTTCACATCCTCGGCGCCCTGCACACACTCCACATGCAGGCCATCCCCGTCGTGGGACACAACCCAGATCCCGGACTTCGTACGGACAGTACGCGCGCACGTACCGTTCTCGTGCGTATGCCAGGCGGGGTGATCAGTCGTCAGTACACCGGCCATCGGTCGCTCCTTACGTTGCGCTCTGTCTCGCCGTAGCCTCTCGCGTCACGGCGGGCCGATGTGCGCAGCGGGCACAGAAAACGAGAACAGCAGCGGGGCCAGGAGATGAAGTTCCTTAGGTCGCTGCCCGCCGCCAGCGCCAAACCGGCGCGGTTCACGGCCGCCGCTGGTGCGCCTGCTTGTGCCTGCGGATCTCAACGTTGCAGTCCGAGACCTTCGACAGGTCCCCGGCACCTGCGGCTTCCGCGCGCTGCTTAGCCAGCCCAGCGCACACGCGGCAGCCCGGTGCGGGCTGCGGCCACTTCAGCGGTGCACCGAGATAGACGGGCCTGCTCATCGCCTTCGACATCAGGAGTCCTCCACGAAAATGGGTCCTCCCACCCCAGCCGGGGTGTCCCGGCCGGGGTGGTGGTGCGATGCCTGCCGCTCAGGCAGATCCGGTGAGCTTGGCGAGGAACGCAGCGTTCGCGGCCACGTCGTGCCCAAGCACGACAGCGTGGTGCGGTAGCGCGGCCAGACGCCGGGCGACTTCCCCCCGAGCCTTGGCAGTGCCGCCGCCGTCGACCCGGGCCACCTCGAACACGTCCGGGTAGCGGTCCTCCGTCGCACCGCTCATGAAGTCCCCGTCACCCAGGCCCGGGTTGGCGTCCTCCTCGACGGCCGGGGCGGCTCCCGGGGCGATCCGGGGGAAGACCAGGGCCGCCGCCTCTCCGCCGGTCGCCAGAGGAACACCGAACCAGGCCGGGAACTGGTCCGGGAACACCTGGACCTTGAGTTCCTTACCGTCCTCCCACAGCGGTTCGCGGCGTCCGGCGAGCAGGGCCTCCGTGACCCGCTCGTCCTGTGTCGGGTGAAGCTTCTCCCCCGCCTCCAGCCGCTCACGGGCGATGTCGAACCAGCCCATCCCGTCCAGCAGGCCGAAACCGAGCGCGGCGGCCGACGGCCACGGCAGCACATCCACGCCGCCGTAGCTGTTCACGCGGACGAACACCCGGTCGTTGGCGAGCAGCCCGATCCCGAGCCAGTTGGCCAGTGCCAGGGCCGTGGTGGTCTTGCCCGCCCCTTTCTGCCCGAACGTGAGGATGACCCGGTCCTCGTGGGCGACCGCGGAGGCGTGCAGCACCGCCCAGCCGTCGCGAAGCAGCTGCCCGCGCATCACCTCTCGGGCCAGACGCGCGGTCGCCGTGGCCACCGGCTCCCCCTCGCAGCCGTAGATCATCAGGCGTCCGTTCGCGGGCTCCGAACGGTAGGCCAGCCCCTCCTCCGGAGAAACGCCCCCGATCACGCCTGCCTCCTCGTCACGGGCGAGCAGGAGCTGCGCCTTGGCGTAGGTGGTGCTCGTGTGCGGGACCCGGGTCACTGCCAGGGACACGTCCGCGTACCGGCCCGGGGACACCTCAGCGAGGACGACCGGCCCCGCGCAGACGCTCTCCGCCGGCACCTCCGCCGCCCTCCACCACTGGCCGAAGTACCGGCGCGTCCAGTCGGTGACAGCCCGCTCAGCGGACATGACGGTCACCGACGCGTCGGCGGCCTTCAGGCGTACGGCATGCATGGTCACAAGTTCCTCCCTGAGGGAAGCGGTTGGGCAGGTACGCCGCGCACGACCCCATAGGCGGCGCGGAGCTTGGTACGGGCAGCCTCCAACTGCCGGACCTCGAACGGGTCCAGCAAAGGCACAGACGGAAGGGGCTGACCGCCGGTGAATCGCAACGGGATTCCGCAGCAGTCCTCCCCGTACGGGACAGACAGTTCGGTCATGCCGTCCTCGACGCCGAGCGCCAGGCGCAGCGTGGACACCACGGCGCCGGCCGGGCCGCACCGGGTGCGTCCGATCCCGGCATTGATCCGGCCGGGCCGACCGGCGAGCTCGTCGCGTACCTCCTGAAGAGGGACGGGGACGGGATGCCCGTTGACGGTGGTCGAAGAGGCGCACACGACGGCCGCGTCCCCGTGCTCTCCGATGACGTGGCCGTGCACCGCGGCGACCGGCACGCCCAGGTGCCGGGCCAGGGTGAGCCGGTAGCGGGCGCTGTCGAGGTTGGAGCCGATGCCGAACACCCGGGGGCAGGAGGACTCCTCAGCAAACAACCGGGTCATCAGGTCAACCGGGTTGGTCACCACAAGCACGGTCCTCGGGTAGCGCGTGAGGTGCCGGGCAAGGGCGCGGATGGTAGGTGCATTCGCCTGCGCCCCACCCATGCGGACATCGGTGTGCCGTGTGTTCGTGAACCGGGCGCGGGCGGCCACCACCACGGCGGCGCACTCCCGCAGGTCCGGCACTTCGGCGGCGGACGGCCGCACTGGGGAGCCAATCGCGGCGCGCATGTCGTCAAGGTCGTCCGCCAGGGCCGCGGCCTGCGCGTGCGTGCGCGAGGCGACGAGGAGCTGTTCGCACAGGCCGGCGGCCACCAGGGCGGCGCCCACGGCCTGACCAACCGCCCCGGTGCCGACGAGGCCCAGCGCGGGCGCTGCCGGCGTCATGAGGCCACCGCCAGGGCATGGGCGAGGGCGAGGTCCCACGCGCCGTGTTTCGTCGTCTTGTCGGAGAGGGCCGCGCTCACCTCGTCGACAAGGGAGCACACCGGAACGGCCTGGCCGACGAGTGCCATCCCGAGGGCGGGCAGCGGCAGCGCGGCCGGCGCGGACAGGTACGTCGAAAGGATGTTGACGGTGTCCATCAGCCACAGCGTGAGCACGCCGCGCCGCCAGGTGGCGCGCTCCTGGAGGGACAGGGCCCTGACCCGGGTATCCGCGAAGGCGTCAATCCCGGCGATGATCTGCCCGGCCGTCTGTGAGCCCGGCCGATGGGCAGCCAGGAACAGGACGGTGCGACTGATCAACTTCGCCACGTCCACCATGGGGCTCGCCCGCAGCAGGCCGGGATCGAGCATCACCGGCCGCTCCTTGAAGCCCTCGGGGAACAGGATGTGTTCCGGCTTCAGGTCCCCGTAGACCAGCGTCATGCCCTCCGCGCCGGGCAGGGCCATCCTCAGGCCCCGCAGCCGCGCCACGCTGCGCCGCACCATGCCGATCACGTCCTCACGGGGGCCCGGCTCGCACCGCTCCGCACCGAGCAGGTTCACGTAGCAGGTGCCGGACAGGCCGTTGAACTTCCGCAGGAAGGTCCCCGCGATGCTCCGCGCCCCGATCGCCCCACGGGGGTCAAGTCGGCGGGAGGCGCCGGGCCGGTGCAGCGCGCGCAGCTCCGCGAACGGGAACGCCAGCAGCTCCCACGTGTCGCTCGGCCGCTCGATCAGCAGCTCGCCCAGCGACGGCCCGGTGACGGGCTCAGTGAACAGCACGCCCTTCCGGAGGCCGGCGGCGGCACATACGCGCGGCCGACTCAGACCGGCGAGGATCTTCAGCTGCTCGGCCTCCCGCACGAGGAGACTGTCCGGCCGCCGTACGTAGTCCTCCTGTGCCTGGCGCACGTCGGACCAGGGTCCGCAGGAGCCGCGCAGCAGCGACACGAGGGAGACGCCAAGGATCGACACCTTCGCGTACAGGAAGCGGTCGCTGACGCGGACGCGGTGCACGTAGCCCGTGACGCTCGGGACATGGCTTTCCAGAGTTACGGGCTCGTCCGGCCATATCTCGGCGGCGGCTCGGTGGATCTGCGCGGCAGCGTAGACGAACAGGTCGGCCGCGGTCGGCCGGGTGAGGTTCTGCTGTGGTGCGGTATAGACGCCGATGGTCACGAACATCTCCTTAAGCTGCTCATGGTCCGTGAACGCGCGGGCCCCGGCCGCCGGGGGGTATGAGGCGGCCGGGACCGTTGTCCCTGACTGCCGTCACTCCTTCACGGAGGGTGGCAGCCGGGACGCGTGGCCCACCCCGGGCCGGGGACCACGCGAGATGGTGCGGGTCCTACGGCTGGGGAGCCGGGCAATGCGCCGCGACCGGCCCGGGGCGGGTGCTCAGCTGGTCAAGAGACGGTGGGGCAAGCCGTGCCCACATCCACCGACACCCTCTTGCCCCAGTTGTAAGGGATGTCCCACCAGTTACTGGACAGGCCGGCCATGCTGCCCAGCCTCATGTCGCGCACGACCGCCCAGCTCCCGCGTCCGCGTCCGCCGCGCGGTGGCGGGCATACCCGCGCTGCACCACTGCCCACACCGATCGCGGGTCGCCGAGCTGCCCGGGGGAGTCCATGGGGACGCACCAGTACGCGCGCCCTTGCTGGCGCTCAGGGTCGGGCGTGGGGACGCCAATGTAGTAGTCCCGGCCGAGGAATTCCGCGCCGGGCGGCCAGGCCCGCGCATTCCACCGCCGGGCGGTGCTCGCGGGGACCAGGGCGTAATAGGCGTCGGAGATCCGGTCCCGGAACAGCGGGCCGCCCTCCAAGGCGCGGCGGAGGAAGTCGTCCACGGCCTGTTCCTCGTCCGTCTCCGCAGCTGCCCGCATGAGATCGCCCGGAATCCGGATCGCGGCGAAGAGCGTGCCAGCGGCGAGAAGCGCTACCCCTTGCTCTCGCCACTGCGCACTCGACCGCGTCAGCCCCTCGACGGCGGCGGACAAGAGCCAGTGAGAGACCGCGAGGTCCCGCTCACGCCGCGTCACCAGGTCAACGCCATCCAATGCGACGTGTTCTTCCGTCCCGTTCACTCGACGCTCTCCACTTCGACAGGGCCCGCCGTGCAACGCCCGCCGGAGGTATACGTCCGCCTCGCTCGGCTCGGTCGCGATGCCGCCTCTGGCCAATTGGGGAATACCTCGATGAGCGCGGTGAGCAGCGCGTCCTCGTCGGAAAACCTGATGGATCCTCGGCGCGGCGGCAAAAGCCAATACGTGCCGGGCGGCGTCCGTCGCCCGGCAGGCGGGGGCTCAAACTCCGCTTTGACGCTGAGCACCGCGTCGACCGGGGCCTCAGGCCAAGTCGCGGTGGAGCCGGCAGCCACGAAGAAGTACACACCGGGTGGAGCCGGGCCGATCGCTACGGTGCCGGGGGAGGACAGCCGGTTCAAAACCTGAAGGCCGTAGTACCGACCAACTCGGACCGCTTCCCAGCCCTTGAACGCCTCGGCCGTGGGCCGAGGAAGGACACACGACTGCTCTGTCATCACGGTGCGCCTCATCTCGTCGCCGCTGCTGTGCGCCAGACGGTAGGGCACCGCGAGGGCACCGACCCGAACTCAGAGTTCGGGTGAACTCTCTGTTCGGGTCAGGCAAGTCCCAACCGCTCTGCCAGGTCGACGACCTGGCGGCGATAGGTGGGGCGCACGCGCTGCAGAAGGCTGGTCACCATGTCGGCTGCGAGAGTGCTACGTGTCATGTCTTCCAGGCTCAGCTTCTCGAGGTCCAGGAGGTGAACGAGGACTGCGGCATCGTCCCTTCGCAGGTCATAGCAGCGGGCCAGTTCCAACGTGAACGTGAACTGCCGTTCCTTGCTTGGCAGGCGGGAGATGTCCACCTCGTCGGCCAAGCGCAGCCCCTCCGCGCTCTCTCCCGCCAGCATCTCGATACTCAGTGCGTGCAGATGGACGTTGGTCGGGCCGAACACAGTCCACTGGATGTTGGCATCCCCCACCCGTTTACCGAGGGGGGCGGCCAGGCCGACCAGGCGTTCCCTGGCATGCCACCAGTTCTTACGTTGGGCGTCCGCCACAACCTGAACCAGTTCGAGGGCACCTTGCATGGCGGCGTTTTCGTCGCTCTCGGGGACCCCCCGCAGTTGCTCTGTCGCCAGGCGAGCCACTTCTCCGGCTTCTTCGGCACCGCTTTCCTGGGACAGGAGGCAGTGCCCAAGGTTCCAGTGGGCGGCTGCCATCCGGATCGGGTCGTCTGCGTCTTCCGCAGCGCGGCGTGCACGGTCAGCGGCCATGAGCGAGAGGTCGAGGCGTCCGGTACGCCGACAGTAAGAGCGCAGCAGACCGTATAAGTCGGCCGCTGCACGGAAGATGTCACGGCGAGCCGCACGGTCGTTGCCCATACGGTAGATGCGGACTGCGCGCTCGACGTCCACGATCAAGGCTGGAAGCAGGCACTCGACGTCAGTGAACCGCTCCTCGCTCGTCTGCCAGGTGCGCCACGCGTGCTCGATACGCTCGCGCAGCTCGGCCGGCGCGACTGCCGGGTCTGTGCAGGCCGCCCCGAACCCCATCAAGGCCCGAGCGATGTCGGGTGCCGTGGTCAGCGAACCGGTCTTCTTGGGAGGCGGCTCGGTGGACAGGAGGGCCGCCACTGGTACCTCCAGTTCTGCGGCAAGGCGAGCCAGCATGTCAGGGGAAGGGGTCCGTTTTCCCGTTTCGATGAGCGAGAGGTACCGCTCCGTGATGCCGCATAGGCCCGCAATGGCCGCCTGCGATCGGTTACCGTTCTTTCGTCGGTAGTGCCTAATCCGCGACCCGATAGGCAGCTTCGGTGAATCGACCATCCGCCCTCCCGTGTTACGTCAGGGTAGGACGAGCAACCTCGTTGTGGATACCTTCCACAACGATCGGGGGACTCAGAGCAATCTAGGTAGACATTCAGTTTCGGAAGGGCCCGGCCAATGCCGCATCTCGTTCTGTGGGACATCGACCACACGCTCATCGACACGCGGGGCGTCGGGCATGAGCTGTCCGCAGCAGCATTCGAGGAAGCGACAGGCCAGCCGATGCGCCAGCAGGCGAAAATCGACGGCATCACCGAAGCCGTGATCTTCCGAGAGACAGCAAAACTACACGGCCTCAACACGGATCGAGCCGACTTCGAACGGTTCGCGGCAGCACTCACCGCACAGCACATCCACCATGCGACAGAACTACGAGAGCGGGGGCATGCCCTTCCTGGCGCAGCCGCGGCACTCCAGGCCCTTGCCGCTGCGAACGTACGACAGACCGTGGTCACCGGAAACGTCCGCGGCGTCGCAGAGATCAAGCTGGGCATCTTCGGCCTGGACACCCACATTCAGTGGGAGGGCGGGGCATACGGCGACGACGCAGACCTTCGGCCCGCCCTCGTCGAACTGGCCCTTAGTCGTTCGTCCGCAGCGGCCGTGGACGTCGCACTGATCGGCGACACGCCCGCAGATGTAGAAGGCGGCATCGCAGCTGGCGTGCGGGTCATCGCCGTCGCGACAGGCCGCAGTTCCATCGAAGAACTGCGTACAGCGGGAGCCAACTCAGTGATCCAGGATCTCACCGACGTTGACGCACTCGTGAAGTACGTCACCGCAGGCAGCATGTAGAGCGCGAGTCTCGCGGCCTCGGCTGGCCCACCAGCAGCACGCCACCGCCCGGCAGCGGGCCGAGAAGCTTGCCGCCGCGCATGCCCGCCCGCCCACTGCCGTCCACACTCCCGCAGGAACCCGCCGATGACCGCACCGACCTCCGGCTTCTCCGCCTTCGCCTTGGAGCCGTTCCCTGAGATCCAGCCGGGCGACGATCTGGCGGCCATCATCACCGACGCACTCACGCGCACCTGCACAGAACTACGCGACGGGGACATCATCGTCGTCGCCAGCAAAGTCGTGTCCATCGCTGAGAAGCGGTACGTCGACCTGGCCGGCGTCACCCCAGGCCCGGAGGCGCTGGATCTGTCCGCGAAGACGGGCAAGCCCGCCAAGGTCGTGCAACTCATCCTGGACTCGTCCAGCGAGTACTTCCTCGCCTCTGAGCGGGGCCCCATCATCGCCCGGCACACCCTGGGCTACCAGCTCACCTCCGCCGGGATCGACCGCGCCGGTACCGAGGGCGCCTGGCTGCTGCCGGTGGATCCGGACGCCTCCGCCCGCGCCCTGCGCGACGCCCTCGTCACCTCCACGCGCACTCAGGTCGCCGTGGTCATCACGGACTCCGACGGCCGCGCCGACCGGCGCGGCGCGACCGTGATCTCCATCGGCGTGGCAGGCGTGGGACCCCTTCGCACGACAGAACACGACGGACGGCACCAGGAGGAGACGTTCACCGACCTCATCGCAGCCGCTGCCGGGATCATCCTCGGCCAGCGCGGACGCGGCGCCCCCGTCGCCGTCCTGCGCGGCATCTCCTACGACCCGAGCGACGAGGGCGTCTCGGCGATGCTCCACCACCGGCCGTGACATGGCTGATCACGGGCGCCGCCGGGACCGTCGGCAGCGTTCTCCACGGACGCTTGCGCGAAGTGGTCGAAGTGGTGCCGCAGTTCGTCGGCAGCCTCCTCGTCCATGGACCCCTTGCCCTTCACCCAGCCGAGCAGCCAGGTCTGCCCGGTAGCGCCAACGGCGTTCCTGAATACCCCGGCTGAGCCCTCGTCACCAAAGCGTTCGTTCCGCCACTCACCGGATGCCGAGCCGTCCTCTCGCCACCACACCTGACAGCCGCACACATGTCCAGCCTTGTCCGTACGCGCAATCACGCTCGCCATGCGGCGGAGACTACCGACGATGTTCCCGTGATGTTCCCGTGGCTTCACGGGAACCGGCCAAGATTGGCTGTTTTCCCAGGTCAACGTGGGTACCAACGACGACGGCCGGAGCCCCCGCACAGTGGGCTCCGGCCGTCGGCTGAGGGTGGACTCAGAGAGCCAGGTCCGTCAGGACCAGGACACGCTCGTACGTGTAGTCGTCCATCGCGTACTTCACGCCCTCACGGCCGACACCGGACCGCTTGGCGCCGCCGTACGGCATCTGGTCGGCCCGGAAGGAGGGCACGTCGCCGATGACGACACCGCCGACCTCGAGGGCGCGGTGTGCACGGAAGGCGACCTGGAGGTCGTGCGTGAACACGCCCGCCTGGAGGCCGTACTTGGAGTCGTTGACCGTGGCGAACGCCTCGGCCTCGCCGTTCACCTTCTGCACGGAGAGGACGGGTCCGAAGACCTCCTCGCAGGCGAGGGTCGCATCGGCCGGAAGGTCGGTGAGCACGGTCGGCGCGTACGAGGCGCCGTCCCGCTTGCCGCCGGTCAGGAGCGTGGCGCCCGCGGCCACGGCCTCGTCGACCCAGGACTCCACGCGCTTCGCGGCGTCCTCGCTGACCAGCGGGCCGACGTCCGTCGCGTCGTCGGAGGGGTCGCCGGTGACCATGGCCTCGACGGCGGCCACGATGCGCGGCACCAGCCGGTCGTACACGGACGCGTCGGCGATCACCCGCTGCACGGAGATGCAGGACTGGCCGCCCTGGTAGTTGGAGAAGGTGGCGATGCGCTTCGCGGCCCAGTCCAGGTCCTCGTCGCTCGCGTAGTCGGCGAGGACGACGGCCGCGCCGTTGCCGCCCAGCTCCAGGGTGCAGTGCTTGCGCGGCACCGAGTCCATGATCGCGTAGCCGACCTTCTCGGAGCCGGTGAAGGAGATGACCGGCAGACGCTCGTCCTGGACGAGGGCGGGCATCTGGTCGTTGGTGACCGGGAGGACCGACCAGGAGCCGGCGGGCAGGTCGGTCTCGGCGAGCAGCTCGCCGAGGATCAGGCCGGACAGCGGGGTGGCGGGCGCCGGCTTGAGGATGATCGGCACGCCCGCGGCGATGGCCGGTGCGATCTTGTGGGCGCACAGGTTCAGCGGGAAGTTGAACGGCGCGATACCGAGGACGACACCCTTCGGGAAGCGGCGGATCAGCGCCAGCCGGCCCTGGCCGCCGCCGTCGGTGTCGAGGCGCATGGCCTCGCCGCCGTTGAAGCGGCGGGCCTCCTCGGCCGCGAAGCGGAACACGGAGACGGCACGGCCGACCTCGCCGCGGGCCCACTTGATGGGCTTGCCGTTCTCGGCGGAGATGACCTGCGCGATCTCCTCGGTGCGCTCGACGAGCCGCTTGCAGACGTGGTCGAGAGCGGCGGCCCGTACATGGGCCGGGAGCGCGGCGAACTCGTCCCGTACGGCGTAGGCGGCAGCGACCGCCTCCTCGACCTGGGCCTCGGTCGGGACACTGACCTTGCCGACGAGTCGGCCGTCCCACGAATTGGTGACGTCGAAGGTGGTCTCACCGGTGGCCTGGCGGCCGGCGAGCCAGAAGGCGTGGGTGGAGGTCATGTCGGGTCCCGGCCCTTCCGAGGTTGGGTGTTCCTTGGGTTGCGTCGTCCACGGTAGGGCCGGGGCGGCGAAGGGTCGTTTGTCCGGGGAGTAGCACTGCGGTGCGGGCGTAGTACGGGATGTACAGCCATTGCGGTCTTCGGGAGGACGCGGTGGCGTATGCCAGTACGACGGGACTACGCCCGGGGCGCCGTCACTCCCCCGCCGCGGCCGTCGCCTTGAGCGCCAGCCACAGCTCCATCCGTACGTCCGGGTCGTCGAGCGAGCGTCCCAGGATCTCCTCGACCCGCCGCATCCGGTAGCGCAGTGTGTGGCGGTGGACGCCGAGGTCGGCCGCCGCCGCGTCCCACTGACCGTGGCGCGAGAGCCAGGCCCGCAGCGAGGCCACCAGATCGCCGCGCCCGGTGGCGTCGTGCTCGCGCAGGGCACGCAGCAGGCCGTCCGCGAAGGCGCGTACCGCGTCGTCCGCGAGCAACGGCAGCACCGACCCGGCCGCCAGCTCCTCGTGCTCGACCAGCGACCGGCCCCGCCGCCGGGCCACCGACAGCGCCTGTTCCGCCTGCTTGTAAGCGGCAGCGGTGGCGATCGGACCGGCGGGCGCCGACATGCCCACGACCAGTTCGTTCTCGTCGGTGGCGGGCTGCTCACGGACCGCTGCCCGCGCCGCCTGCACCGCCTGCGCGTACGCCTGGCACGCGGTGACGGCGGCGCCCCCGTCCACGGCGAGCACGACGAGCCGCTCCGCGTCGGGTACGACGAGCACGGCCTCGCCGGAGCGTGCGGCGGCGGACTCCACCGTCTCGGCGAGCCCGTCCAGCGGATCGCCGTCCGTGCCGGCCCCCGCGAGCGCCGCGGCGGCCTGGGGCGCGGGCGCCACGCGCGCGTGCCCGTCGGCGTGCGCCCGGGCGGCCGACGCGGACGCCGACTCAGCGAGGATCAAGCGAAACGGCGCGTCCAGCAGGGCGCCGTAGAGGTCCCCGGCCACTGCGCGCGCGTGGTCCGGCTGCCCGGCGAGCAGCAGGCGCAGCACAGCCGCCCCGATCCGCTGCTCGGCGGCGTGCAGGGACCGGGACCGCTCGGTGGTGAGGGTCAGCAGGGCGATGGCGGAGTGGACCGCATACCGCTCGGCGGTGCCCAGCGGGGCCGCGGTGCCCACGGCGAGCGCGGCGCGCGGGCGCCGCCCGGTGCCCAGGGAGTGCAGCTCGACGCGGTCCTCGCCGCTCGGCCCGCCGACCACGGAGCTCGCCGGCGCGGGCCGCTCCCGCAGCCGTTCCACATCGGCGGTGAGCCGCGCGGCGCGGCGCCCCGCCCACTCGGGCGCGGCCGCGACGACGGCGCCGGACGCGTCGTAGAGCGCGGCCCAGCCGTCGACCTGCGCGGCGAGCGCGGCGAGCAGCCCCTCGGGGCCCTCGCTGAGGGCCTGGCGGGTCAGCTCGCGCTGGGCGGCGAACCCGGCGGTCACGGCCCGGTACTGGTCGGCGGCGTTGGCCGCGGAGACGGCCTTGCTGATGGCGAGGAAGGGGGTCCGCCGGGGCACCTCGAGCAGCGGGAGCCGCTCCTCCCGCGCGGCGTCCAGGAGGGCCTCGGGGATCTCGTCGTAGTTGACGCCGACGGCGAACCCGAGCCCGACCACCCCCGCGCCCACCAGCCGCTTCACATACCGCCGCATGACCTCCGGGTCCTCGGCGTCCAGCTTCAGCGCGGTGATCAGCAGCAGTTCACCGCCCTCCATGTAGGGCACGGGGTCGGCGAGCTCGCTGACGTGGGCCCAGCGGACGGGGACGTCCAGGCGGTCCTCGCCCGCGCGCACGGCCAGCTTGAGCGCGGAGTGGTGGACGAGCGAGGCGAGCGTGAGGGGCATGAGGCCTTCAGGTCAGCACGGACTCCGTCTGTACGGAATCCGTGGCGGTCACGGACTGGGGGATCTTTGTGATCCATTGGCCGCCGCGTATGAACGACCTCTGTCGATTCTGCCTCACCGTACGGTCGCCTCGGGCGCTTATGTTCGGACGTCCTGTTCGGACCCTTGGCCGCGCAGGTCCACGAGCAGGGGGGGTGCGTGCTCGCCCTTCATATCTGTCAAGGACAGCACCGCGTGCCCCGGCGGCACTGCGTGCGCCAGCTCGGACGCGGACCACCGCTCGCGCTCGACCTGGCGGACGGTCACGGCATCCGTGGTCACGGCCCTTCCGGTCACCAGCTTGCGCAGGGCATGGATGGCCCGGGTCATGGGCTGGTGCGCGAAGACGGTGTGCTTGGCGACCTCCCGGGTCTCCACCCACTGCGTGCCCCAGGCCTGGGCGAACCGGCCGCCGTCCCATGTGGTGACGCCGGAGAAGGCCATGCGGCAGCCGACCGCCCCGAACAGCGGCCCGTGCAGGGCCTCCGGGACGTCGCCGATGGTGCGCAGGGCGAGGACCACTCCCGCGTTCCGGGAGCGCAGCCGCTGGATGCGGCGTACCGACTCGGCGGTCACCGTCCCGGTGGCGTCGTCGAGGACCAGACAGGCGAAGTGGGAGCGCTCGCCGCCCCGCACGACGGCACCGAACTGGGCGAGGACCAGCCGGGTGATCAGCCGGGACGCCTCCTCGTGCCCGTGCTCGGGAAGGTCGATACGGACCCGGAGCGGATGGTGGGCCACGGCGCGCAGCGAGAACGGCCGTACCGTGCCGCCGGCGCCGAAGAACTCGGCGAAGGCCGGCCGGTCCAGCAGGGCGAGCCGGTCGGCGAGCGCCGGACCCGCGTCGGCGGTGGTGCCGATCTGCCGGACGCGGGCGTCGAGTTCGCGGCACATCGCGGCGTGCTCCTCCCCCGAGAGGGCCTCGCGCAGGGACGACAGCGCCGACGGCTCGCCCTCCAGCAGTTCCCGCAGCACGGGCAGGGGCGGGAAGGCGCCGTGCACCGCCCGGTAGGGGCCGAGCAGTTGCGCGAGTGCGGTCGCCCCCCGCTGGCCGCCGACGGTGTCGAGGTCCCCAGCCAGGCCCTCGGCCAGGAAGGCGGCCGCTTCGTCGGCGTCGTCGCAGTCCGCGTACGGATCCAGGTCGTGGACGGACGCCGGGTCCCCGATCCGTACCACGACGTCGAACGCCGAGTCCGGGGCGAGCGGCGTGCCGGCTGCGCACACCGCGACGACGGCGCACCGGCCGGTGAGAGCCTGCAGCGCGAGGGACTCGACCACGGGTGCGACCAGGTGGCGGGTCTTCCCGGAGCCCGGCGGCCCCACGGCCAGGAGTGAGGTGGCGAGCGCGTCCCGGCCGAGGGCCGCGCCCGCGCCGCGGTAGGCGACGGGCGTGCGCTCCCCGGCCGCCCACTGCCCGATGCGGACCTGTTCGACGAGCAGATCGTGGCGTGCGGTGCGGCCGGGCAGGTCCCGGGCCCCGGACGGGTGGGTCCAGGCGGCACCGCCTTGGCGCAGCACGGTCTCGGTGAAGGCGGCGAGGCGCCCTTCGTTCCTGGCCGCGGTCCATGCGTGCCCGATCCGGGCGCAGTCCACGTCGTTCATCCGGCCGTCGAGCACCTCTGCGGTGAGCACGTCCGCCGCCTCGTGCGCTCCGGCCTCCCGGAGCTCGGGCCACCGCGCGCGTGGCACGTCCGGGCGGGGCTGTGCGGTCCGGCCCTTGTCCGTGCGGTCGCGCACGGCGCGCCACTGCTGGGCCAGCGCCCACCAGCCGCCGATCCTCGCGAACGGCCACAGGACCAGTGCCGTGATGAGCGCGTACAGCCCGTCGGTGAGCAGCTGCGACTGGAACAGGTCGTAGCCGCCGGAGACCAGGGCGGCGAGGGAGAACACGGGGGCGGCGACCGGCAGGGCGTTCCAGCCGACGCCGGGGAAGGCGCTCGGGAACACGAAGCTCAGCGTGACGAGGGCACCGAGGGCGGCGAGGAGGGCGCGCGCGGGCTGCTCACGGCGGCCGACGACGTGCCGGAGGACGTCGGGCCAGCTACCGAGCCGGCCCATGGCGTAGATGAGCAGGCCGAAGAAGGCGCCGTCGTAGACCACGATGGCCTCTTGGCCCTGCCACACCTTGGGGGCCGATGTACCAGCCCACCACCAGTCGCTCGGGGTGAACAGTCTGAGAACCGCCCACTTGTAGGGGACGGTGCCGTGGCGCCACATCGACCAGAGGACCAGCGCCACCACCAGGGGGACCGCGAGGCCGACGACCGTGACCGGGGCGAGCCGGCCGGACGCCTGCGCGGCCTTGGGCAGGCGGAAGCCGAAGCGCCAGATTCCGGGGGCGGCGGCCGGGCGGGGCTCGTTGAGCCAGTCGGCGACGGCCGGCCGGCGGGGCGGAGGCTGACCGGGCGCGGCGGGCAGCTCGGGTGCCCGCGCGGGCCGCGGCGGAACCCGTGGCGGCGTGGCCGGACGCGGCACGGAATCCGCCCGTGTGGCCTGCGCGTCCTGCGTCCCGTCGCTGTCCATCGCCCTTGCCCCCCGACCAGCCGCTCCGTGCACCGTCAGCGAGCCAATCTAACGCCCCCGCAGGGGGAGTTCACCGCTTACGCGCGCCGCGCCCGCGCCGACGTCGTCTGCCACGCTATGTCCACCACGGACAAGCGGATACGCCCAAGGTGCCCACATGGAGCATGCCCACTGTCCCTTACCGGCTCTAGCCTGCGAGAAAAGAAGGTAAGCGTCCGAAAAGCACCCCCGCCCGGAACCGGGCACACCGGAACGCCGGTGCGCCACACCATCCGGTTCGGTTCGCACGATCATCAGGGAGCCCCCATGACTGCACTTCCGCAGGAGCGCCGCGTCGTCACCGCCATCCCCGGCCCGAAGTCGCAGGAGCTGCAGGCCCGCCGTACCGCCGTGGTCGCGCAGGGCGTGGGCTCCACGCTGCCGGTCTTCACCCAGCGCGCAGGCGGCGGGATCATCGAGGACGTCGACGGCAACCGCCTGATCGACTTCGGCTCGGGCATCGCGGTGACGTCCGTGGGCGCCTCCGCCGAGGCCGTCGTGCGCCGTGCCTCCGCGCAGCTGCAGGACTTCACGCACACCTGCTTCATGGTCACGCCGTACGAGAGCTACGTGGCCGTCGCCGAGGCGCTGGCCGAGCTCACGCCGGGTGACCACGCCAAGAAGAGCGCGCTGTTCAACTCGGGCGCCGAGGCCGTCGAGAACGCCGTCAAGATCGCCCGCGCGTACACCAAGCGCCAGGCGGTCATCGTCTTCGACCACGGCTACCACGGCCGGACGAACCTCACCATGGCCCTGACGGCCAAGAACATGCCGTACAAGGACGGCTTCGGCCCGTTCGCGCCCGAGGTCTACCGGGTGCCGGTGGCATACGGCTACCGCTGGCCGACCGGTGCGGAGAACTGCGGCCCCGAGGCCGCCGCGCAGGCCATCGAGCAGATCACCAAGCAGGTCGGCGCGCACAACGTGGCCGCGATCATCATCGAGCCGGTGCTCGGCGAGGGCGGCTTCATCGAGCCCGCGAAGGGCTTCCTGCCCGCGATCCGCCAGTTCGCCACGGACAACGGCATCGTCTTCGTCGCCGACGAGATCCAGTCCGGCTTCTGCCGCACCGGCCAGTGGTTCGCCTGTGAGGACGAGGGCATCGTCCCGGACCTGATCACCACCGCCAAGGGCATCGCGGGCGGTCTGCCGCTCTCCGCCGTCACCGGCCGCGCCGAGATCATGGACGCCGCGCAGGCAGGCGGCCTGGGCGGCACCTACGGCGGCAACCCGGTCGCGTGCGCCGGTGCGCTCGGCGCGATCGAGACGATGAAGGAACTCGACCTCAACGCCCGGGCGAAGGAGATCGAGGAGACCATGAAGGCCCGCCTCACGGCGATGGCCGAGAAGTTCGACATCATCGGCGACGTCCGCGGCCGCGGCGCGATGATCGCGATCGAGCTGGTCAAGGACCGCGCCACCAAGGAGCCGAACGCCCAGGCGGCGGCCGCGCTCGCCAAGGCCTGCCACCAGGAGGGCCTGCTGGTCCTGACCTGCGGCACCTACGGCAACGTGCTGCGCTTCCTGCCCCCGCTGGTCATCGGCCAGGACCTGCTGAACGAGGGCCTCGACATCATCGAGCAGGGGTTCGCGCGCATCTGAGCCACCGGGTCACCGCCACCCGTCCACGCGAAAACCGCAGCTGAGGCAGGGGTACGCGCCCCAGCAGCCCCACCCGTCCCAGCCCTTGAGTCCGCTGCGATTCCGGGGCCGGGACAGCGGCGGTCAGAGGCTGTGAAGAAGGTGTGCGGGGTGGATGGCGGGTAGTGGTTCCGGCTGTCGGAGCCGATTGTCCTGCCGTAGGTTCTACCCAGATGAGAGATACACCCCGCCCACAGGGGACTGTGGGCGACATCGGGCCGGAGCCTCCCCAGCTTTGACCCGGTCGTGCCCTCGCGCACACAACTGGAGCTTCCGGCTTCGGATCTCCTCACCGGTCGGACGGTCGCGCGCCCCAAACCCCCCGGGGCGGGCGGCACACCGATCCGGACCGGCCGCCGAAGGCGGTTCACCGAAGGGTCAGCGCACTCCCCCCCTTGCGCTGGCCCTTCGGCGTGTTCGGGCTCCGGTCCAACCGGCCACGGGGACCCGCATGCCACGCGGCCGGTCTCCCCTGCCAAGCTGTTCGCCGTGCCGTCCCCCCAAGACCCGGATCCCGAGCCTGCGGCTGCCTCACACGACGACAGGCCCCCTGCCCCAGGGCGGTCGGCCCGCCTGATGGCGCCGCCTGCCCTCCTTTTCCTCCTGATCACCTGGCAGGTCGCCGTCCACGGTCCGCTCGCGCAGGCGGACGAGCGAGTGGGCCGGGCCGTGGCCCACCCGGACCAGGTCTCGGGGGGCCTCGCCGACCTGGGGAACATCGCCGTCGCCGTCCCCGTCCTCGCCGTCGTGCTGGCCTACGCCGCCTGGCGGGCCCGGCGCGACGGCACAGACCGGTGGTGGCTGCCCCCTGTCACCGCGGCAGCGCTCATGGCGGCCGTCCCGGCGCTGATCGTCCCGCTCAAGGAGCTGATCGCCCGGCCGGGTCCGCCGGTCATGGGCCCGGGCACTGGCTTCTATCCCTCGGGGCACACGGCCACCGCGGCGGTCGCCTACGGCGCGGCGGCCCTGGTCCTGTGGCCCTGGCTGCGCACGCCGTACGCCCGCCGCGGGGTCCTCGCCGTCAGCCTGGCCCTGAATCTTGCGGTCGCCTACGGGCTGGTCCGGCACGGCTACCACTGGCCCCTGGACGTGCTGGCCAGTTGGTGCCTGGGCGCCGTGGTGCTCTCCTCGCTGCGGCTTCTCCTCAGCCGAACCAGCCGTAGAGCGTCTTCTGAAACGCCCGGTTCCGGAACCGGGCCCGGCTGACAGGCGGCATCCCTCTGCCGGGGCATGCCGAGACCACGGTCAGGGCATGCCCCGGCCCGGCGTCAGCTGTCGAAGCCCAGCCCCAGCTTGTCCATGGTCTTCAGCCAGAGGTTGCGCCGCCCGCCGTGCGTATCGGCCTGCGCCAGCGACCACTTGGTGAGGGCGATGCCCGTCCAGGCGAAGGGCTCCGGCGGGAACGGCACCGGCTTTTTGCGGACCATCTCCAGTTCGGTGCGCTCGGTGCGCTCCCCCGCGAGCAGGTCGAGCATCACGTCCGCGCCGAACCGGGTCGCGCCGACGCCGAGGCCCGTGTAGCCCGCCGCGTACGCCACCTTCCCCTGGTGGGCCGTGCCGAAGAACGCCGAGAAGCGCGAGCAGGTGTCGATCGCGCCGCCCCACGCGTGTGTGAAGCGGACTCCCTCCAGCTGCGGGAAGCAGGTGAAGAAGTGCCCGGCGAGCTTGGCGTAGGTCTCCGGGCGGTCGTCGTACTCGGCGCGCATCCGGCCGCCGTACTGATAGATCGCGTCGTAGCCGCCCCACAGGATGCGGTTGTCGGCGGAGAGCCGGAAGTAGTGGAACTGGTTGGCCGAGTCCCCGAGTCCCTGCCGGTTCTTCCAGCCGATCGAGGCCAGTTGGTCGGCGGTCAGCGGCTCGGTCATCAGCGCGTAGTCGTAGACCGGGACGGTGTAGGAGCGGACGCGCTTGACCAGGTTCGGGAAGATGTTCGTACCGAGCGCCACCCGGCGGGCGCGGATGCCGCCGTACGGGGTGCGTACGGCCATGCCGCCCCCGTACGGCTTCAGGGAGAGCGCGGGCGTGTGCTCGTAGATCCGGACGCCGAGTTCGAGGCAGGCGCGCTTCAGGCCCCAGGCGAGCTTGGCCGGGTGGAGCATGGCCACGCCCCGGCGGTCGTACAGGCCGGCGCGGAAGGTCGGGGAGTCGACCTGTTCCCGTACCGCCTCGGCATCCAGGAAGTCGGTGCCCTCGGCGAGGCCCTGGTCCTTCATCTCCGTGTACCAGTCGCGCAGTTCCTGCGCCTGGTACGCCTCGGTCGCGACGTCGAGCTCGCCGGTGCGCTCGAACTCGCAGTCCAGGGAGTAGCGGGCGACCGCCTTCTCGATCTCGTCGAGGTTGCGGGCGCCCAGCTCCTCCAGCTTGTGGATCTCGTCCGGCCAGCGGGCGAGGCCGTTAGCCAGGCCGTGAGTGAGGGAGGCGGCACAGAAGCCGCCGTTGCGGCCCGAGGCGGCCCAGCCCGCCTCGCGGCCCTCCACCAGCACCACATCCCGCTCGGGGTCGCGCTCCTTGGCGATGAGCGCGGTCCACAGTCCGCTGTAGCCGCCACCGACGACCAGCAGGTCGCAGGTCTCGGCGCCGGTGAGCGCGGGCTCGGGGTGGGGCTTGCCGGGGTCTTCCAGCCAGTACGAGACCGGCTGGGCATCGGAAAGAGACTTGGTCCAACGGGTCATGGCGCTTGGGGCCATGATTTCAACTCCCTACGGGTGCATTTCGCCGTGCGGCTTTACGCCTTCTGGCGATTTCGGCGATTGCCGATGGCCATGGAGACCAGGACGAACAGTACGGCGAGGGCGAACATGGCCGTACCGATGACATTGATCTGAACGGGGGTTCCGCGCTGCGCCGAGCCCCAGACGAACATGGGGAAGGTGACGGTCGAACCCGCGTTGAAATTGGTGATGATGAAATCGTCGAAGGAGAGCGCGAAGGCGAGCAGCGCGCCCGCGGCGATTCCGGGTGCCGCGATGGGCAGGGTGACGCGCAGGAACGTCTGCACCGGTCCGGCGTAGAGGTCCTGGGCCGCCTGCTCCAGGCGCGGGTCCATCGACATCACGCGCGCCTTGACCGCGGTGACGACGAAGCTGAGGCAGAACATGATGTGCGCGATCAGGATCGTCCAGAACCCGAGCTGCGCGCCCATGTTGAGGAAGAGGGTGAGCAGCGAGGCCGCCATGACGACCTCGGGCATCGCCATCGGCAGGAAGATGAGCGAACTCACGGCCCCCCGCGCGCGGAAGCGGTAGCGGACCAGTGCGAAGGCGATCATCGTGCCGAGGACGGTCGCCCCGATCGTCGCCCACACCGCGATCTGGAGGCTGATCGACAGCGAGCCGCACATGTCGGCGACACCGCACGGGTCCTTCCAGGCGTCCGTGGAGAACCGCTGCCACTGGTAGTTGAAGCGCCCCTTCGGCTTGTTGAAGGAGAACACCGTGACGATGACGTTGGGCAGCAGCAGATATCCGAGCGTCAACAGTCCTGCGATGACGACGAGATGGCGCTTGAGCCAGCGTACGAAGGCCATTTAAACCAGATCCTCCGTCCCGGACCGGCGGATGTAGAACGTGACCATGATGAGGATCGCGGCCATGAGGATGAAGGAGAGGGCCGCAGCCGTGGGGTAGTCGAGCACCCGCAGGAACTGCGTCTGGATGACGTTGCCGACCATGCGCGTGTCCGTGGAGCCGAGCAGATCGGCGTTGACGTAGTCGCCCGCCGCCGGGATGAAGGTCAGCAGCGTGCCGGAGACCACGCCCGGCGTCGACAGCGGGAAGGTGACCTTCCGGAACGTCGTGAACGGCTTGGCGTACAGGTCGCCGGCCGCCTCGTGGAGACGCCCGTCGATGCGCTCCAGGGAGGTGTACAGCGGCAGGATCATGAACGGCAGGAAGTTGTACGTCAGTCCGCACACCACCGCGAGCGGGGTGGCCAGGACGCGGTCGCCCGACGTCCACCCGAGCCAGTTGGTGATGTCCAGAACGTGCAGCGCGTTCAGGGTGCCGACGACCGGGCCGCCGTCCGCGAGGATCGTCTTCCAGGCGAGCGTGCGGATCAGGAAGCTGGTGAAGAACGGCGCGATCACCAAGATCATGATCAGGTTGCGCCAGCGGCCCGCGCGGAAGGCGATGAGATACGCCAGCGGGTAGCCGAGCAGCAGGCACAGGACGGTCGCGGCGGCCGCGTAGAGCACCGAGCGGACGAACTGCGGCCAGTACTCGGACAGCGCGTCCCAGTAGGTCGCGAAGTGCCAGGTGACCTTGTAGCCGTCCTCCAGGGAACCCGTCTGCACGGAGGTGGAGGCCTGGTAGACCAACGGCAGCGCGAAGAAGACGACCAGCCACAGGATGCCGGGCAGCAGCAGCCAGTACGGCGTCCAGCGGCCCCGCTTGCGCGGGGCCTTCTCGGGGGCGGTGGGCGCGAGGGGCGGGGGCACCTCGGTGACAGCGGCCATCAGGCGGCCTCCTCCTCAACCGTCTCGATGCCCGCGTCGATGTCCTGCGCAGCGTCCAGGCCGAAGGTGTGGGCCGGGCTCCAGTGCAGCACCACGTCGGCGCCGGGCACCAGCCGGGAGTCGCGTTCGACGTTCTGGACGTAGACGGCGAACTCGGGGCAGACGGCGCTGTCGATGACGTACTGCGTGGAGACACCGATGAAGCTGGCGTTGGCGATCTTGCCGGTGATGCGGTTGCGGCCCTCGGGGATCTCACCCGCGTCGTCGGCATGGGTGAGGGAGATCTTCTCCGGGCGGACACCGACCAGCATCTTGCCGCCGGCCGTCGTCGGCGCGGAACATCGCGCCTTGGGCAGCGAGAGCTTGCCTCCACCGGCCTTCAGCATGATCTCCTCACCGCTCCTGGAGTCGACCTCGGCCTCGATGAAGTTGGAGCTGCCGAGGAAGTTGGCGACGAACGTGGTCCGCGGGTTCTCGTAGAGGTCGGTCGGCGAGCCGAGCTGTTCGACGCGGCCCCCGTTCATCACGGCGACCGTGTCGGCCATGGTCATGGCCTCCTCCTGGTCGTGCGTGACATGGACGAAGGTGATGCCGACCTCGGTCTGGATGCGCTTGAGCTCCAGCTGCATCTGGCGGCGCAGCTTCAGGTCGAGGGCGCCGAGCGGCTCGTCGAGCAGGAGCACCTTGGGGTGGTTGATCAGCGCGCGGGCCACGGCCACACGCTGCTGCTGGCCGCCGGAGAGCTGGTGTGGCTTCTTCCGCGCCTGCTCGCCGAGCTGCACCAGGTCCAGCATCTCGTCGACCTGCTTCTTCACCGACTTGACGCCGCGCCGGCGCAGGCCGAAGGCGACGTTCTCGAAGATGTCGAGGTGCGGGAAGAGGGCGTAGGACTGGAAGACCGTGTTCACCGGCCGCTTGTAGGGCGGCAGGTGCGTCACGTCCTGGTCGCCGAGGTGGACGGTGCCCGCCGTGGGCTCCTCCAGGCCGGCGATCATGCGCAGGGTGGTGGTCTTGCCGCAGCCCGACGCGCCGAGCAGGGCGAAGAAGGAGCCCTGCGGCACGGTCAGGTCGAGCGGGTGTACGGCGGTGAAGGAGCCGTACGTCTTACTGATTCCGGAGAGGCGGACGTCGCCGCTGTTGTCTGTCGTCATCTTCGTCACGCCCCTGTGAGCTTTGCGAACTTGTCTTCGTAGGCCGCCTCTTCCTTGTCGCTCAGCGCACGGAAGGAGTGGGACTTCGCGGCCACGGCCTTGGTGGGAACGATCAGCGGGTTGTCCGCCGCCGCCTTGTCGATCTTTGCCAGCTCTTCGCGCCCGCCGTCGACGGGACAGACGAAGTTGATGTAGGCGGAGAGCTGGGCAGCCGGCTTCGGCTCGAAGTAGAAGTCGATGAGCCGCTCGGCGTTGGTCTTGTGGCGCGCCTTGTTGGGGACCAGCAGGTTGTCGGTGCTCGTGATGAGTCCGGCTTCCGGGATGATGTAGTCCACGTCCGGGTTGTCGGCCTTGAGCTGGACGATGTCGCCGCCCCAGGCGACGCAGGCGGCCAGGTCGCCCTTGGTGAGGTCGGACGTGTAGTCGTTGCCGGTGAAGCGGCGGATCTGGCCCTTGTCGACGGCCTTCTGGATACGGGCGAGCGCCGCGTCGTAGTCGTCGCCGGTGAACTTGGCGGGGTCCTTGCCCATGTCGAGCAGCGTCATGCCGATGCTGTCGCGCATCTCCGACAGGAAGCCGACGCGTCCCTTGAGCTTGGGGTTGTCGAGCAGGTCGGAGACCGACTTCACCTCTATGCCGTCGAGCGCCTTCTTGTTGAAGGCGATGACGGTCGAGATGCCCTGCCAGGGGTAGGAGTAGGCGCGCCCGGGGTCCCAGTCCGGGTCGCGGAACTGGGCGGACAGATGGGCGAAGGCGTGCGGGAGGTTGGCCGGATCCAGCTTCTGGACCCACCCGAGGCGGATCAGCCGGGCAGCCAGCCAGTCGGTGACGACGATGAGGTCGCGACCGGTGTCCTGACCCGCGGCAAGCTGCGGTTTGACCTTGCCGAAGAACTCGTTGTTGTCGTTGATGTCCTCGGTGTACTTGACCTTGACGCCGGTCCGTGCGGTGAACTCGTCGAGCGTGGGGTGCTTCTTCCCGCTCTTGTCGACGTCGATGTACTCCGGCCAGTTGGAGAAGTTGACGACCTTGTCCTCGGCCGAATGGTCCGAGGCGGAGACGCCGCCCTGTGTCTTGCCCGCCGCGGGGATCCCGCAGGCGCTCAGCACCCCGAGACCGCCCACCGCGAGCGCGCCGCCCGCGGAGGCGCGCAGCAGCGAACGACGGCTGAGGGAGGCCCTGCCGCTGCGGAAACTGCGCCCCATGGCGGCCAGTTGGGCCGGGAACAGGCGGTCGGCCTCGTACTGCTCCATGCGCGTGGTGCCCTTTCGGGAGGTCGGCCGCGGTCAGCGGCCGACGTGGCTATCGGTCCCCGAAGATCGTGCGGTGCCAGTCCTTCCGGGCCACCGCCGTGTTGTCGAACATTACGTGCTTGATCTGCGTGTACTCCTCGAACGAATAGGTGGACATGTCCTTGCCGAAGCCGGACGCCTTGTATCCGCCGTGGGGCATCTCGCTGATGATCGGGATGTGGTCGTTGACCCACACACAGCCCGCCTGGATCTCACGGGTGGCACGGTTCGCCCGGTACACGTCCCGGCTCCAGGCCGAGGCGGCCAGGCCGTACGGGGTGTCGTTGGCGAGCCGGATCCCGTCGTCGTCGGAGTCGAAGGGCAGCACGACCAGGACCGGGCCGAAGATCTCGGACTGAACGATCTCGCTGTCCTGGGTTGCGTCGGCGATCAGGGTGGGCCGGTAGTAGGCACCCTCGGCGAGCTCGCCCTGCGGTGCCTCGCCGCCGGTGACCACGCGCGCGTAGGCGCGCGCCCGGTCGACGAAACCGGCGACGCGGTCGCGCTGGACGTGGGAGATCAGCGGGCCGAGGTCGGTGCCGGTGGCGAAGGGGTCGCCGAGCTGGACGGTCTCCATGAGGGCAGCGGTCCTCTCGACGAACTCCTCGTAGAGGGGACGCTGCACGTACGCGCGCGTGGCGGCCGTGCAGTCCTGGCCGGTGTTGATGAGCGCGCCCGCGAGCGCGCCGTTGGCGGCGGCCTCCAGGTCGGCGTCGTCGAAGACGACGAAGGGCGCCTTGCCGCCGAGTTCCAGGTGGATCCGCTTGACGGTGGTGGTGGCGATCTCGGCGACGCGCCTGCCCACGGCCGTGGAGCCGGTGAAGGAGGTCATGGCCACGTCGGGGTGGCCCACGAGGTGCTCGCCCGCCTCCTTGCCGGTGCCGGTGACGATGTTGATCACGCCGTCCGGGATGCCCGCCTCGGTGGCCGCCTGGGCGAACAGGAGCGAGGTCAGCGGGGTCAGTTCGGCGGGCTTGAGGACGATCGTGTTGCCTGCGGCGATCGCCGGGAGGACCTTCCAGGCGGCCATCTGGAGGGGGTAGTTCCAGGGCGCGATGGAGCCGACCACGCCGATGGGCTCGCGGCGGACGTAGGAGGTGTGGTCGCCGGAGTACTCGCCGGCGGACTGCCCCTGCAGGTGGCGGGCGGCACCGGCGAAGAAGGCGGTGTTGTCGATCGTGCCCGGGACGTCGAACTCGCGGGTCAGCTTGAGGGGCTTGCCGCACTGCAGGGACTCGATCCGCGCGAAGTCCTCGGCACGGTCGGCGAGGACAGCGGCAAAGCGGTGCAACGCGTCCGAGCGCTCGCCCGGGGTCGCGGCGGACCAGCCCGGGAAGGCGGCGCGGGCCGCGGCCACGGCACGGTCGACGTCCTCGGTGCCGGCCAGTTCGTACCTGTACACCTCGGCGCCGGTCGACGGGTCGACCACCGCGTGCGTACGGCCGGACGTCCCCTTGGTCAGTTTGCCCGCAATGTACTGAGCACCGTCCGCGAAACGTTCCTGCACGGCGCGGTGCGTCTGGAAGCGGGTGTCGGCGTCGCCGGCATGTCCCGAGTTGTGCATGTCGCTCTCCTCCGCCGCCGGCCCGCGTTCACCGCGGGGGCTGGCGTAGCTCCAGCTCGAATTGAGTGCCGATCCTGGCAGAGCAAGAGGACCTCAACAAGTGATTCCGTTGTTGCCTTTTGGTTACGCGACGGAATCTGTCGGACCAGATGTCGAGTCACCGCGAGAAAGGACGGACGGAATGTCAGTGGTGCGTGCCACACTCGCGTGCATGGGAAAGATCGATTCCTGGGAGTCCCTGGTCAGGGAGGTCCACACGGGGGCGAGGGTCAAGTATCTGCACTTCTGGGGTCACCGCCCACGAAGAGACGGACAGATCGGGACGAGCTGCCTGAGCCAGTGGTGGCCGTCGCCGTTCACCGTGGACGGCGTGGAGTACGCGACGGCAGAGCACTGGATGATGGCGTCGAAGGCGAGGCTCTTCGACGACGCGGAGGCGGAACGCAAGGCCCTCCAGGCGCCGAATCCGGCGCTCGCCAAGAAGGCGGGGCGGCTGGTGCGCCGCTTCGACGAAGCCCTGTGGGAGCGCGAGCGGTTCGCGATCGTGGTCGAGGGCAGCGCCCACAAGTTCGCCGCACACTCCGCTCTGCGGGAGTTTCTGCTGGGCACCGGGAACCGTGTGCTCGTCGAGGCGAGCCCCATGGACCGGGTGTGGGGCATAGGGCTCGCGGCGGACGACGAGCGAGCGGCGGATCCTGGGCAGTGGCGGGGGCCGAATCTGCTGGGGTTCGCGCTGATGGAAGCGCGGGAGCGGCTGCGGGCAGGGACGGAATGAAGAGGGGCCGGCCTCCCGGCCGGCCCCTTCGGTGACGGGGGACCCGATACTTGCCCACGGGATCACCGCGGAGTGGCAGCGGCCCGCCGGTGAAACCGGAACCCGGCCGTGGCCGGCCGTCGGCGTCAGCCGTGGAACAGCACCGGTGCCGAGGTGCCGAACGCGTCGCCGACGTAGGGCGAATCGGAGTCCGAGGAGACCTCGTTGGCCGCGACCACGAGCCTGATGACTATCGCGGCGATCACGACGACACCGAGGACGATCCCGACGATGCCGAGGACGAATCCCGCCTGGGCCTGACCGCGGTTGTCGGCCTCGCCCCGGTCGGCCTGTTTGCGGCCCTTGACCCCGAAGACCACCGCGAGGATTCCCAGGACCAGGGAGACCACCCCGTACACGCAGAACAGGATCACCGAGAGGATGCCCAGCGCCAGCGCCGCGGTGCCGAACCCGTTGCGCGGCGGCATCGGCATGCCGGGCCAGCCGAAGCCCGCGTACCCCGGGGGCGCGGGGTACCCATAGCCTCCGGGCGCGGCGTAGGGGGCCGCCCCAGGGCCCGAGGGCGCGATCGGTGGCGGCGGTACGGGGGAGCCCTGTTCACCCCCGCCCGGTGGACCGGCCATCGGCGCACCCATGGGTGCGGGGCCCGCGCCGGCCGGGCCGAACCCGAAAGGAGCGAACCCGCCGGCCGCCGCACCCACCTGGGGCTCGCCGCCTCGTAGCCGCCCGGCCGGCGGATTGCCCGTCGAAGCCTTCTCCTCCGGCGGCGCCCACGGGTTGTACGCACCCTCCGCGGCGTCCGGTCCCGGATGTGCATTGTCGCTCACGACCAGCCCCCTTGTTGCTCCGACCCGTCATGGTACGGCCGGCCCCCACCGAGGCCCCGTCCCGCGCACGGACCCCGGCAAGGACCGCAAAACCGCTCCCACGCGTGCCGGACGTACGCCTAGGATCATCTCCGATCCACCGATCAGCCGATCACCCGCGTCCCGCCCGAACCCGGTGCCGGGACGCCGTTCCCGGGGAGGAACCCTTGTCCGACCACCGCGACGCCCGTGCCGTACGCGATGTGCACGCCTTCATCGCCGGACTGCCCAAGGCCGAACTGCATGTGCACCACGTCGGCTCCGCCTCCCCCCGCATCGTCGCAGCACTGGCCGCCCGCCACCCCGACTCCCGGGTGCCCACCGACCCCGAGGCGCTGGCCGACTACTTCACGTTCACGGACTTCGCCCACTTCGTCGAGGTGTACCTGTCCGTCGTCGACCTCATTCGAACCCCCGAGGACGTGCAGCTGCTGACGTACGAGGTCGCCCGCGACATGGCCCGGCAGCAGGTCCGCTACGCCGAGCTGACCATCACCCCCTTCTCCTCCACTCGCCGCGGCATCGACGAGCGGGCGTTCATGGACGCGATCGAGGACGCCCGCAAGGCGGCGGAGGCCGAGTTCGGGACCGTACTGCGCTGGTGCTTCGACATCCCCGGCGAGGCGGGCCTCGAATCCGCCGAGGAGACGATACGGCTCGCCACCGACGACCGGCTGCGCCCCGAGGGGCTCGTCTCGTTCGGGCTCGGCGGCCCCGAAATCGGTGTCCCGCGGCCGCAGTTCAAGCCCTACTTCGACCGCGCCATAGCAGCCGGGCTGCGGTCCGTGCCGCACGCGGGCGAGACGACCGGGCCCGAGACGGTCTGGGACGCCCTGACCGACCTGCGCGCCGAGCGCATCGGACACGGGACCAGCTCCGCCCGGGACGCGAAGCTGCTCGCCCACCTCGCCGAGCACCGCATCCCGCTGGAGGTCTGCCCGACCTCCAACATCGCGACCCGCGCGGTCCGCACGCTCGACGAGCACCCCATCAAGGAGTTCGTACGCGCCGGCGTCGTGGTCACCATCAACTCGGACGACCCGCCGATGTTCGGTACCGACCTCAACAACGAGTACGCGGTCGCCGCGCGGCTACTGGACCTCGACGAGCGGGGGCTGGCGGATCTCGCCAAGAACGCGGTCGAGGCGTCCTTCCTCGACGAGGCCGGCAAGACGAAGCTGACGGCCGAGATCGACTCCTACACCTCGGCGTGGCTCGCGCGCTGAATCCCCCGCATCGCCCGACCGCCACCCCCGACGGGGTGGCTTCGCGGCGCCCCGCCCGCACAATGGGCCCATGCGCACCGTGACTGCCGTGGCCCATCGCGGCGACCCCTACCTCCGCCGCGAGAACACCATCGACTCACTGCGTTCCGCGCTCGACCGAGGCGCGGACGCGGTCGAGATCGACGTACGGCTCACCCGGGACGGTGTTCCCGTGCTGCTGCACGACGAGACGCTGAAGCGGCTGTGGGAGCGGGACCGGCCGCTCACCTCGCTCACCTCTCACGAGGTGCGGGAGCTGACGGCGGGCGGGCTGCCGACACTGGCGGACGCGCTGGCGGCGACCGACGGGAGCCGGGTCATGATCGACCTGCCCGGCGGGCCGTCGCCCCGCGCCGTGCGCCGGATCGTGGACGCCGTCGGGCAGTGCGGGGCCCGGGAGCGGGTGTACTACTGCGCGGGGGCGCAGACCATGCTGGCGGTCCGGGCCGCCGACTCCGCTGCGGAGATCGCGCTGACCTGGACGTCGCTGGCACCTCCGCGCCCGGCCCTGCTGGACGCCGTACGCCCGCGCTGGCTCAACTACCGATTCGGCCTGGTCGACGGGGAGTTGACGGACCGGGTCCATCGCGACGGCTACCTGCTGTCCGTCTGGACACCCGACACCCGGCGCTCCATGCGACGCCTCCTCGACATGGGCGTGGACTCGATCACGACGAACCGCATCGACACGTTGCGCATGGTCCGCGGAGGCTGAGGCGGGCACGGGTTCGCCCTGCGGCGGCCGGGCCCTGGGCCCGGCCGCCAGGCCGCCTGCACCCCTAGGGGCGCCCCTCAGGCCGACTCCCGGGACGGTGCCCTCCTCCGCGACGATCCCCAGCTCCACAGCGGCCGCCAGGATGATCACCACATCCCGCCGAGCCTGGAGCAACCGATGCAGATACGTCCGTCCGCCGTCGCCCTCGCCACCGCCCTGGTCGTGGGCCTGACCGCACTGCCCCTGGCGGGAACCGCCGCCGCGCACTCCGCGCCCTCGTCCTGTTCCGGACAGGTGAGTCCGCCGTCCGCGGCCCACGGTCCCGATGTCGAGGCGCTGTGTGCGGCGCTCGCCGGGCTGCCCGACCAGGACGCCACCGCGGCACTCATCCGCGTGGGTGGCAAGGGGAGTTGGCACGGAGCGGCCGGGGTGCGGGACATCCGGACGGGGGCGCCGGCGCTGGAGGACGCACGCTTCCGCGCGGGTTCGATCACGAAGGTCGTCACCGCGTCCATCGTGCTGCAACTCGCCGCCGAGGGGCGCATCAGCCTCGACGGCACTGTGCAGCACTATCTGCCGGGACTGCTCACCAAGGACTTCCGGCCCATCACCGTACGGCAGTTGCTGAACTACACCAGTGGCCTGCAGTCCGGCGACTCCCTCGGCGAGACGGTCGCGCAGGGGTATCAGCACCGCTTCGAGACGCTGACGCCGCAGCAGGTCGTGGCGTCCGCCGTCGCCAAGGGCCCGCAGTCCGACCCCGGCACACAGCAGGACTACGACAACATCCACTACACCGTCCTCGGCATGCTGATCGAGAAGGTCACCGGTGACTCGTACGCGCACCAGGCGTCCGTACGGATCTTCCGGCCGCTCGGCATGCGCGACACCTCGTTCCCAGACGGTCCCGACCCGCGGATCCACGGCCCGCACAACCGCGGATACGACCGGTTCGACGGCCAGTTGACGGACGTGACCGACTGGAACATGTCCGACCGGTGGGCGGCCGGCGACCTGATCTCGACGACCGCCGACCTCGAACGGCTGCTGGTGGAACTGTTCCGCGGCCACGTCGTGCCCAGGCCGCAACTGAAGGAGATGTTCACGCTCCCGGACGTGCCCGGGGCGAGGTACGCGGCGGGGCTGGAGCGGTTCGAACTGAACGGCAAGGTGATCTGGGGCAAGACGGGCTCGCGCCCCGGTTACGCCTCGGTGATCGCCGCCACCCGGGACCTGTCCCGGACACTGGTGTACTCGGTGAACGCGACCGACGCGAAGGGCGACGGCCTGCCCGTCGCCCAGCGGTTCGGGTTCCCGGCGTTCAACCGCTGACGGCCACGAGCGGAGGGGCCGGCGCCGCTGGCTCCGCCTACAGCCCCACGATGCCGTTCCACCGTTTCGTGAACTCCGTCCGCTCCGCGGCTGTCATGTCCCGCGCGACCGCCAGGCGCTTGCGCATCGCCGCGTCCGGGAAGATCAACGGGTTCTCGGCCAGGGCCACGCTGTCCTCGTCCTTGGCCGAGGCCAGGACGTCCTGAGCCGCCGGGACAGGGCAGACGTAGTTCACCCAGGCGGCGAGCTCCGCGGCGACCTCCGGCTGGTAGTAGTAGTCGATCAGCCGCTCCGCGTTGGCCTTGTGGAGGGCCCGGTTGGGGATCATCAGCGTGTCCGCCCACAGCTCCGCGCCCTCCTCGGGGACGACGAAGCGGATGTCCGGGTTGTCCGCCTGCAGCTGGATCACGTCCCCCGAGTACGCCTGACAGGCCACCACGTCCCCGCTGACCAGGTCCTTGGTGTAGTCGTTCCCGGTGAACCGGCGGATCTGGCTGCTGCGGACATGTCGCTCGACCTGGTCGCAGACCTTGTGGAAGTCGTCCGCGGTCCACTTGGCGATGTCCGCACCGTTGCCCTGCATCAGCAGCGCGAACGCCTCGTCCAGACCGGACAGCAGGGTGACCTTGCCCTTGAGGTCGCTCGCCCACAGGTCCGAGACCTGGCGGATCTCACGGCCGGCCTTGCGGCGGTTGTACGCGATTCCGGTGATGCCGGACTGATACGGCACCGAGAACTTCCGCCCCGGGTCGAAGGCGGGCGAGCGCAGCAACGGGTCGAGGTAGCGCGCCACGTTCGGCTGGGCGGCCCGGTCCATCTCCTGCACCCAGCCGAGGCGTACGTACCGGGCGCACATCCAGTCGCTGTGGACGATCAGGTCCCGGCCGGTCTTCTGATGGTTCATCAGGGCCGGACTGATCTTGCCGAAGAACTCGTCGTTGTCGTTGATCTCCTCGACGTAGTCGACCTTGATGCCGGTGCGCTTCTCGAACGCGTCCAGGGTCGGTCGCCGGTTCGGGTGCTTGTCGTCCGTGTCGATGTACAGCGGCCAGTTCGCCCACGTCAGCCGCTTGTCCCGGGCGGACAGGTCGGCGGCGGCCCGGTCGCCGGGTGCCACGTACGCGGCGGGCACACCGCAGCCGGCGAGCGCACCGAGCACCGCGCCGCCGCCGAGGGCGCGCAGCAGGGAACGGCGGGAGGGGGTTGGTGTCTTCGGTGTCTGGGCCATCCCGGCAGCATGGCGCCCCGCCCGCAACCGATCAATGGACGCTGCGTCGAGCCGCCCCACCTGGACCCGACACCTTGTCGACCGCTTCGCCGGGCGGCACGGGCGCACAGCGCCCTGGGCACCGGAGCGGCGACGTCCCCGAGAACACCGCGGCCCCGGACGGGTCACCTCCCGTCCGGGGCCGCTGGGGTACCGCTGTGGCGCCTACGCGTCCAGCGACGTCATCACGTGCTTGATCCGCGTGTAGTCGTCGAAGCCGTACGCCGACAGGTCCTTGCCGTAACCGGACTTCTTGAAGCCACCGTGCGGCATCTCCGCGACCAGCGGGATGTGCGTGTTGATCCAGACGCAGCCGAAGTCGAGGACCTTGGACAGGCGCATCGCGCGCGCGTGGTCCTTGGTCCACACCGAGGACGCGAGGGCGTACTCGACGCCGTTCGCGTACTCGACGGCCTGCGCCTCGTCCGTGAACGACTGGACGGTGATGACCGGGCCGAAGACCTCGTTCTGGATGATCTCGTCGTCCTGCTTGAGGCCCGAGACGACGGTCGGCGCGTAGAAGTAGCCCTTGTCGCCGACCCGCTGGCCGCCGGCCTCGACCTTGGCGTGCGCGGGCAGGCGCTCGATGAAGCCGGAGACCTGCTTGAGCTGGTTCGGGTTGTTCAGCGGACCGTAGAGCACGTCCTCGTCGTCCGGCTGACCCGTCTTCGTCTCGGAGGCAGCCTTTGCGAGCGCGGCCACGAACTCGTCGTGGATGGACTCCTGGACGAGGACGCGGGTGGCGGCCGTGCAGTCCTGGCCGGCGTTGAAGAAGCCCGCCACCGAGATGTCCTCGACGGCCTTGGCGATGTCGGTGTCCTCGAAGACGACGACCGGCGCCTTGCCGCCCAGCTCCAGGTGGACCCGCTTGAGGTCCTTGGACGCGGACTCGGCGACGGACATGCCCGCGCGCACGGAACCGGTGATGGACGCCATCGCCGGGATCGGGTGCTCGACCATCAGGCGGCCGGTGTCGCGGTCGCCGCAGATGACGTTGAAGACGCCCTTGGGCAGGATCGAGCCGATGATGTCGGCCATCAGGGCCGTGGACGCCGGGGTGGTGTCCGACGGCTTGAGGACGACCGTGTTACCCGCGGCGATCGCCGGGGCGAACTTCCACACAGCCATCATCATCGGGTAGTTCCACGGCGCGACCTGCGCGCAGACGCCGACCGGCTCACGGCGGATGATGGAGGTCATCCCCTCCATGTACTCGCCGGCCGAGCGGCCCTCCAGCATGCGGGCGGCGCCCGCGAAGAAGCGGATCTGGTCGACCATCGGCGGGATCTCCTCCGACCGGGTCAGACCGATCGGCTTGCCCGTGTTCTCGACCTCGGCCGCGATCAGTTCCTCGGCGCGCTCCTCGAACGCGTCAGCGATCTTCAGGAGGGCCTTCTGGCGCTCCGCGGGCGTGGTGTCGCGCCAGCCCGGGAAGGCCGCGGCGGCGGCCGCCATCGCGGCGTCGACGTCCGCCTGCCCGGACAGTGGGGCGGTCGCGTACGCCTCACCGGTCGCCGGGTTGACCACCTCAGTGGTCCGTCCGTCGGCGGCGTCACGGAATTCGCCGTCGATGTAGTTGCGCAGACGACGCAGCTCGGTGCTCACTGCCGGGCCTCCAAGTTCGGGTGTCCAATCGCTGAGACACCCACCCTAGTGTCTGACCCCACGTTTTCAACAGCCCCATTCCCGTCAGAGCTACGAAATCCGCAGGGTGTGAACACCCAAACAACGAATTTCATCGATCGAGCCTTGCAAAACTGTCGAGACGTCGTGCACAGTGGCCTCGTGGCCAGTCGAAGCGCAGACCAGAGGGGCTCACGCGAGTCCAGGAACGGCAGTCCCCAGCTGGATGCCGTCTCCCTCGCCATCATCGAGCAGCTCCAGGAGGACGGCCGCCGGCCGTACGCCGCGATCGGCAAGGCCGTCGGCCTCTCCGAGGCGGCCGTGCGCCAGCGCGTCCAGAAGCTGCTCGACCAGGGCATGATGCAGATCGTCGCCGTCACGGACCCGCTCACCGTGGGTTTCCGCCGTCAGGCGATGGTCGGGATCACCGTCGAAGGCGATGTGGAGGCTGTCGCCGACGCACTGGCCGCAATGTCCGAATGCGAGTACGTGGTGATGACCGCCGGCTCGTTCGACCTGATGGTGGAGGTCGTCTGCGAGGACGACGACCACCTGCTGGATGTCATCAGCAAACGCATCCGGGCCATCCCCGGAGTGCGCTCCACCGAGAGCTTCGTCTACCTCAAGCTCAAGAAGCAGACCTACATGTGGGGAACCCGATAGCCGTGAGTACCAAGGACCTCAGCAAGACCGCGTACGACCACTTGTGGATGCACTTCACCCGCATGTCCTCGTACGAGAACGCCCCCGTTCCCACCATCGTCCGGGGTGAGGGCACCTACATCTACGACGACAAGGGCAAGCGCTACCTCGACGGTCTCGCCGGCCTGTTCGTGGTCCAGGCGGGCCACGGCCGCACCGAGCTGGCCGAGACGGCGCTCAAGCAGGCGCAGGAGCTGGCCTTCTTCCCGGTGTGGTCCTACGCCCACCCCAAGGCCGTCGAGCTCGCGGAGCGCCTCGCGCACTACGCGCCGGGCGACCTGAACAAGGTCTTCTTCACCACGGGCGGCGGCGAGGCCGTCGAGACTGCCTGGAAGCTCGCCAAGCAGTACTTCAAGCTGGTCGGCAAGCCCACCAAGCACAAGGTCATCTCGCGTGCGGTCGCCTACCACGGCACCCCGCAGGGCGCCCTGTCCATCACCGGTCTGCCGGGCCTGAAGGCCCCCTTCGAGCCCCTGGTCCCGGGCGCGCACAAGGTGCCCAACACCAACATCTACCGCGCCCCGATCTTCGGCGACGACCCGGAGGCCTTCGGCCGCTGGGCCGCCGACCAGATCGAGCAGCAGATCCTCTTCGAGGGCGCGGACACGGTCGCCGCGGTCTTCCTGGAGCCGGTGCAGAACGCCGGCGGTTGCTTCCCGCCGCCGCCCGGCTACTTCCAGCGGGTGCGCGAGATCTGCGACAAGTACGACGTGCTGCTCGTGTCGGACGAGGTCATCTGCGCCTTCGGCCGCCTGGGCACGATGTTCGCGTGCGACAAGTTCGGCTACGTGCCGGACATGATCACCTGCGCCAAGGGCATGACGTCGGGTTACTCCCCGATCGGCGCGTGCATCGTCTCCGACCGCCTGGCCGAGCCGTTCTACAAGGGTGACAACACCTTCCTGCACGGCTACACCTTCGGCGGCCACCCGGTGTCCGCGGCGGTGGGTCTCGCGAACCTCGACCTGTTCGAGCGCGAGGGCATCAACCAGCACGTGCTCGACAACGAGGCCTCGTTCCTCTCGACGCTGCAGAAGCTGCACGACCTGCCGATCGTCGGTGACGTCCGCGGCAACGGCTTCTTCTACGGCATCGAGCTGGTGAAGGACAAGGCCACCAAGGAGTCCTTCAACGAGGAGGAGACCGAGCGCGTCCTGTACGGCTTCCTGTCGAAGGCCCTGTTCGACAACGGCCTGTACTGCCGTGCCGACGACCGCGGCGACCCGGTCATCCAGCTGGCCCCGCCGCTGATCTCCAACCAGGAGACCTTCGACGAGATCGAGCAGATCCTGCGCGCGACGCTGACCGAGGCCTGGACCAAGCTCTGATCCTCCCGAGGTGGGGATCTCCCCCCTGGTGATGATCGCGTAAACGGCCCCGCACCACCCGTTCGAGTGAGAAACGGCGGTGCGGGGCCGTCGGCTGTCCTGGCTCCCGCTGCTGTCTGCCTAGCGTGCCAAATGACGATCGGCCCTGCCTTCGTTCCCCCGAAAGGGTCCCCCGGACGGGAGATCGACGGGGGACAACGGATCTGGAACCGAGGTGTACGCGATGGTGGCCCCGCCGGACAACGACGTGCTCTGGGCACGCGCCCTGCACTTCCAGCACAACGGTTCGCCCGCGCTCAACGGTGTCTCGCTCGGCGTACGCGAGGGCGAGATCCTGGCCGTGACCGGCCCGCGCGGCAGCGGCAAGACGACCCTGCTCCAGTGCCTGGCCGGGCTGCTCCCGGCCCAGCAGGGAGAGGTCTGGTTCAACAGCACCCCGGTACACACCATGAGGCCGCTCACCCGAGAGCGGCTGCGCCGTGACCGGTTCGGCTGGATCGACCCGGTACCCCTTCTCGTCCCGGAACTGAACGCCTGGGAGAACGCCGCCCTGTCGCTGATGCTGCGCGGCACAAGCCGCCGCCGGGCCAAGGCCACGGCCCTGGAATGGCTGGAGCGCCTCGACATCGGCGGCTGCGCCCGCAAGCGCCCGTACCAACTGGTCCAGTCCGAACGGCAGCGCGTCGCCATCGCGCGGGCGATCGCGGCCTCGCCGACCGTGCTGTTCGCGGACGACCCGACGGCCCCGCTGCACCGTGCCGACCGCACCCTGGTGCTGCGCACGCTCACCGCGGCGGCCCGCTCGCACGGCATCACGGTCGTCCTGGCCACGCACGACGCGGACGCCTCGGCGCTCGCCGACCGCACGGTGTCCCTGCTGGACGGTCGGCGCGTGCACACCGTCCAGCTGCCCCCGATCACCGAGACGGAAGGCCGGCCCGCGTGCTCGCTCTCCGTCTAGCCCGCGCGGCCCATCCTCTGGTCCAGCTCCGCCGGCTGCTGGTCGTCACCGCCTCCGCGGGCACGGGCTTCCTGCTGCTGTGCACCCTGGGGTACGCGCTGACGCACCCGGAGGCGTCGCCCGGCTCGGCACTGCGGCTGGCCTGGTGCCTCGCGCCGGTGGCCGCCACGGTGCACTTCGCCGTCGCCGTCGCGCGGACCGATCCCGGCACCCGCCCCCGGTCCGGCCTCGCGGCGATCGGTCTCGGTCCGGGCCGGCTGATGGCCCTCTCGGCGGTGACCACCGCGCTGTCGACCTCGCTCGGCTCGCTGCTGGCGCTGCTGGCCTTCCTCCATGTGCGGGGCGATCTGCCCGGGGGCGCGATCGGCGGCCGGGCAGCGGAGTTCCTCGCCGCGGACCAGTCGCTGCCACTGCCCGCGGCGCTCACTCTGCTCGCGGTGATTCCGGTGACCGCGTCCCTGGGAAGCGCGCTGGTCCTGCGTCCGAAGGGCGAACGCCGGCGCCGCGCCGGACGGCGCGGCGCCGGCGCGCAGACCCCCTCCCCGACCGGCAACACCCCGGACGCACAGGACGCCGGCCATCTGGGCAGGGCCCCTGATCCGAACCGGCCCGCCGTTCCCCGGCCCGCCCCGGGTGGCCTCCCCTGGGGCGTGGCCACGCTCGCCGTGGGCCTGGCCGTGGAGACCTACGCGGGCCGCACGAACCGGACTCCGGGGCCCCGTCTGCCCGGCGGTCTGGCGAGCGGGCCCGCCGGGGTACCGGTGGGCTGGGCGCTGACCGCTCTGGGGCTGGCACTGGCCGGGCCCGCGATCGCGTACCTGTGCGGCTGGCTACTGCAGGCCGTGCGCCCCGGTGCCGTGCGGCTGCTCGCCGGGCGCGGACTGCAGGAGGAGGCGGGGCGGATCGGGCGACCGCTCGGGGTGGTGTGCGCGGTGGCGTCGGGTGCGTACGCGGCGGCCGCACTGTCCACCGGCACACACTCGTCCTACGGACCGCTCACCGCTCTGGGCGCGGTACTGGTCGTGGGCTGCACCCTCGCGACGCTGGCGACGGCCGCGATCGAGTCGAAGCAGGCGCGTGCCGACACGGTCGCCGCGCTGGTGCGGCTGGGTGCGCCGGCCACGCTGCTGCGCACTGCGGCACTGTTGCGCACGACCGCGCTCGTCGTGGTGTGTGTGCCCCTTACGTGGGCGATCGCGGAGTTGGCGGCGCTGCCGCTGACAGGCTGAGCAAGGCCTCACGGATCGGCTGGAAGAATCCCACGTACCACCGATGAGTTTCGCAGCGACGTGCGGTCCAACTCTACGTACAGTCCACCGAACGACCGGGAGAAACCGCTCATGTACCAGCAGATGATCTTCGTGAACCTGCCCGTCGCCGACGTCGACGCGTCGAAGAAGTTCTTCACGGAGCTGGGCTACACGATCAATCCGCAGTTCACGACGGACGACTGCGCCTGCGTCGTCATCAGCGACACGATCATCGCGATGCTGCTGGGCAAGCAGCGCTACGCCGACTTCACCGAGAAGGAGATCTCGGACGCGACGACGACCAGCGAGGTGCTGCTCTGCCTGAGCGCCGAAAGCCGCGAGAAGGTCGACGAGTTGGTCGACCACGCGCTGGCCGCGGGCGGTACGAGCAGCCGGGAGGCCACCGACCACGGCTACATGTACGGCCGCTCCTTCGACGACCTGGACGGCCACACCTGGGAGGTCATGTGGATGGACCCGGCCGCGGTCCAGGGCTGAGCCCACGCAGGTGAACTCGGACGCGACTGCAGGTGGTTGACACCGTTCAAGCGGCAATCGAACCATGTGACGGCCATTTCACGCCAAAGTCCCCCGCCATGCCGGACACCCGCGTTGACATGCCTCACCCGCCGCTTATAGACCTGAGAGCCTCTCGGGGATGCTGCTGTCGCAGCAACACCCTTGAAACCCCCCTCAGTTGCGCATCCCGCGAAGGGCAGTCGTGTCCATATCCTCCCGCACCGCACGATCGGTGCGCATCCTCGGCGTCGCCTCCGCCGCTGCCGCCGCGCTCGCACTCGGCTCCGCCGGCGACGCGCTCGCCTGCACCATCCGTGACTTCTCGGCCGTCGCATCCTGCGGCGACAACGGGAAGGGCGTCATCACCGTCACCGACAAGGACGCCTCGGGCACGAAGGCGACCGTGACGGTCTACCTCGAGTCGAACGGCGCGGACGCGAAGAAGATCGGCGAGCAGACGGTCACCGGCACCCGCCAGGGCGCGACCGTCACGTTCTTGGAGGACTGGGCGCCGGGCGCCCAGTACCGCGTCCGCATCAAGGCCGGGAACATCGTCGACGAGGACATCTCGCCGGATCTGACCGCGCCGTCCAAGGCCTGCACGACCACCGGGACCACTCCGTCGGCCTCAAAGAGCGCGCCGCCGGCCTCCACCGCCCCGAAGCCGTCGGAGACTCCGGCCCCGCCCTCGTCCGCCACCCCCACGGCCACGCCGTCGGAGCCGGACAGCACCGCGCCCGCCGCCACCAGGGACAACTCCCCGTCACCGGCGGCCGGCGACTCGAACCTGGCGGATACCGGCGCCGGCTCCGATATGCCCGTGATCATCGGTGTCGCCGGCGGCCTGGTCGTCATCGGCGGTGGCGCGGTGTTCTTCGCCATGCGTCGCCGTGGCGCGTCGAAGGCCGACTGACACCTCCGTACGACTCTGCGGCCCGCCCCTCGGGGCGGGCCGTTGTGCGCGCATGTACGCAAAGGCACCTCTCAGGCACCTCGCCACTCATCCGAACGAGGCCCTCTGGAGCCAGAACTCCAGCAGTTCCCGCTCGCCGTGCACCTCCAACTCCCCGCTGTCCAGCGGGAGCCGGCGATAGAACGCAAGGAGGACGGCTGTCAGCGGGCCGCGCAGGGCCACCGTCGCCTTCTCGTGGCCGCGCCGCCAGACGACACCGTCCTCGGTCAGCTCGACGATCCATTCGGCGTTCAGCCCGGGTGCCGTGTCCGTGGCGTGGAGGTGGATACTGCGACCCGGGCCGACAAGTTCCCGCTCTCCTCGCGTCTGCGTCCGCACGAAGAACTCGACGATCTCCAACCACTCGTCCAGCGCGTCGGCCGCAATGTCCGGGGCAACCTCGTACGACTGTCCGGCGGCCAACGTCGCGTCCGCTCGGTGGATCGTCAGCTCATGGCTCATCCGGCGGGCCCAGAAGCCGGCGTCGCGATGACCGGTCCAGGACCACACCGGTGCGTCCGGCCCGGCCGCGCGCAACGTACGTACGAGCGTCTCACCGGACTCCGCCAGCCAGGCGTCCAGGTCCGAGGCGGATCGCGGACCCGCAAAACCGGGCACCCGCTCATCGGGGATGTTCTCCTGAGCCCGGGTCCGCACGAGCAGTTCGACCCAGCGCAGGGCCCCGGCCGTATGCCGAACGAGCTGTTCGAGTGACCAGTCCGGGCAGGTCGGCACGGTGACCGACAGGTCGGCGACCGCGGCCACCTTCCGAAGCCGGCCGACCTGGCGTTCGATCTCGTCGCAGTAGCGATCATGCGTGAGCATCGTCATGATCCGCACCCTATGGGCGAGAGACGCTCCCGAGCACGACGATTTCGGCCGCATCGAACACGACCCCGACCTCGTCCCCGGACTCCGGCGCCTCCCGGAGTGCACACGCCGCCTCCAGCCCGGCCGCCTCCTGCGGCTGCAGGCGTACGGCGACATGGGTGCCGCGGAAGGTTCGTGCCGCCACGGTGCAGCGCAGGCCCTCGGACGCGTCCACCAGTCGTACGCCCGTGGGCCGGACGAGCAGCGTGCCCGGCCCCTGCGGCGAGCCCGCCGGTACCGGGAGCTTGCCCCACGGTGTGTCCGCGAACTGACCGGTGACGGTCGTCTCCACCACGTTGTCGAAGCCGAGAAAGCGCGCCACGAACTCGTTCGCCGGCCGCTGCCACACCTCAAGTGGGCTACCGGACTGGGCGATCCGTCCGTCACGCATCACGACGACCCGGTCGGCGAGCGCGAAGGCCTCGCCCTGGTCGTGGGTGACGGCGAGCACGGTGGTGCCCAATCGGCGGAAGACCTCCCGGAGTTCGACGACCAGCCGCTCGCGCAGCGACCGGTCGAGCTGGCCCAGCGGCTCGTCCAGCATCAGCAGCCGCGGCCGGGGCGCGAGGGCGCGGGCGAGCGCGACACGCTGCTGCTCCCCACCGGAGAGGGAGGCGACGGCCCTGCGCTCCGCCCCGGGCAGGCCGACGAGGTCGAGCAACTCCCTTACACGAACAGCCTGTTCATCACGTGAGGCGCTCCTCATACGAAGTCCGAAGGCGACATTGCCACCCACGTCCCGCTGCGGGAACAGTTGGTGGTCCTGGAACATCAGCCCGACACCCCGCCGGTGCGCGGGAACCCCGTTCAGATCACGGTCGTCGAGGAACACCCGCCCGGAGTCGAGGGGCTGCAGCCCGGCCACAGCCCGCAGCAGCGTCGACTTGCCGCCGCCGCTGGGTCCGAGCACACACACGATCTCGTGCTCGGCGACATCCAGGTCGACTCCGTCGAGCGCGGCATGCCCGGCGAAGCGCACACTCGCCCCGTCCAGTCTGAGCATCGTCACAACTCCCCCGTCCGCTCCGTGCGCAGCCTCTCCAGAACCAGCAGCGCCACCGCGCACACCACCATCAGAATCGTCGAAAGTGCCATCGCCTGGCCGTAGTTGAGGTCACCGGGCCGTCCGATGAGTCGCGCCACCGCGACCGGCAGCGTCGGGTTGTCGGGCCGCGCGATGAACACCGTCGCCCCGAACTCGCCCAGCGACACGGCGAAGGCGAACCCGGCCGCGATCAGCAGTGCCCGCCGCACGATCGGCAGATCGACCTCCCGCCACACCCGCCACGGCGACGCCCCGAGCACGGCCGCCGCCTCCCGCAGCCGCTCGTCCACGGCCCGCAGCACGGGCAGCATGGTGCGCACCACGAACGGAACTCCCACCAGAGCCTGCGCGAGCGGCACCAGGATCCAGGAACCGCGCAGGTCCAGCGGCGGCTTGTCGAGGGTGATCAGAAACCCGAAGCCGACGGTCACCGCGGACACCCCCAGCGGCAGCATCAACAGCGCGTCGAAGCCGCGTACGAGACGACCGGCGCCCCGGCGGGCGAGGGCCGCGGCGGCGAGGGAGCCGATCAGCACGGCGATGGACGTGGCGGCGACGGCGTACCGGAGCGAGTTGCCGATCGCCTGGATCGGCGCCACGAGGAAGGTGCCGCCGTCGGCGTGCGTCAGCGCCTTGTAGTACGCGAACCCGGGCGCGTCGAGCGAGCGCGCGACGAGGACGGCCGGCGGCAGTACGAGCAGGAGCGCGACCGTGACGAGGACCGCGCCCAGCAGCGCCCACTGCCCCACGCCGCGCGGTCTGCGCGCCGTGCGGGCCGCGTCGACCAGTCGCAGAGCGCTCTCCCCGCGGCGGACGGTCCAGGCGTGCACGACGAGGATCGCGCCCACCGTCGCGAACTGGATGATCGTCAGCACGGCGGCGGTGGACAGGTCGAAGATCTGCGAGGTCTGCCGGTAGATCTCGACCTCGAGCGTGGAGAAGGTGGGGCCGCCGAGGATCTGCACCACACCGAACGAGGTGAAGGTGAACAGGAACACCATCAGCGCGGCGGCGGCCACCGCCGGACTCAGTGCGGGGAGCGTCACCTTCCGCCAGGCCGCGAGGCGGGAGGCGCCGAGCATGCGGGCCGCCTCCTCCTGGCGCGGGTCGAGCTGGGCCCACAGACCGCCGACCGTGCGTACGACGACGGCGTAGTTGAAGAAGACGTGAGCGAGCAGGATGGCCCACACGGTCGTGTCGAGCCGTACGCCCCACAGGTCGTCGAGGAGTCCGCCGCGGCCGACGAGAGCCAGGAAGGCTGTGCCGACGACGACGGTGGGCAGCACGAACGGAACGGTGACGACCACCCGCAGCACCTGCTTGCCCGGGAAGTCCAGGCGTGCGAACACGTAGGCGCCGGGGAGTGCCACCAGCAGGGTGAGAGCGGTGGAGGCGAGCGCCTGCCAGGTCGTGAACCACAGCACATGCCGGATGCCGGAATCCATGAGCACATCGGCGATCCGGCCCCACTGCCAAGTCCCGCCGACCTTCAGGCCGCGCCGGACGATCGCGGCGACCGGGTAGGCGAAGAACACCGCGAAGAACGCGACGGGCACGGCCATCAGACCGAGCCTCGCCGCGTTCCCGCCACGGCGCCCGCGGGGGGCTACTTCAGTACGAGCGAGGTCCACGACTTGACCCATTGGTCACGGTGGGCGGCGATCCGGTCGGGGGCCATGGTCTCGGGGTCCTTGGCCTGGGGACCGTACTTGGCGAACTCCGCCGGCACCTCGGCGGTTTCACGCACCGGGTAGACGAACATGTTCAGCGGCATGTCCTGCTGGAACTTCTCGCTGAGCAGGAAGTCGAGGAGTGCCTTGCCGCCCTTGCTGTTCCCGGCGTTGCTGAGCAGTCCGGCATACTCGACCTGCTGGAAGCAGGTGCCGTACGCCACACCGGTCGGCGCGGTCTTAGGCCGCGGCTTGGCGTAGACGACCTCGACGGGCGGCGAGGAGGCGTACGAGACGACGAGCGGTCGCTCACCCCCGGCCTTCCTGCCACCGGCGGAGCCCGAGAACTCCTCGTTGTACGCCTGTTCCCAGCCGTCGACCACCTTGACGCCGTTGGCCTTCAGCTTCTTCCAGTAGTCCTGCCAGCCTCCCCCACTCTCGGCTTCGCCCGAGCGGGAGGTGCCCCCATCCCCGTATTTGGCGGCGGTACCGAGCAGGAAACCGAGGCCGGGCGAGGACGTCGAGGCGTTCTCGGTGACGAGGAGGTTCTTGTACTCGGGCTTGATGAGGTCGTCGAAGGTGGCGGGCGGGGTCAGCTTGTGGTCGGCGAAGTACTTCTTGTCGTAGTTGACACAGATGTCACCGGAGTCGATCGGCGTGACCCGGTGCCCGGCCTCGTCGGCCCGGTACCGGTGCACGACCATGTCGTAGCCCTTCGGCCGGTACGGCTGGAACAGCCCGTTGTCGAGCGCCCGCGACAGCAGGGTGTTGTCGACGCCGAAGAGGACATCGCCCTGGGGGTTGTCCTTGGTGAGGATCGCCTTGTTGACGGCCTGGCCTGCGTCGCCGTCCTTCAGGACCTTGACGGTGTATCCGGACTGCTTCTCGAAGTCCGCCAGGACACTCTTGGAGACGGCCCATGAGTCGTGGCTGACCAGGGTCACGGTCTTGGAGTCGCCGCCGCTGCCGCTCGTGGAGCCGGACGATCCGCACGCGGACAACGTGACCATGCCCAGCCCCACGGCCACGGCCACGAACCGCCTGCCGGTGATGCTCACTGAATTCCTCCTGGAGGGTGACCAGGAAGAGACGCAGCCCTGCCCGGGAGCCCCGAAGGGAAACCCGGGCAGGGCACAACAGCTCGAGTGAAGACCGAACTTCCTACCCAGAATGACCTGGGCGAGGTTCAGAGGGTCTGCGGTCGATACCGCACTCTCAGCGCTGTGGCGCTCCCCTGTCGGAATATGAAGATGTACGTATGGAGTTCAGACTACCGCGCTAGCGCTCGCTGGCCGCCAGCTGTCCGCACGCTCCGTCGATCTCCTGACCACGGGTGTCCCGGATGGTCACCGGAACCCCATGAGCGGCGATCGCCTCGACGAACGCCTTCTCGTCCTCGGGCCGCGAAGCGGTCCACTTGGAACCGGGCGTCGGATTCAGCGGGATCAGATTGACGTGCACGGGCTTGCCTTTGAGGAGCCGGCCGAGCCGGTCGCCGCGCCACGCCTGGTCGTTGATGTCCCGGATCAGCGCGTACTCGATGGACAGCCGCCGCCCGGACCTGGCGGCGTACTCGAAACCGGCATCCAGCACCTCGCCCACCTTCCACCGGGTGTTGACGGGGACGAGAGTGTCGCGCAGTTCGTCGTCCGGCGCGTGCAGGGAGATGGCGAGACGGCACTTGAGGCCCTCGTCGGCGAAGCGGTGAATGGCCGGCACCAGCCCGACGGTCGACACGGTGATCCCGCGCTGCGAGAGTCCGAGACCGTCCGGCGTGGGATCGGTGAGCGACCGGATCGCACCGATCACGCGCTTGTAGTTGGCGAGGGGCTCACCCATGCCCATGAAGACGATGTTGGACAGGCGCGCAGGGCCACCGGGGATCTCGCCGTCGCGCAGCGCCCGCATACCGTCGACGATCTGGTGCACGATCTCGGCGGTGGACAGGTTGCGGTCGAGGCCGGCCTGCCCGGTGGCGCAGAACGGGCAGTTCATGCCGCAGCCCGCCTGGGAGCTGATGCACATGGTGACCCGGTCCGGATAGCGCATGAGCACGGACTCGACGAGCGTGCCGTCGAAGAGCCGCCACAACGTCTTGCGCGTCGTGTCCTGGTCGGTCGACAGATGCCGTACGACCGTCATCAGTTCCGGAAGCAGCACCTCCTGGAGCCCGGCGCGGGAGGAGGCAGGGATGTCGGTCCACTGCTCCGGATCCTGCGTGTACCGCGCGAAGTAGTGCTGCGAGAGCTGCTTCGCGCGGAACGGCTTCTCGCCGATGGCGGCGACCGCCTCCTTGCGCTCGGCGGGCGTGAGGTCGGCGAGGTGGCGCGGCGGCTTCTTGGCTCCGCGCGGCGCGACGAAAGTGAGTTCTCCGGGCTTGGGCATGGTCCTACCAGTGTCGCAGACCCGCGCGACGGTTCTCCCGGTGCGGCAGGCCGGCGCACTGTCGCCCATGCCACTCTTCGCTCCCCATGCCCCCTGGTCGGGACACCCGGTGGACGGGGCCGCCTGCCGGTGTCACCGACAGGAAGGGGCCCGTCGCACCATGGCGACGGACCCCGTCTCGCGTCTGCGTCTCGCGTGCCGAAGGGCCGGGGACCTGTGCTCAGCCCGCCCCGACGAAGACGACGAACAGCAACCACACCACCGGGGCCGTCGGCAGGAGCGAGTCCAGGCGGTCCATGATGCCGCCGTGGCCCGGCAGCAGGGTGCCCATGTCCTTGATGCCCAGATCCCGCTTGATCATGGACTCGCCGAGGTCGCCGAGCGTGGCGCTGGCCGCGACCGCGAGGCCCAGCAGGAGCCCTTGCCACCACGAGCCGCCGTCGATCAGGAACTGCATGCACAGCGCGCCCGCGACCATCGCGAAGGTGACCGCGCCGACCAGGCCCTCGCGGGTCTTGCCGGGGCTGATGCGCGGGGCGAGCTTGTGCTTGCCGAAGCGCCAGCCGACCGCGTACGCGCCCGTGTCGCTGACGACCGTCAGCAGCAGGAACGTCAGCACGCGCTGTGGGCCGTCCGCCGCCGTCAGCATCATGGAGACGAACGTGGCCAGGAACGGCACGTAGAAGGCTGCGAAGAGGCCTGCCGTGACGTCCTTCAGGTAGCCCTCAGGCGGCTCCGTCATACGCCAGACCAGGGCCGCGAGCGCCGTGAGCGCCATCGCCACCCAGGCGCCCTCGGCACCGCGCACATATCCGGCGACGACCATCGCCGCACCGCCGACCGCCAGCGGCACGAGCGGCGCCTTGATGCCCTTGCGCTCCTCCAGCCGCTTCGTCAGCTCCCACAGGCCCACGACGACGGCGACCGCTATCACGCCGACGAACACGGCCTTGACGATGAACAACGACGCGACGATCACGACGCCCAGCCCGACGCCGACCCCTATGGCCGCGCCCAGGTCGCGGCCCGCGCTCTTCTTGTGCGGCGCGGGCGCCGGCTGGGGGGCGTCGGGCATGGGCTCCGGATTCTGCGACGCCGCCCGGGAGGGCGACGCCGACGGCGTGTAGTCGCGGAACAAGGGGCCACCCGGCCGGACGGCCCTCCCGTCGTCATCCTGGTCTCCGCCATATACGGGCACGTCGGGCACGATGGGCATAGGAGCCGTCTGCTGCTGGGCGTCATACGCATCGTGCGCGGGACCCGCCGGGCCGGGACTCTGGACGGGCCCGTGATCAGCGGGCCTCCATTGCTCGGCCTGCGGCGGCGCCCCCCAGGAAGACTCGTTCATCAGACTTCGAGCAGCTCGGCTTCCTTGTGCTTGAGCAGCTCGTCCACCTGCGCGACGTACTTCGCGGTGGTGTCGTCGAGCTCCTTCTCCGCACGACGGCCCTCGTCCTCGCCGACCTCGCCGTCCTTGATCAGCTTGTCGATGGCGTCCTTGGCCTTACGGCGCACGGAACGGATCGAGACCTTGGCGTCCTCGCCCTTGCCCTTGGCGACCTTGATGTAGTCGCGGCGGCGCTCCTCTGTCAGCTCCGGGAACACCACGCGGATGATGTTGCCGTCGTTCGTCGGGTTGACGCCCAGATCGGAATCGCGGATCGCCTGCTCGATGTTGCGCAGCGCGCTCTTGTCGAACGGGGTCACCACGGCCATGCGCGGCTCCGGCACCGAGAACGAGGCCAGCTGGTTGATCGGCGTCGGTGCGCCGTAGTAGTCGGCGACGATCTTGTTGAACATCGCCGGGTGCGCACGGCCGGTGCGGATCGCGGCGAAGTCCTCCTTGGCGACCAGGACGGCCTTCTCCATCTTCTCCTCGGCCTCGAGGAGGGTCTCTTCGATCACCACTTGCTCCTGCGTGTCTTGAGTAGGCCCGGCAGCTGTTACTCGTCGGTCCGCGGCCGGCTGCGTCGCGTCTTCTTCCTGCACGGTTCCTGACCGGTAGGACATTGTCCATCCCCCCGGTCAGGGTCCGTCACCCGGACGGGGTTAACACCCCGGCGGGTCGCTCTCCGGTCAGTCCCGGCTGCCTTGGTCGCCCACGAGTGTGCCGATCTTCTCACCCTTGACGGCCCGCGCGATATTGCCCTCCGCCAGGAGCTCGAAGACCAGGATGGGCAGCTTGTTGTCCCGGCACAGCGTGATGGCGGTCATGTCGGCGACCTTGAGGTCGCGGGTGATGACCTCGCCGTAGCTGAGCGAGTCGAACTTGACAGCCTCGGCGTTGGTCTTCGGGTCGGAGTCATAGACTCCGTCCACGCCGTTCTTGCCCATGAGCAGCGCCTCGGCGTCGATCTCCAGGGCACGCTGGGCGGCGGTCGTGTCGGTGGAGAAGTACGGCATGCCCATACCGGCGCCGAAGATGACCACACGGCCCTTCTCCAGGTGGCGCACGGCGCGCAGCGGGATGTACGGCTCGGCGACCTGGCCCATGGTGATGGCCGTCTGGACGCGCGAGTCGATGCCCTCCTTCTCCAGGAAGTCCTGCAGGGCCAGGCAGTTCATGACCGTACCGAGCATGCCCATGTAGTCGGAACGGGCCCGGTCCATGCCGCGCTGCTGGAGCTCGGCGCCGCGGAAGAAGTTGCCGCCGCCGATGACGACGGCGATCTCGGACCCGTCGCGCACCACGGCCGCGATCTCACGGGCGATGGCGTGCACCACATCCGGGTCGACTCCGAGTCCGGTTCCGCCGGAGAACGCCTCTCCGGACAGCTTCAGCAGAAACCGGCCGCTTACTTTGCCGCCGTCGCTCTTCTCGGCCTTGGTGGTCATGGAGATCTCCTCGTGGTGCACATACGAAGAAGGCCATTGCCGGTGGGTGATTCGCATCCCATGCGCGGCAATGGCCTCCTCGTCAGATCTGTTGTCGTCCGCCACGCATGTGTGCGGGGCGGCGTACCCGGGCGACTGCTCTCGACCCTATCGGGGTCGGGCGTCGATCGCGGTACGGACTCAGATGCCGACCTTGATGCGCGCGAAGCGCTTCAGGGTGACACCCGCCTCGTCCAGAACCTTCTGGACGGACTTCTTGTTGTCCAGCGCGTACGGCTGGCCGAGCAGCGTGGCGTCCTTGAAGAAGCCGTTGAGACGACCCTCGACGATCTTGGCGATCGCGGCCTCGGGCTTGCCCTCGGCGCGGGTGGTCTCCTCGGCGATACGGCGCTCGGTCTCGACGACCTCGGCCGGGACCTCGTCCTTGGAGAGGTACTTCGGCGCGAAGGCGGCGATGTGCTGGGCAATGCCCTTGGCGACCTCGGCGTTCGGCTTGTCGAGCTCGACCAGGACACCGATCTGCGGGGGCAGGTCGGGCATGGTGCGGTGCATGTAGGCCACCACGAAGCCGTCGGCGTACTGCGCGAAGCGGTCCAGGACGATCTTCTCGCCCAGGTTGGCGTTGGCCTCGTCGACGAACGCCTGGACAGTCTTGCCGGCCTCGATCTCGGAGGCGAGCAGGGCCTCGAGGTCGGCCGGGGAGGTCTTGGCGACGTGCTCGGCGATGGCCTTGGCCACGGCCTGGAACTTGTCACCCTTGGCGACGAAGTCGGTCTCGCACTTCAGCTCGACGATGACACCGGAGGAGTTGTCGTCAGCGATGATGGAGACCACGGCGCCGTTCTCGGCGGAGCGGCCCTCGCGCTTGGCGACGCCCTTCTGGCCCTTGATCCGGAGCGCCTCGACGGCCTTCTCGACGCTGCCCTCGGCCTCGTCCAGCGCCTTCTTGCAGTCCATCATGCCGGCGCCGGTGAGCTCACGGAGCTTCTTGACGTCGGCGGCGGTGTAGTTCGCCATGATCTGTGAATCTCTTCTCGGAGTTCGAAGTCTCGAAGTCGGCGGCCGCCGCTGCTTGGGCGGGCGGCCGCCAAAGATCTACGGGCTACGAAGATCTCAGGGCTGCGGGTGAACGGCGGGTGGCGCGGTCGGCGCCACCCGCCCTCACATCAGCCGAACGGCCCTTGAGGTCAGGCCTGCTCGCCCTCGGCAGCCGGAGCCTCCGCAACCGGAGCCTCGGCCGCCGGAGCCTCGGCCGCCGGAGCCTCGGCCGCCGGAGCCTCGGCCGCCGCCTCGGCAGCCGGGGCAGCCTTCTCGGCGTCAGCCTTCTTCTCGCCCTCGAGCAGGTCGCGCTCCCACTCGGCGAGCGGCTCGCCCGCGGCCTTCTCACCCTTGCCCTCGGTGGCGACACCGGAACGGGCGATGAGGCCCTCGGCGACGGCGTCGGCGATCACACGGGTGAGCAGGGTGACGGAGCGGATCGCGTCGTCGTTGCCCGGGATCTTGTAGTCGACCTCGTCGGGGTCACAGTTGGTGTCGAGGATGGCGACGACCGGGATGTTGAGCTTGCGGGCCTCGCCGACCGCGATGTGCTCCTTCTTGGTGTCCACGATCCAGACGGCGCTCGGCACCTTCTGCATCTCGCGGATACCACCGAGGGTCTTCTCCAGCTTGGCCTTCTCGCGGGAGAGGACCAGGAGCTCCTTCTTGGTCAGACCCGACGCCGCGACGTCCTCGAAGTCGATCTGCTCGAGCTCCTTGAGGCGCTGCAGACGCTTGTAGACGGTCGAGAAGTTGGTGAGCATGCCGCCCAGCCAGCGCTGGTTGACGTACGGCATGCCGACGCGGGTGGCCTGCTCGGCGATGGCCTCCTGCGCCTGCTTCTTCGTGCCGACGAACATGACGGTGCCGCCGTGGGCGACGGTCTCCTTGACGAACTCGTAGGCGCGGTCGATGTACGACAGCGACTGGAGCAGGTCGATGATGTAGATGCCGTTGCGCTCGGTGAAGATGAAGCGCTTCATCTTCGGGTTCCAGCGACGGGTCTGGTGACCGAAGTGGACGCCGCTCTCCAGCAGCTCCCGCATCGTGACGACGGCCATGGCCGTTCTCCTTGAGTTTTCTCGGTTGTGCCGCGGGTGCCGGATGGCACTCGCGCCTGACGCCCGCGATGCGCCGTGCCGCAAAGGACCGAGGAGCGCTGACACCGACCTCGTGATGGCCTGGTGTCGGGGCGTGCGAAGTCGACCCGGTGGCCCGGATCGCCACAAGAAGTGTAAGGGACGGGCGGAGCGGCGGGTGACGCCTCTGTCCACAACACGGTCGTCGCCCACAGATCCCAGCCGTGATCGCCCGGTGTGCGGGACGGTTCTCGCATGGGATTGACACGATTTCCACGGGCCTGGCCTGCTGTGCTGCTGCTTGTGACGGTGAGCGTGCTGAGCACCGTGGCGTGGGCGGGCACGCCGTCCCGCCCGAGGCCGGCCGCGGCGCCCGCACCGCAGCCCGACGCGCCGGTACCGGCGCTTGCCCGGAACTGGCCGGTGGGCGCTCGCCCTGTGGCCCTGCGGGGCTGGGAACCCCCGGCGACCGCGTACGGCCCGGGCCACCGCGGCGTGGACCTGGCTGCTGCTGCGGGCGATCCGGTCCGGGCGGTCGCCGCCGGCCGGGTGATCTTCGCGGGAAGGGTGGCGGGGCGGGGCGCGGTCTCCGTCGACCTGACGGGCACCGGCGACCCCCCGCTGCGGACGACTTACGAACCGGTCCGCGCGTCCGTGCAGAGCGGCGACGAGGTTGCTCCGGGCGAGGTGCTGGGCGTACTGGAACCGCCCGTGTCCCACTGCGCCGCATCGTGCCTGCACTGGGGCCTGCGCAGGGGGGAGACGTATCTGAACCCGTTGTCGCTGCTGCCGCCATGGCTGCTGCACGGGGGCCCGGCCCGCCTGCTGCGGGTGAACCGGGTACCGGTGCCGCGGGAATGACGCCCAGCGGTCGTACGCCGTGCCCGGTGCGGCGCTCAGCCCCGGACGCCCCGCAGAGCCATCGCGACCGCCGCCTCGGTGATGGTGGCCGGATCCTCCGCGGCACCCAGCTCGATACGCCGCACCGCCGCGTCGACCACGCCCTGGAGCAGCATCGCCGCCAGCCGGGGCTCATCGTGTCCGATCTCGCCCAGGACCTCGACGATCATCGCCACGAGTCCGCCGTGCGCCGCGCGGATCTTCTCGCGAGCCCCGGCGTCCAGCTCGCTCGCCGAAATGGCGACCACGGCCCGGTGCCGCCGGTCCCCCACGAGCGCCAACTGCCGGCGCACATAGGCCTCGACCTTCGCTTCGGGGCCGTCCGCTGCGGCCAGCGCCGCCCCGACCTCGGCCGCCCAGACGGGGAAGTCGACCGCACACAGTTCCTCGACGACGGCCGCTCGGGAGCGGAAATACTCGTAGACGGAGGAGCGCGCGAGGCCCGTCCGCTCGGCAAGGGCGGGGAACGTCAGCGCCTCCGTACCCCCCTCGGACAGCAGGGACCGTGCCGCGTCCAGCAGGGCGGCTCGCTGCATCGACCGGTGCTCGGCCACAGAGGCCGCTCGAATCCTAGGCACCCCAACACTGTACGGACCGACCGCCGCCGACGGGAGCCGCCCGCGCTCCGTACACCCCTCCCGGGCACCGCCCGCCAGGCGTACCGGCCGGCTTGCCGTCGTCGCGTCAGCGCCCGAAGCCGGCCAGCTTCGCCCGCAGTTGCAGAACGGACTTGGTGTGGATCTGACTGACCCGGCTCTCGGTCACTCCCAGCACATTCCCGATCTCGGCAAGCGTGAGGCCCTCGTAGTAGTACAGCGTGACAACGGTCTTCTCCCGCTCGGGCAACGTGTTGATCGCCCGCGCCAGGAACCGCCGCAGCTCCCGGTCCTCGGCGACCTCCACCGGGTCGTCCGCAGCCGTGTCCTCAAGGGTGTCCATGAGGCTCAGCCGGTCTCCGCCCTCGCCCCCCACATGCAGCAGTTCTTCCAGCGCCACCACGTTCGCGAGCGAGAGCTGGCTGAAGACGGCGTGGAGCTCCTCCACGCCGATCCCCATCTCCGCCGCCACCTCCCCCTCCGACGGCGTCCGCCGCAGCCTCGCCTCCAAGGTCGCGTACGCCCGCTCCACGTTGCGTGCCTTCTGCCGTACCGACCGCGGAATCCAGTCCAGCGCCCGCAGCTCGTCGATCATCGCGCCGCGGATCCGCGTGATGGCGTACGTCTCGAACTTGATCTCCCGGTCGATGTCGAACTTCTCGATCGCGTCGATCAGTCCGAACACCCCCGAGGAGACGAAGTCCCCCTGTTCCACATTGGCCGGCAGCCCCACGCTCACCCGGCCCGCCACGTACTTCACCAGCGGCGAGTAGTGCAGGATCAGCTGCTCCCGCAACCGCTCGTCCCCCGTCTCCTTGTACGACCGCCACAGCTCGTCGAGCGTCGAGGGAGCGGGCGGGCGCACGGTGCCGCCGTCGCGGGCGGCTGGGGGATGCGCCGACCGGTCGGACCCGGAGGTGTGCTGAGGCATTCGTCGCCTTGTGCCGTTCTGCTGTGAACTGGGGATACCTGGGTGAGCTGTCGGTCTGATGTGGAGACGCCTGTCTGCGTCGGAACCTCGTGAGCGTAGCGTGACTGCGGTGTCGCAGTGTGCGAAGGACTGGGGATCACCCGTGCGCGAACGGGTGTGGCGGAGCTTCCGCCGGGCGCGCACGAATAGCCCTGTGTGATGTCCGGGGCGGTCAACTACGGGAATTGCCAAGGCTGTCGGGGGTCGCCCGGACGGCCGATCACGCTCGGTCAACACCGACCGTGATCCGGCTGGACGGGGATCGTCGCCTGGCGTGTCAACTTCCAGCCGTCGCCGTGTCGTTCGACAAATCCAAGTGATCGGAGTTCGTACAGTCTCCCGACCACGTCGTCGGCCGTCGTCCCCGCCTCACGGGCGATCTCGTCCGCCGCGGCGGTGCCACCGGCCGGCAGCGCCGCGAGCACCTGGGTGGCGGCGGGGTCGAGCAGATCGCGCGGCAGGAGAGGCCCGCGCCGCTCCGGGGCCAGCTCGCCCATCTGTCCGACCAGTTCGACGACATCCGCGGCGTCGGAGACCAGCACGGCGTCCCCGCGCAGCAATTCGTGCACACCGGCCGAGAGTCCGCTGGTCACCGGTCCGGGCACACCCATCGCGTACCGGCCCAGCCGCTGCGCCGCGCGTGCCGTGACCAGCGCGCCGCTGCGGTAGGCCGCCTCGACGACCACGGTGCCCCGAGTGAGGGCCGCGATCACACGGTTTCTGAGGATGAATCTGTTCGGTGTCGGATGGTCGCCCGGCGGTAACTCCCCGACGACGAGCCCCTGGTGTGCGATCCTGCTGATCAACTCGGTGTGGCCGCGCGGATAAGGCCGATCGACACCGCAGGCCAGCACGGCGATGGTGGCGCCGCCGGCCGCGAGTGCGCCCCGGTGGGCGGCGCCGTCCACGCCGTACGCTCCGCCGGAGACCACCACCCAGCCGCGCTCCGCGAGCCCCGCGCCGAGGTCGGCCGCCGTGTGCGCCCCGTACTCGGTGCAGGCGCGCGCCCCCACGACCGCGACGGACCTGAGGGCCCACATCCGCAGACTGGGCCGCCCGCGCACCCAGAGCCCGACGGGCCGGCCGTCACCGAGGTCGTCGAGCTGCACCGGCCACTCGGTCGTGCCGGGGCACACGAATCGCACCCCTGCCTCCCCCGCCGCGGCCCGGTCCCGCTCCGGCTCGGCCCGCACGGCTCGCGCCCGCATCCCGGCCCATCGCTTGTCCGTCACCCCCGGCAGCCGCCTCCCGCCCTCGCGCAGCCGCCGGACCACCTCCTCGGCGCCGCGTTCACGCAGCCAGCGCCCTGCCACCTCGTCTCCGGGCTCGATGACCCGGGTGAGGAGCATCCGGGCGAAGCATTCGCCGTCCGGAGCGAGCTTCCCGCTCATGTCAGCGCCCCGATGGCCATCGGCACGCCCCTCGGAACCCCGGTGCGCAGTTGCAGCGCCAGGGCGACGTGCGAGGCCTCCGGCCGGTCGTGGCCCACGAGGTCCGCCACGGTCCAGGCCACGCGCAGCACCCGGTCCAGCCCCCGGGCCGTCAACACGCCCCGCTCCAGACTGCGCTCGGCCTCGTCCATCGCTCCGCTCGCGGCGCGCCAGCGGGTGCGCAGCTCCCGCCCCGGCACTTCGCTGTTGGTCCGCCACGGGGTGCCCGCAAGGCGTGCCGCCGCCCTCTGCCTGGCCTCACGCACCCGGTCGGCCACCGTTGCGGTGGACTCGCCCCGAGCGCCGCGCCCGGTGAGCGCGGCGCGGCTGACGGAGTCCACCTCCACCCGAAGATCCACCCGGTCCAGGAGCGGGCCGGAGAGCCGGGCCTGATAGCGACGGACCGCCGAGGGCGGGCATTCGCACAGGGTGTCGCGCTGCGAGAATCGGCCGCAGGGACAGGGGTTGGCCGCGAGCACCATCAGGAACTTCGCCGGGAACCGCACGACGCCCGCGCTGCGCGCGATCACGACGTGCCCCGACTCCAGGGGCTGCCGTAGCGCGTCGAGGGCGTGGCTGCTGAACTCTGGAGTTTCGTCCAAAAAGAGGATCCCTCGATGAGAGAGCGACACGGCGCCGGGCCGGGCGACATTGGGGCCGCCGCCGACGAGGGCCTGCATGGTGGCCGAGTGGTGCGGGGCGCAGTAGGGGGCCACGTCGATCAGGGGCTTGCCCGGGGGAAGCAGGCCAGCCACCGAGTGAACCGCCGTGACCTCCAGCGACTCCTCCCGGCTGAGCCGGGGCAGGACGGCGGGCAGCCGCTCCGCGAGCATCGTCTTCCCGGCGCCGGGCGGCCCTTCCAGGAACAGGTGGTGTCCGCCCGCCGCGGCCACCTCCACCGCCGTGCGCGCGGAGGTCTGGCCCACGACGTCGGCGAGGTCATGCCCCTGGTCGGGCTGCGGGGCGCCCACGCTGCGCATCCCCGTGGCCGCGCCGGCGCCCGGTACGCGCAGACCGGCGAGGAGCGGGCCCGGGGAGCCCTGATCGTCGGGCTCCTCGTCGGGTACGGGCTCGTCCGCGAGGACGGCGATCAACTGGCGCAGGCTGCGCACACCGAGCACGGACACGCCGGGTACCAGCGACGCCTCGGAGGCGGCGCACTCCGGCACGACCACCTGCTCGTAGCCCGCGTCCGCCGCGGCCAGTACCGCCGGCAGGATGCCCCGGACGGGCCGCACCCGGCCGTCCAGGCCCAACTCGCCGATCATCACGATGTCGGCGAGCACCCGCGGGTCGATCCGCTCCGCGGCACCGAGCACGGCGCAGGCTACGGCGAGGTCGAATCCGCTTCCTGCCTTGGGCACGGAGGCGGGACTCAGCCCGACCGTGAGCTTCTTCTGCGGCCACTCGCCGCCCGAGTTGACCACCGCCGCCCGTACCCGGTCGCGGCTCTCCGTCAGGCTCTTGTCGGGCAGTCCGACCAGCGCGAAGGCCGCCACGCCCGGTTCGAGGTCGGCCTGGACCTCGACCACCACGCCCTCGACGCCGACCAGGGCCACGGAACACGTACGCGCGAAGCCCATCACGCCACCCCCCGCGCGTGCTCGACCACCGGGGCCCCTCGGTCGGGCAGGATCACGCCGACCACGTCGACGCGGACCCCGCCCGGTGGCGCCCCGCCGTGCGCCTGGATCCAGCGCTCGGCGAGAGAGCGCAGCCGCTCGGCCTTCACCGGCGTCACGGCGGCCATCGGATGCTCGAAACAGCCGCGTCTGCGGGTCTTCACCTCGCAGACGACCAGGACGTCGCCGTCCCGGGCCACGATGTCGATCTCGCCGCTCCTGCCGCAGCGCCAGTTGCGCTCCAGGACCGTCATCCCGGCCCCGGTCAGTCGCCGGGCGGCCAACTCCTCGCCGTACCTGCCTACTGCGCTACGTGCCAGATATGTGTTCATGTCGGCACCACCTCCGGCGCCAACCGTCACGCATCCGGCTCCACGAAGTGGATCTCGGTGGACGACTCAGCGATTGTGGACAACTCCGTCACCCACAGGAGTGGGGACGCCCCGTCCTCACGGAGATGTCCCCACCCGTCCACACGGGTGACAGCCTCACCCGTCACCCGCCCGGCAGCTCCAGATCGCTCTTGTTCAGCTCCTCGATGTTCACGTCCTTGAATGTGAGGACCCGTACCTGTTTCACGAAGCGAGCGGGCCGGTACATGTCCCACACCCAGGCGTCCGCCATGGACACCTCGAAGAACACCTCGCCCTGGACCGAGTGCACCTGCATCTCGTAGTCGTTGGTGAGGTAGAAACGCCGTTCAGTCTCGATCACGTATTTGAACAGACCGACGACATCGCGGTACTCCCGGTAGAGCTTCAGCTCCATCTCGGTCTCGTACTTCTCGAGGTCCTCGGCGCTCATGGCATGTTCCCCTTCAGCCGTGCGATCCCACCATTGTGCGCCAGTCCCGCAAGCCCCTAGACGATTTCGGTGTCGAGGACCTCGGGCCTGGCCGGAGGGCCTTCGTCGAACAGCGTGCGCAGCAGCTCGGCGAGTCTCGTCGGGTACACGGTCTCATGTGCCGCGGCCAGTTCCCGGCACGTCCACCACCGTGCTCCGACGACGCTGCGCTTTTCCAGGTCCGTCAGGCTCTGCGCCGCCGTGGCCGTCTGGGTCGTTCGGGCCAGGTAGTACCACTCGTCCTGGTCCCAGCGGCGGCCGGCGAACGGGAAGGAGCACCTGCGCTGCCACAGCACCGGGCCCAGTTCGACGTCCGTGATACCGGTCTCCTCGGCCAGTTCGCGCAGCGCGGCCTGTGCGCGCGTCTCGTCGCCTTCCAGTCCCCCTCCAGGGGTGAACCACCAGTCGTCCGCCGGATCGTCCGGCTCGTGGCCGTGCAGCAGCAGGATGCGGTCCTGCGGGTCGAGCAGCACCACCCGCGCCACCCGGCGAAGCCCGCCTTCGTACGTGTCCTGTGCCCCGCCCTGACCCACGGCGGCCCCGGACGGCTCGTACGGGGCCGCGGGCGAGGACGCCTCAGCGGACACCGGCCGGCTCCGTCCGCGTGGTACGGCGCTTCCTGCCCGCGCGCTGGGCGATCGGGCCGTACGCCGCGCCGCCCAACACGAGCACCGCGCCTGCCACGATCGCGCCGAGGATGAGCCGCAGGGGGCCGGGCGACGAGATCGGGCCCAGTGCCTCGAAGCCCGTCGGGCGGTCCAGCATGCCGTTCATCGGCCACGCCACGGCGTCCACGCGGGCGTCCACCGCGCTGCGCGCCACAGTGCCGCTGAAGGCCTCGGTGAGGTGGGCCGTGGAGTCGAGGGAGCCGACGCGCTCGTCGCCGAGCAGAAACAGCCTGCCCTGGGGGACCGTGATCGTGGGGATCTTCTTCCATTCCGCTTCCTGGCCCTTGGCCAGGTACGACTCCTGGATCTGCTTGCCGTTGACGGTCAGCCTGCCGTCGGTGCAGCAGGCGACCGTGTCGCCCCCGACCGCCACGACCCGCTTGACCATGGGCATGTCGCCCCAGCTCTTCTGCTTGAAGACGACGACATCGCCGCGCCGGACGTCGGCGTCGTCGACGCGCTGGGCGAGGACCCGGTCACCGGCGACGATGGTGGGCGACATGGAGTCGGTCGGCACGGTGTACGGCCGGTAGACGATCGCACCCCAGCCGAACCCGCCGAAGAAGAGCACACAGCCGAGGGCCACGGCCAGCCCCGACAGTATGCTGCCGAGCCGTCCGCGGCCCTCTTCTGTACGACCAGTCCTGCTCATGCCAGTGCTCCCCCAGGTCGGAGAATCGACCCCGTGGCCCGCTGCCGGGCCACGGAAGATCGGCGATCTGGGACGGCACCCTACCCGGCGGTACCGTGGCCAGAAACCCTCGGGTTTTCGGCCGTGAGGCGCGTGGTGAGACGGCGCCTGCGCCACAGCACCAGCGGCACCGCGCCCACCATGCCGAGCGTTCCGGGCACGATCGTGCCGAGGTTCTGGTCGAAGGTGTCCGGGATCGGCAACGTGTTCCAGCGGGTGGGCGGCCAGGCGATCACGATGGCGCGGCCCACGACGTTGTCCACGGGCACGAAGCCCTGGTCCTTGTCCTTCTGGTGGTAGCGGGAGTCCAGCGAGTTCTGCCGGTGGTCGCCCATGACCCAGATTTTGCCCGGGGGCACCGTGACCTTGAACTGGCCGCCGTCCGTGTCGACGGTGCACGGGGTGTTGCCCGGGTACACATACGGCTCGTTCAGCGCGTGGCCGTTGACCATCAGCGGGCCGGTGCCCTTGCACTCGATGGTGTCACCGGCGACGCCGACGACCCGCTTGATCAGGTCCTTCTCCTCAGCGGACGGCATCAGGCCGATCCAGCTCAGGGCCGTCTGGAGGGCGTTCGGGTTGGCGGTGGGCTCGCCCACCAGCCAGTTGTCCGGATCATGGAAGACGACGACCTCACCGCGCGAAGGCTCGGAGCCGAACCACGGGGTCAGCTTGTCGACCAGGACGCGGTCACCCTGCTGGAGGGTGTCCTGCATCGAGTCCGAGGGGATCGAGAACGCCTGTACCAGGAACGTCTTGATCAGCAGCGCGAGCACCAGCGCGATGCCGATGAGGAGCGGAAGTTCCTTCCAGAAGGAGCGCTGATTCTTCGGCGGGCGGTCCTTCTCGTCGCTCTCCTGCGTGCCACCGTCCGAGGGACCGTTCCCGGAGCCGACGTGGTCTTCGGTCGGAGAAGCCGCCTCGCCTGGTCGCTCTGGCTTCTCCTCGGGGCCGTCGTGTCCGGACCGTGCGCCGACCGCCAAATCCCCCACATCCACTCCTCACTCCGTACCGCCGCCGGCGCCCCAGTCGACGCAGGCCCACCACTCCCATAACGAGCGGGAGTTCCGCAGGGCTCGGGAGGGGGATCAATCCGTATCGATCCGCGGAGGCCACCCTATGCGACGGTCCCAGTGCGGTGGTCGACCCGCTCGGTACCGACGCATACGTGTCCGGCTCCTCCAGGCGCGTCCAGTGCCCGACGGGCCAGACGATGACCATGGCGCGGCCGACGACTGACTTCTCCGAGACGGTACCGCCGAACGCCTCGGTGCGGTGATAGCGGGAGTCGGCCGAGTTGTCGCGATGGTCACCCATGACCCATAGACGGCCCGGCGGAACGGTCACCGAGAACGTCAGGTCGGAAGGTTTGTTCCCCGGGTGAATGTAGGACTCGTTCAGTGGCACACCGTTGACGGTGACACGCCCCTGCGCATCACAGCACTTGACCGTGTCACCTCCGACCGCCACGACCCGCTTGATGAGGTCCCGGTCGTTGTCGGAGGGCAGCAGGCCGATCCAGGTGAGCCCTTCCTTGATCTGCTTGACGACGACGGGGTCGTCCTTCTTGGCTGTCTGCTCGCCCGCGAGCCAGTGGCCGGGGTCCCTGAAGACGACGACGTCGCCGCGCTGCGGCTTGGAGCCGAACCAGGGGGTCAGCTTGTCGACGAGGACACGGTCGCCGACCTGGATCGTGTTCTCCATGGAGCCCGACGGGATCACGAAGGCCTGCACCAGGAAGGTCTTCAGGACCAAGGCTATGAGGACGGCGACGCCGGCCAGAAGAGGTATCTCCTTGACCGCGGAACGCCTCCTTTTGCGCTTGACCTTTCGCTGGAGCTTGCGCCGCTCGGCCCGGCTGCGCCCGGTGGAACCGCCACTCGCGGCGCGCCGAGTGCGGCGCGCTTTGCCGCGGTTACCCATGGGCGCCGTCCGCGGCGGGCACGCGCGCGTAGCCACCCGGACGCGTGAGGTGCTGCCAGCGCGCGGAGGGCCACGCGATCCAGTCGGCCCTGCCGATCACGGCACCGACGGGGATCATGCCGCCGCCCGGCGAGCCAAGGTGGTCACGGGAGTCGCTGGAGTGGCGGCGGTGGTCGCCGAGCACGAAGAGGGTGCCGTCGGGCACGACGACGTCGAAGGCGACGTCGGACGGGTTGTCCCCGGGATACAGAAACGACGACTCGTCGACCGCCCGGCCGTTCACCTCGAGCCTCCCCTTCGTGTCGCAGCAGACCACATGGTCTCCACCCACACCGACCACCCGCTTGATGTAGTCGGCGTCCCCGAAATACCCGGTGCCGTCGAAGACGACGACGTCTCCCCGCTGCGGCTTCGATCCGAAACGGTACGCCAACTTGTTGACGAGCACGCGGTCCCCGACCCTCAGTCCGCGCTCCATCGAGCCGCTGGGGATACCGAACGGCTGCACCACGAACGTGCCGAGCAGAAGGAGGAACAGCAGACAGACCAGCGCGGTCAGGGTGATCCGGCCACCGGGCAGCCAGTCGGCGATCCGGGACACCAACGCGAAGCGCGACCGTCCCTCCGAGCCCGCCGTGTCCGAGGTTTCCTCGGAATCGGCGGAGTCGGAGGAGCGGTCGCGCTCCGTGTGCTGTGCTTCGGTGTCCATAGGGGCCAGATGCTATCCGGCCCCCATACACGCCGACCGGTTCGCCCGGACGAGAACTCAGTTCTCGCGCTTCTCCTTGATCTTCGCCGCCTTGCCGCGCAGCTCGCGCAGGTAGTACAGCTTGGCGCGGCGCACGTCACCCTTGGTGACCAGCTCGATCTTCTCCACGATCGGGGTGTGCACCGGGAAGGTGCGCTCGACGCCGACGGAGAAGGAGACCTTGCGGACCGTGAAGGTCTCGCGCACGCCGGAACCCTGGCGGCGGATCACCACGCCCTTGAACTGCTGCACACGGGAGCGGTTGCCCTCGATGACGCGGACGTGCACGTTGACGGTGTCACCCGGACGGAAGGCCGGGACATCGCTGCGCAGCGACGCGGCGTCGACGGAGTCGAGCAGGTGAGACATTTCGTCTGCTTTCTTCGCCAATGCCACAGGTCATCGACGGAAGGTAGGTTCTCGGAAGGAATCGTCGGCCGCGTCGGGGCGGGCGTCGTGTCCCCCTGTGGCAGGGGCGCACACCGGACAGCGGACAACAGCTCGCTATTCTTCCACGCCCTCTGGCCTGCGCCAAAATCGGCCGTACGACTTTCCCTCCGGATCCGGCGCCCAGCCCAGGATGGAGAGCATCTCGCGGTCCTTCTTGTCGAAGGCGGAGGGGTCGCAGCGCTCGATGAGGTCCGGCCGGTTGGCCGTCGTACGCCGAAGCGCCTCGTCCCGGCGCCAGCGGGCGATCCTGCCGTGGTGACCGCTGAGCAGCACCTCGGGGATCTCCCGGCCGCGCCACTCGGGCGGTTTGGTGTAGACGGGCCCTTCGAGGAGGTTCGCCATCGCGCCGGGGGCGAAGGAGTCGTCCCGGTGGGACTCGGCGTTGCCCAGGACGCCCGGCAGCAGCCGGGCCACCGCCTCCGTGACGACGAGGACGGCCGCCTCGCCTCCGGCGAGGACGTAGTCGCCGATGGACACCTCGTACACGGGCATCCGGGTCGCGTACTCGTCGATGACGCGGCGGTCGATGCCCTCGTAGCGGGCCGGGGTGAAGACCAGCCACGGACGTTCGGACAGCTCGACGGCGAGCTCCTGGGTGAAGGGGCGCCCGCTGGGGGTCGGCACGATCAGGGCGGGCGCACGGGAGCCGGCCTCGTACCCGTCGGCCAGGAGGTCGTCCAGGGCCTCGCCCCAGGGGTCGGTCTTCATGACCATGCCGGGGCCGCCGCCGTACGGGGTGTCGTCGACGGTGTGGTGGCGGTCGTGTGTCCAGGAACGCAGATCGTGCACGTGGACGTCCAGCTGCCCCCGTGCGCGTGCCTTGCCGACGAGGGAGACGTTCAGCGGTTCCAGGTACTCGGGGAAGATCGTGACGACGTCGAGCCGCATTACGCCTCTTCCCGCGAGGACGCGATCTCTGCCCTGTCGTCGATCAGGCCCGGCGGCGGGTCGATGACCGCCCGCTGCTCCTCCAGGTCGATCTCGGTGACGATCTCCTGGACGAACGGGATCAGAACCTCGGTCCCGTCCGGGCGCTCCACCACGAACAGGTCCTGGGAGGGCAGGTGTGAGATCTCGGTGATCCGGCCGATCTCCACGCCGTCCACGGTCACGACATCAAGGTCCATCAACTGATGGTCGTAGTACTCGTCCTCACCCTCGGGGAGTTCCGCCGGATCGATCTCGGCGATCAGGAGGGTGTTGCGGAGGGCCTCGGCGGCGTTGCGGTCCCGGACGCCTTCGAAGCGCAGGAGCAGACGTCCGCTGTGTACCCGGCCGGTTTCGATGGTGAGCGGACCCGCGGATGCGGGATCGGTGGCCAGTACCGCGCCGGGGGCGAGTCTGAGCTCCGGCTCGTCGGTGCGTACCTCAACGGTGACCTCGCCCTTGATGCCATGGGCGCGGCCGATCCGTGCGACTACCAGCTGCACTTCTGAAGATCTCCTGTCGTACGACTACGGGCCGGGGACGGCCCACTGGCCCTCCCCGGCCCGAGCCGGTGCTGCGATGCGTTCAGCGGACGTGGTCCACGTCGACGAGGTCGACGCGGACACCACGGCCGCCGATGGCGCCCACGACGGTGCGCAGGGCGCGTGCGGTGCGGCCGTTGCGACCGATCACCTTGCCGAGGTCGTCGGGGTGGACCCGGACCTCCAGTACGCGCCCGCGGCGCAGGTTGCGCGAGGCCACCTGCACATCGTCAGGGTTGTCGACGATGCCCTTCACGAGGTGCTCGAGCGCCTCTTCGAGCATGCTCAGGCCTCGGTCGACTCGGAGGACTCAGCGGCAGCCTCGTCCTTCTTCTCGGCCTTCTTCTTCTGGGTGATCGCCTCACCCTTGCCCTGGTCCTCGCCGCCAAGAGCCTCGAACGACGGACGCGCCGCCTTGGGCTCGGCCACCAGCAGCGGCGCCGGGGCGGGCTCGCCCTTGAACTTCTGCCAGTCGCCGGTCTTCTTCAGGATGGCGAGCACGGGCTCGGTCGGCTGGGCGCCGACGGAGAGCCAGTACGCCACGCGCTCGGCGTTGACCTCGATGACCGAGGGGTTGTACGTCGGGTGGTACTTGCCGATCTCCTCGATCGCACGGCCGTCACGGCGGGTGCGGGAGTCGGCGACGACGATGCGGTAGTGAGGCGAACGGATCTTGCCCAGACGCTTCAGCTTGATCTTGACTGCCACGGGAGTGGGTTCTCCTGGATTTGACGTGGTAGGGCACGGCGGGTCAGCCGCGTGGGGTTGCGGTACCCGAGTGCCCGATGGACGCGTCAGCCGGAGGAGAGAGGGGTCCTATGCGGCTGTCGAGTACAGCTGACCATTGTGCCACACGCTGCCGGCGTCCCGACCGCGAGGGATGCACCCGGGCATGACTGAGAGGCACCCGGCGCCGAGGTCCCGAGCGTGGATCACCTCACCCGGCGCACGCAGGGTGCCGTCACGGCCGCGACGAAACGAGGTACGGCTGCCACGAGCAGCCGTACCTCAGCTCGCCGCCGCTCCCACCGGCTCCGGGATGCGGAACGGCTTCCCGCAGCCGCCGCACACGATCGGGGCCTGGGCCAGGACCGACGGGACCACGCGGACGTTGCGACCGCAGTCGCAGACGGCCTTGACGCGGACACCGCCCCCGGAGGAGCCATGCCGGGCGGCCGGGCCCCGGAAGGTGCGGGCCGTGTCCGCGGCGGTCGCCGCCGAGTGGGCCTTCAGTGCGCGCTGGAGCCGCTCGATCGTCGGGCGGTAGCGCCGCTTCGCCTCGGGGTTGAGCGTGACCAGGGAGAAGCCGCTGCTGGGGTGCGGTTCCTCGGGGTGGTCCAGACCCAACTCCTCGGCGATCGCGAGGAATCTGCGGTTGTGATAGCGGCCGGCGCGGGAGGTGTCGCGGACCCCGCGGGCGGCGGCGATGCCATGGACTGCCTCATGGAGCAGTCGCTCGAAAGAGAGTTCGTGCCCACAGGCGGACGACGACTCTCCGATCAGGGATTCGGGCGCGGCAAGATCCGGCAGCTCGGGGTGGTGCCGTTGAATATCGGCCCACGCCTGCGCCAGCTCTGCGGCGAGAACAGGTGGTGTCGTGCTCACGTAATGACAACGAGCCTGGGTGCTCCCGTGTTCCTATTCCGGGGCATCCCAAATAAATTTGCACGTTCCCGCCAGTTGCCGCTGATGCGTCCTGACGAGGGCGGGTGCGCCGAACTGCGGAGAAGCCTCGCAGCTCGTACCAAGATGGTGCGTACACATGCGTACGTCCTGCCGTGTACACGAGGTCAGCGCATCGGGGGACCTGTGGTCCCCCGATGCGCAAGAGGCCTTTCGGTCGCCTGCTCCAAGCGGCATGCACAGCCCCGTGTACGCAGTCCCGGTACGCGAAGCTCAGTAAGCGCGCGCGACTACAGCGACGTTACCCGGTGCGTCGTCAGCGTCGGGAACCGCCCCGTCCTCGGCGACCAGACACCGTACGGTCACCGCGTGCTCCGCCAGCTTGGCCTCGCCGTCCTCGCCGAGGACGGCCCAGGGGATGCGCGCCCAGCCGCCCGCGGAGGTCGCCTCGACGGCCTCGTCGATCGTCGACACATCCGTCGTACGGGACTCGCGGCGCTCGCGCGACTGCTTCAGCAGGAGCGCCTGATCCTCTTCGAGGGTCCCGGGAAGCACATGGACGAGCGAGTCGATCGCCACCGGCTCCTTGCCGCCCGGGATGCGGCGGGCCAGCATCGCCGTGCCGCCCGCCAGGTCACGGGGGCCGATCTCGATGCGTACCGGCACGCCCTTGAGTTCCCAGTCGACGGCGCGACGGCCGAAGGGGATGTCGGTGCGGTCGTCGACGTGCACACGGAGACCGGCTGCCTTCAGCCGGTCCGAGAGTTCGCGGACCTTGGCCAGAACCGCATCATCGCCCTTGATCGCCAGAACAACGGCTTGAATGTGTGCCAGGCGCGGCGGGATCCGCAGGCCGTTGTCATCACCGTGCGTCATCGCCAGGGCACCGATCATGCGAGTGGTGGAGCCCCAGGAGGTCTGCCAGACATACTCCTGGACGCCGTCCTTCGACAGATACCGGGTGTTGAACGCCTTGGCGAAGTTCTGGCCCAGTTCGTGGCTGGTGGCCATCTGGAGGGCCTTGCCGTCACCCATCATGCTTTCGAGCGTGAGGGTGTTGAGGGCGCCGGCGAACCGCTCCTTGGCCGTCTTGCGACCGGAGACGAAGTCCACGGCGAGGACGTGCTCCAGGAAGTCCCCGTAGACGTTCCGCTGGATGTGAGCGGCGAAGTCCCGGGCCTCCTCGTACGTGGCGTGCGCGGTGTGGCCCTCCTGCCACAGGAATTCGGAGGTGCGCAGGAAGAGCCGCGGCCTGAGTTCCCAACGGACTACGTTGGCCCACTGGTTGATCAGCAGCGGCAGGTCACGGTAGCTCTGCACCCACTTCGAGAAGTACTCGTTGATGATGGTCTCGGAGGTGGGGCGAACGACCGCGGGCTCCTCCAGCTCCTTGCCGCCCCCGTGCGTGACCACGGCGAGTTCCGGCGCGAAGCCCTCGACGTGGTCGGCCTCCCGGGTGAGGTACGACTGGGGGATCAGCAGCGGGAAGTACGCGTTCTGGGTGCCCGTCTCCTTGATGCGGCGGTCCATCTCCGCCTGCATCCGCTCCCACAGCCCGTACCCGTACGGTCGGATGACCATGGTGCCGCGTACTGGCCCGTTGTCGGCCAGTTCGGCCTTGTTGATCAGATCCTGGTACCAGCGCGGGAAGTCTTCCGCACGGGGAGTGAGAACGGGTGCCTTGGACATGGCGCGATGGTACGGGGACACCTCCCCGCGCCGTGCGTTTTTTGTCACCCGGCAGTGAGTCGGGGCGCACACCCCGCTCACAAGGAGTGCGGCACACCCCCTGGACGCCACGACGGGCGCGGAGTTTCCTGACATACGGGGTCAGCGTCAACTCTCGGCGGATTGGGGCGCTTTCGATGACACCTGCGGGCGTACGGCAGCACCTCCCCCGGACGGGACCGGCTCTTGGCGTGGACCGGAGTGCACGCGCGCGTGACTGGGCCGAGATACAGGAGCGGATGCTCGTACCGCTCTACGAGGCCGTCCACGAACGGCTGGAGGTGGGCCGCGGGACACGGCTGCTCGGGCTCGGGTGCGGCGCGGGCCTCGCGCTGCTGCTGGCCGCTTCCCGGGGTGCCTCGGTCACCGGTGTCGACTCCGGCGCCCGAGAACGGCTGGCCCTCGCCCGCGAGCGGCTGCGGCCCGGGCACGCCGCGCGTGCGACCGCCCGGATCATCGAAGGCTCCCCGCGGGACGCGGCGCCCGCCCCCGCTGAGCCGGCGTACAACCTGCTGACCGTCTTCGAGCCGGCCGGGTGCGCGACCGGTGATATCGAGGGTCTTGAGGAACGGCTCGCGGCGGCCACACCGCTCACCGAACGCGGAACGCCCGTGGTGCTCGTCGGATGGGGTCCGCCGGAGCGGTGCAGCACCTCGTCCGTGCTGCGCGTCGCCACCAAACTGGCCGATCCCCTGCGCGGTGGGGGCGGCCTGCGCCGGGCACGCCGCGACGACCTGGAGGAGGCCGCACAACGCTGCGGGCTCCGTCCGGAAGGGTCGGGGCGGGTCGCCTGCCCCTTCGGGTACGCCGACATGGACAGCGCGATGCGGGGCATGCTGTCGTCCGGGCTCTTCGACGCGGCCGTCGAGGCCACGGACCAGGCGCAGGTCGACAAGGAGCTGACGGAGGCACTGCACCCGCACCGGCGGGCGGACGGGACGGTGTGGATGCCGAATGTGTTCCGCTACCTGATCGCGCGCACCCCCTGAGCGATCGCGCCCCTCCCGCTGACGCCCGGGTGCTCAGTCGTCCTTCCTTGCGCGCAGGATCCCGGCGATCCGGTACGCCTCCGCTTCCTCCAGCGTCTCGTTGACCAAAAGCGCCTCCGCCAGCGCGTCCAACTGGCTTCTGTGCTCGCGGAGTTTGCGGCAGGCCTCCTCGTAGCAGTCGTCCACGATGCGACGCATCTCGTCCTCGATCACGTCCAGCGTCTGCGGGGCCGCCGCCAGACCGTAGGTTTGCTGCGCGTCGGTCGGAAGGGCCGACAGACGGCCCACCCGTTCGCTCATACCCCAGCGGGCGACCATGCCGCGGGCGATGTTGGTGACCTGTTCGAGGTCGCTCTCCGAGCCCGTGGTGACGACCTCGTAGACCACCTGTTCCGCGGCCATGCCGCCCAGGGCGCCGATGATGCGGCCGCGCAGATACTCCTCCGTATACGCGTACCTGTCGGCCTCGGGGGTCGACAGCGTCACTCCGAGCGCCCGGCCGCGCGGCACGATCGTGACCTTGCGGACCGGGTCGGCGCCCGGCTGCAACATGCCCAGCAGGGCGTGACCGCTTTCGTGGTACGCGGTGCGCCGGCGCTCCTCCTCCGGCATCACCAGCGGACGTTCTGCACCCAGCTGTACCTTCTCCAGCGCCCAGGACAGATCCGTCTGCGTCACGCGGTCCTGTCTCCGCTTGACCGCCAGCAGCGCCGCCTCGTTGGCGAGATTGGCCAGGTCCGCGCCCGTCATGCCCGGGGTCGTACGGGCCACCTGGGCCAGGTCCACGTCCGGGGCGAGCGGGATCTGTCTCGTGTGGATCCGCAGGATCGCCTCGCGGCCGTCGCGATCCGGCGGCGCGACCTGGACCACCCGGTCGAAGCGGCCCGGCCGGGTCAGCGCGGGGTCCAGGATGTCCGCGCGGTTGGTCGCCGCGATGACGACCACGCCCTCTGAACCGGAGAAGCCGTCCATCTCGGTGAGGATCTGGTTGAGGGTCTGCTCGCGCTCGTCGTGGCCGCCCATGGAGGCACCGCCGCCCCGGGCCCGCCCGATCGTGTCGATCTCGTCGATGAAGATGATCGACGGGGCCACCTTGCGGGCCTCTGCGAACAGCTCGCGCACGCGCGAGGCGCCGACGCCGACGATCATCTCGATGAACTCGGAGGCGGAGGCGGAGAAGAACGGCACGTCCGCCTCGCCCGCCACCGCCCGCGCGAGCAGCGTCTTGCCCGTGCCCGGCGGGCCCGTGAGCAGCACACCCCGGGGCATCTTCGCGCCCATCCTGCGGTAGGCGTCCGGGTTCTCCAGGAAGTCGACGACATCGTCCAGTTCGCCCTTGACCTCGTCGATGCCGGCCACGTCCCGGAAGGTGGTGCGAGCGGTGCCCGGCTGCAGTTCGACCGGCTTGGGCGGCGCCTTGCGGCCCAGCATGCCCCCGGCGTGCAGCCCCGAGCTCACCCGCCGCGTGATGAAGATCCACAGCGCCACCAGGATCAGCATGGGCAGCAGCGAGAGCAGCAGGTTGGACAGGAGGCTGCGCTCCTGCACCACCGGCTTCGCGGTAACCGTGACGTGGTGGTTGCTCAGGTTCTGCCACAGCCTGTCGTCGGCGAAGGACGGGCGCTGCGTCTTGAACTTGGTGTACTTTCCGCCGCCCGGCTGGAGCTGCGCGTTCCTGAGCTGACCCTGGATCGCGTCGCCCTTGGAGTAGATCTTGGTGACGTTGCCGTCGGTCACCTGCCTGCTGAACTCCGTGTACGAGATCGTCGGCTCGTTGCCCTCGGTGAAGTAGGACAGCGCGACGTTGGCGAGGAGAAAGACGATCACGGCGGTGACGATCAGACCCCACCAGTTGCCGCGCATCCTCCTGCCGCCGGGCCGCCTGGTCGGCTCCTGAGGGGTGCCTTCGGTGCGCCACGGCTGGTCCGGGGTCTTGCGTGGCGGAGCAGGATTGCTCATACGTCGGACGGTACGGCAAGCGGCAGGGCCCGGCACGCGCTGGGGGCGCCCTTGTGGAGAAGGGCGCCCCCAGCCTCATGGGTGACCGATGTCCGTCAGCCCATGAACTTCTTGAACTCGTCCGGCAGCTCGAAGTCCTGGCCGCTCTGCTGCGGCAGGCCGAGGGCACCGGAGCCCTGGGCCGCCGCCTCGCGGCGCTGCGCCGCCTCCAGCTCCTGCTGCTTGCGCTTCATCGGGTTGCCGGAGCGCTGCTTGCCCTTGGCCTTCTTCGGCTGCTTCTTCGTCCGACCGGGGCCGCCGCCCATGCCCGGGATACCCGGCATACCCGGCATACCGCCGCCCTGGGCCAGGCGGGACATCATCTTGCGCGCTTCGAAGAACCGCTCGACCAGGTTCTTCACCGCGCTGACCTCGACACCGGAACCCTTGGCGATACGGGCGCGGCGCGATCCGTTGATGATCGTCGGGTCCTGGCGTTCGCCCGGGGTCATCGACTTGATGATCGCGGACACACGGTCGACGTCCCGCTCGTCGAAGTTGTTGATCTGGTCCTTGATCTGGCCCATGCCCGGGAGCATGCCGAGCAGCTTGCTGATGCTGCCCATCTTCCTGACCTGTTCCATCTGGGACAGGAAGTCGTCGAGCGTGAAGTCCTGGCCCTTCTTGGACGCCAGCTTGGAGGCCATCTTCTCGGCCTCTTCTTGGCTGAACGTCTTCTCCGCCTGCTCGATCAGGGTGAGCAGGTCACCCATGTCGAGGATGCGGGAGGCCATCCGGTCCGGGTGGAAGGCGTCGAAGTCGTCGAGCTTCTCACCGTTCGACGCGAACATGATCGGCTTGCCGGTCATCTGGCGGATCGACAGTGCCGCACCACCGCGGGCGTCACCGTCGAGCTTGGAGAGCACCACGCCGTCGAAGCCGACGCCGTCGCGGAAGGCCTCCGCCGTGTTGACGGCGTCCTGACCGATCATCGCGTCGACGACGAACAGGATCTCGTCGGGGCCGATCGCGTCCCGGATGTCCGCGGCCTGCTGCATCATCTCCTGGTCGATGCCGAGGCGGCCGGCGGTGTCCACGATCACGATGTCGTGGACCTTGGTCTTCGCGTGGTCGATGGAGTCCTTGGCGACCTTGACCGGGTCACCGACGCCGTTGCCCGGCTCCGGCGCGAAGACGGCCACGCCCGCCCGCTCGGCGACGACGCTCAGCTGGTTGACCGCGTTCGGGCGCTGGAGGTCGGCGGCGACCAGCAGCGGCGAGTGACCCTGCTCCTTGAGCCACTTGGCGAGCTTGCCCGCGAGGGTCGTCTTACCGGCACCCTGCAGACCGGCGAGCATGATCACGGTCGGGGGCTGCTTGGCGAAGCGAAGGCGGCGGGTCTCGCCGCCGAGGATCGTGACCAGCTCCTCGTTGACGATCTTGAGGACCTGCTGGGCGGGGTTCAGCGCCTTGGAGACCTCGACGCCGAGGGCGCGCTCCTTGATGCTCTTGATGAACGTGCGCACGACAGGGAGGGCGACGTCGGCTTCGAGCAGCGCGATGCGGATCTCACGCGCCGTGGCGTCGATGTCCGCTTCGCTCAGCCGGCCTTTCCCGCGGAGGTTTTTGAAAGTCGCGCTGAGGCGGTCGGAGAGGGTGTCGAACACGGCGGCGTCGGTCCTCGGAGTCGGGGTCGTTTCGGGCTGCCTCCAGGGTATCCGGCCGCGCAAGCAATTCGTCCCCGCCCGCCGAGCCGAGCGGGAAGGGACGTCCACCCTGCGGACGCGGGGCACAGCCTGCGTCCCTCTCGGCCTCGAGGAGACGGCCCGGAACAGCCCCTCGGCTACGAAGACCCCGTCACGTGCACACATGACATGACCACACGGTCACGCCCGCAGCGTCTCCTCCAGCGCCCGTGCCACCGACGCCGCCTCCTCCCCGGACAGCGGCGCGCCCGCGCCCGTCGTCACATAGAAGGCGTCCACCGCGTTCGCGCCCAGCGTACTGATGTGCGCACTGCGTACCCGTACGCCCGACTTCTCCAGAGCCTGCCCGATCCGGAACAGCAGCCCCGGCGCGTCCTGGGCGCGCACCTCGATCACGGTCGCGTGCCGGGAGGCCGCCGGGGCGACCGTCACACGCGGCGGGGGTGCCTGCACACCCCGGCGGCGGGGGTAGGCCGCGTCCCGTTCCGTCAGGCGTGCCGCGATGTCCAGGGAGCTGTCCAGGGCCCGTACGAGATCGGCGCGCAGCCTGGCCGCCTGCGGCAGCGAGCCGTACTCCGCCACGACCCGCCAGTCGAGCAGCAGGACCGGGGCGCCGGGGACGCCGTCCGGGAGGTCCAGGGCCCGTAGTTCCGCCGTACGGACCGTGAGGCGGTGCACGGCCAGCACGCCCGCCACGGCTGGGAGCACGCCGGGTTGGTCCGGTACGGCGACGATCAGCTCCACGCCGGGGGGCTCCGGTTCGCCGGACGGCTCCTCGGCCGGCGGCTCGGGCCGGGCACGCAGCACCAGGACCGGGCCGCCCGTGCGGAAGGCCTCGAGGGCGAGCCGCTCCTGCTCGGCGGTGGGCACGGCGGGCTCCACGTCGGCGGGCTCGTCGCCGGCCAGCAGCGCCGACACCCGCTTGACCAGGTCGGTCACCAGCGCGCTGCGCCAGGACGACCAAGCCGCGGGCCCGGTGGCCGACGCGTCCGCCTCGGTCAGCGCGTGCAGCAGGTCCAGCGTGCCCTGCGAGCCGACCGCCTCGGCGACCGCGCGCACCGTGGCCGGGTCCTGCAGGTCGCGCCGGGTCGCCGTCTCGACGAGCAGCAGATGGTGGCGTACGAGCGTGGCGAGAACGGCGACGTCGTCACGGCCGAAGCCGATGCGGCCCGCCACGTCCCGCGCGATGGTCTCGCCCACGACGCAGTGGTCGCCGGGCCGGCCCTTGCCGATGTCGTGCAGGAGCGCGGCGACCAGGAGGAGGTCGGGGCGGCCGACCTGGCGGGTCAGTCCCGAGGCGCGCACGGCCGTCTCGATCAGGTGCCGGTCGACGGTCCAGATGTGCACGGCATTGCGCTGCGGGCGGCAGCGCACATACTCCCAGTCGGGCAGCAGGCGGGTGATCAGCCCCTCGGCCTCGAGCGCCTCCCAGACCTCGACGGCCGGGCGGCCGGAACCCAGCAGGGTCACCAGCTGCTCGCGCGCCTCGACAGGCCAGGGCGTCGGCAGGGGGCGCGCAGCGGATGCCATGCGCCGTACCGCGTGCGAGGAGAGCGGGAGGCCCGCCTGGGCGGCCGCTGCGGCGGCGCGCAAAGGGAGCACGGGGTCGCGCTCCGGGCGCGCGGTGCGAGCAAGTACCACCTCGCCGTCCTGCTGCACCGCCCCTTCCGCCAGCGGAGACCGCTCGGTGACCGGTGAGCCCCCGCCGGGCGCCCCCACCAACCTGCTGAAGAAGGCGCTTCGCTCCCTCGCCCGTGTCCGCAGCCGTGGCCGCACGGTGCGTGATCGCAGGACGCGCCCCACCTCGCGCCATGTCACATCGCTCGCGTACGAGATCACGCGTGCCGCCTCATAGACCTGGCGCAGCAGTGCGTCGGCGTCCGGCAGGCCGAGCTCGGCGGCGATCTGGTCCTGTTCCTGCAGGGTCAGGCGGTCGGTGGCACGCCCGGTGGCCAGATGCAGTGCGTCGCGTACGTCCAGGAGCCCGCGCCGGGCCTCCGCCAGTCCCTCGCGCGGGGCGTCGGCGAGCCAGGAGGCGGCGACCGCGCGCAGCACCGTGGCGTCGCGCAGCCCGCCCCGTGCCTCCTTGAGGTCCGGTTCCAGCAGGTACCGCAGTTCGCCATGGCGCTGCGCCCGTTCGGTGCACAGGTCCTGGAGTTCCGGCAGGCGTTTCGGGGCCTGGTCGCGCCAGTCGGCCAGGACGGCCGCCCTCAGGTCCTGGGTCAGCCCGGCGTCGCCGACCAGGTGCCGTGCGTCCAGCAGGCCGAGCTGCACCTTGAGATCGTCACCGGCGGCCTTGCGGGCCTGCGACGGCGTACGGACGGAGTGGTCGAGGGCCAGACCGAGGTCCCAGACGGGGTACCAGATGCGGTCGGCGAGGGCGGCGACCGCCTTGCTGTCGCCGTCGTCGTGCAGCAGGAGCAGATCGAGGTCGCTGCGCGGGGACAGCTCTCCGTGGCCGTATCCGCCGACCGCGACAAGGCAGACGCCGCGCAGCCCCTCGGTGCCCGCGGTGAACAGGTCGGCCAGCCACCCGTCCGTCAGTTCGACCAAGGCCGTACGGCGCGGCGACCCGGACCGCGCCCCCTGCGTGAGAAGTCGCAGTCGGGCCGCCGCGTAACCACCGGGTCCCGAGGCCTCCGCTTGCGTGTGCTCGTCCGTACCCGTCACCCGGCGGCTCCTGTTCCGTCCGTGCCTTACAGCGCGTCGGGCCCGCGCTCGCCGGTCCGGACCCGGACGGCCGTCTCGACCGGGAGGGACCAGACCTTGCCGTCTCCGATCTTGCCGGTGCGGGCCGCCTTGACGATGGTGTCGATGAGCTGTTCGGCGTCGTCGTCCTCGGCCAGCACCTCGATACGGATCTTGGGGACGAGGTCGACCGTGTACTCGGCGCCGCGGTAGATCTCAGTGTGTCCCCTCTGCCGGCCGTATCCGCTCGCCTCGGTGACCGTCAGGCCCTGCACCCCGAAGGACTGGAGGGCCTCCTTGATCTCGTCGAGTCGGTGGGGCTTCACGACGGCGGTGATCAGCTTCATGCGTGCACCTTCTTGGTCTGCGGCGTGGCGAGGGCCGAAGCGGCGGTACCGACGGAACCGCCGCCCGCGCCGCTGAAGTCGTATGCGGTCTCGGCGTGCTCCGCCCGGTCGATGCCGGAGATCTCCTCGTCCTCGCCGACCCGCATGCCGATCGTCTTGTCGAGCAGGAAGGCGAGGACCGCGGAGACGGCGAGGGAGTAGGCCAGGACCCCGAAGACACCGACGCACTGCTTCCAGAACTGGTCCAGGCCGCCGCCGTAGAAGAGGCCCTTGACGTCGGACTGGCCCCGGCCGCTGGCGAAGAGGCCGACGAGCAGGGAGCCGACGACACCGCCGACCATATGGACGCCGACGACATCGAGGGAGTCGTCGTAACCGAACGTGTACTTCAGGCCGACGGCCATGGCGCACAGGACACCGGCGATACCCCCGACGGCGATCGCGCCGAGCGGGGCGACCGCGCCACCGGACGGGGTGATCGCGACCAGACCGGCGACGGCACCCGAGGCGGCGCCCAGCGTGGTGAACGCGCCGTGGCGGATCTTCTCGTAGGCGAGCCACGCCAGCATGGCGGCACCGGTGGCGACCTGTGTGTTGACGAACATCAGCGGGCCGACGCCGTCCTCGTTGCCGAGCCAGGATCCGGCATTGAAGCCGAACCAGCCGAACCACAGCAGACCGGCGCCGAGCATGACCAGCGGGAGACTGTGCGGACGCATCGGGTCCTTCTTGAAGCCGACGCGCTTGCCGATGACGAGGATCACACCGAGCGCCGCGGCGCCCGCGTTGATGTGGACCGCTGTGCCACCGGCGAAGTCGATCACGCCCAGCTCATAGGCCCAGCCGCCGGTGCCCCAGACCCAGTGGGCGACGGGAAAGTACACGACCGTGACCCACAGCACCAGGAAGAGGGACCAGGCACTGAACTTCACGCGGTCCGCCAGCGCACCGCTGATCAGGGCCGGTGTGATGATCGCGAACATCAGCTGGAAGACCGCGAAGACGAAGACCGGGATGGTGTGGCCGGGCCAGAGGTCCATCTTGCCTATACCGCTGAAGCCGACGAAGTCGGAGGTCCAGCCGACGATCGAGCCCGCGTCGGTGCCGAAGGCCATGGAGAAGCCGTACAGCACCCACAGAACGGTGACGATCCCCAGGCTGATGAAGCTCATCATCAGCATGTTCAGGGTGCTCTTGACGCGGACCATGCCTCCGTAGAAGAAGGCCAGGCCCGGGGTCATGAGCATCACCAGGGCGGAGCAGATGAGCATGAAGCCTGTGTCGGCGGACGACAGCTTGGGGGCATCCGCCGCAAGCATGATGGCTGGTGCCATCGGCGTCTCCTCGTCGATTGGTACGGCCCCGTGGGGGCGAAGCCTGAGCGGTCCGGTCATGAGGGGTGGGCCGGTTGTGCGCCATGAGACTGACGCAGCACGGTTTCGGGGGACGCCCCTCGACGTTTCACCTCGGTGACGAAGGCGCCGGGCGTGTTACGCGTGGATGAACTACCGGATGCCGTCCGCGGTCATCGTCATGGTGGCGCACCCTTCGGTGAAGGGCATCTCAACCGCCGGCCGGGGACTTCCGACGAAGGCCGGCCGGGCCCGGGTGAACGGCGGCTCTTCGGGCGCGAAAGACGGGTCCGGCCGCGGCGGCCATCCGATGACCTGGCGTGGGGGAGCCGAGTCGGGCAGTTCGGGATGGCGGCCGCGGCCGGGGTCCATGGGGCGGGCCCTTGGGTTCCGGGCCCGGAGGGGTCAGACCGCCTCGGCGGTCTCGGGCAGGTGGGTGGCGAGGTGGTCGGTCAGGTCGATGACCTCGGCAAGATCACCGAAATCGCGAACGGCGGTGTCGACGGTCTTTCGAATACGCGTGTTGACCCGTTCGGAGCGCACCTTTCCGGCGATCTCCATGGCCTTCTTGGCCAACGTCGTGCTCTGTTCCGGCTCGCGCTGCAGCAGGTGCACGGTGGCCATGCCGATGAGGTTGAGTGCGTACGACCGCTGGTGCTCCGCGTCCTCGGAGAAGAGGTCGACGGCCTTCTGCATCAGGGGCTCGGCGAGGGAAGCGTAGGTGGGGCTGCGGCCCGCGACATAGGCGAGGTCGCGGAAGGAGTGGGAGTTCTCGGCGTGCAGCTCGGCCTCGGAGTAGAAACGGATCCAGTCGGGCTCGGGCTCGTCGAACTCGAGCGCGTCGGCGAAGGTGTCCTCGGCCATCCTCACGGCGCGCTTGCATCTGCTGGGCTGCCCCATGTTCGCGTACGCGCGCGCCTCCATCGCGTACAGCATCGACTGGGTACGCGGGCTCGCGCAGTCCCTGCTGCCGTACTGGGCGAGGTGGATGAGTTCCAGGGCGTCCTCGGGCCGGTCGAGGTGGATCATCTGACGGCTCATGCTGGAGAGGATGTACGAGCCGAGCGGCTTGTCGCCGGCCTCCTTGGCGGCGTGCAGCGCGAGGACGAAGTACTTCTGCGCGGTGGGCTGCAGTCCGACGTCGTAGCTCATCCAACCGGCCAGTTGGGCCAGCTCGGCGGCGACCTTGAAGAGGCGCCTGGTGGTGGCCTCGGGCTGGGGCTCCTGGAGCAGGTCGGTGACCTCGTGCAGCTGACCGACGACCGCCTTGCGGCGCAGGCCGCCGCCGCACTGGGCGTCCCACTGCCGGAACATCACGATGGTGGCCTCCAGGAGGTCCATCTCGGGCCTGGAGAGCCGGCCGCCGCGGCGCGCGGCGAGCGAGGGTTCGGACTCCCCGCGTGGCGAGGTGGGGCCAGGCACCAGCCAGCGCTGCATGGGCTCGATGAGGGTCGGGCCGGCCGACAGGCCCAGCGAGGCCCCGAGAAAGCCGCGCCGCGCCAGCATGAGGTCGCTGCGCGAGAACTCGCTGAGCAGCGCCACCGTCTGCGGGCCGGTCCAGGGAAGGTCGATCCCGGACACGGAGGGTGACTGGTGAGCGGCGCGCAGCCCCAGGTCCTCAATGGCGACCACACAGCCGAAGCGCTCCGAGAACAGCTCCGAGAGGATCCGCGGGATCGGCTCGCGCGGGTTCTCCCCGTCCAGCCAGCGGCGCACCCGCGACGTGTCCGTCGAGATGTGGTTGGCGCCCAACTGGCGGGCCCTGCGGTTCACTTGACGCGCCAGCTCGCCCTTCGACCAGCCACTACGCACGAACCACGAGCTGAGCAGCTCATTGGGGCGCTTGTCAGCGTTCGTCCCGCTTCCGCCGTTGCCGCCCACTGGAACGCCCCCATCCCTGAAACCACTTGTGCGCTATGTGCGCCAAGCCCTACCAGAATGCCGGTGAGTACGACCTGCGTCCGACGGTCCTCACCCTTCGAACGAGAACCCGACATGCCTCCGGCATACCCACGAGTGCACGCACCTCCAGGACTCGTGCACTCAAAGTAATCCTAAGATCGCGGGTCCAGCCATGGCGTTTCCAGAAACGCCACCATTCGCCACCCCTTCGAATGAACCCACAGCCGTCTCCGCACGATTCACTTGACACACGACAACCGGCAGCAGATGGAGCGGTGCACTCACCGGCGCACATCGCCATACGCACCACCCCGGACGCAACCGGGCGCCGCACGAACGCCGCGGCGACCGCCAACAGGAAGGGAACACAAGGTCACTTCGCGCTCCCTTTGCGTAACTACGGGCGCGCTGGACCCGTTGGAGGGGGCATGGGCTTCACGATCGGCGTCACGCGGGGGATCCGCGAAATCCGGCCCGGCGCACGGCGCCGGGGCCGCTCGTCGGAGTACACCGCCGTGGCCGAGTACACCGGCCTGTGGGGCTGGGACGTGGTGCCCGGTGCCCGGGCGGTTGCAGGGGCATGCTCGTGTGGCAGGACGGACTGCGCGGCGCCCGGCGCGCATCCACTGGACCACACGCCCATCGTGCGTGCGGGTGCCACGCTCGGCGAGGCGACCGGAGCCTGGGCCGAGGTCCCGGGTGCCGCGGTGATGCTGCCGGTCGGCCACGCGTTCGACGTGATCGAGGTTGCCGAGGCGACCGGACGGCTCGCACTGGCCCGGCTGGAGCGCATGGGGCTGCCGCTCGGCCCGGTGACGGCCACCCCTGACGGCCGCGCCCACTTCTTCGTCGCCCCGGGCTCCGCGGCCGAGCTGCCCGACCTGCTGTACCGGATGGCGTGGGACGACACGTCCCTCGATCTGCACGCCCTGGGCCCGGGCAGCTACATCACGGCCCCGCCCTCGAACCGCGGCGGCCTGGGCCCGGTCCGCTGGCTGCGCTCCCCCGCCCTCGACTCGGCGACGAAACCGCCGGCGGCCCGCCTGCTGATCGGCACGCTGGCCTACGTGGCCCACCGCTCACGCGCATAGCCCCGCTGGACAGCACGGCGAAGGGCCCCTCTCACATCCGCATGTGATGGGGCCCTTCTGCGCGTACGCCGCCGGGGACGCCGTACGCCTCGTGTGGTGCGTCAGTCGCCGATAAGCGCATCCACGAACGCTTCCGGCTCGAAGGGGGCAAGGTCGTCGGCGCCCTCGCCGAGACCGACCAGCTTCACCGGCACGCCCAGCTCGCGCTGGACCGCGACCACGATGCCGCCCTTCGCCGTGCCGTCGAGCTTGGTGAGCACGATGCCGCTGATGTCCACGACCTCGGCGAAGACACGGGCCTGGACGAGACCGTTCTGCCCGGTCGTGGCGTCGAGGACGAGCAGCACCTCGTCCAGCGGGGCGTGCTTCTCGACGACGCGCTTGACCTTGCCCAGCTCGTCCATGAGGCCGGTCTTGGTGTGCAGGCGGCCCGCCGTGTCGATGAGCACGACGTCGGCACCCATCTCCTTGCCCTCCTTGACCGCGTCGAAGGCGACGGAGGCGGGGTCGCCGGCCTCGGGTCCGCGCACGGTGTGCGCGCCGACCCGCTCGCCCCAGGTCTGCAGCTGGTCGGCGGCGGCGGCGCGGAAGGTGTCGGCGGCGCCGAGGACGACCGTGCGGCCGTCGGCCACAAGGACACGGGCGAGCTTGCCGGTGGTGGTGGTCTTGCCGGTGCCGTTGACACCGACGACCATCACGATGCCCGGCTTGCTGGTCTCGGGCTCGGTGCGGACGGTGCGGTCCATGGAGGTACCGACCAGCTGAAGCAGTTCGTCGCGCAGCAGAGCGCGCAGCTCCTCGGGGGTACGGGTGCCGAGCACCTTCACACGCTCGCGCAGCCGCTCGACCAGCTCCTGCGTGGGCTGCACACCGACGTCGGCGGTGAGCAGAGTGTCCTCGATCTCCTCCCAGGTCTCGTCGTCGAGGTGCTCGCGGGACAGGAGCGTGAGCAGCCCCTTGCCAAGGGCGTTCTGCGAGCGGGAGAGGCGGGTGCGCAGACGGATCAGACGACCGGCGGTGGGCTCGGGGATCTCGATCGGGGGCGCTTCGACGGTCGGCGGCTCCTCGACGACCACTACGGCGGGGCCGTCGGGAAGATCCACCTCCTCGATCGTCCGGCGCTCCTCGTCGCGCGGTGTCTCGGCCTCGTCGCCGACGTGCGGCTCGGCCGGAGGGGCGGTGATGTCGGGTGGTGTGGGCGGGGCCGGGGGCAGCGGCCGCTTCCGGCGACTGCCGACGATGAGCCCGCCGAGCACGCCGATCACCACCACGGCGATGACTACAGCAAGGATGACAATTTCCATAACGCCTCAAGTATGGCGTGACCCGCCGCTCGGCCGTTCGTTGTACGCGCGGATCGCGCCGCCCCGCCGGGCCGGCGCGATCCGGCCTCGTGTCGGCCGAAAGCCCCTCGGGGTGGAGTCACAACGGGTCAGGTATGACTGGGTTTGTCGGGTACGCAGAGCAGCGTCCCGAGGTGTGCCACGACTCATGAAGGGGTCGTGACACGACCGCGCACCCCTATTGTCCGACGCCCCGCGCAGCCGACGTCCCCCTTCGCTTCCGTCAGGCGAAGGCGAAGGGGGACGTCGTGCCGGGCGGCGGGATCCGCGGAGAGGGACGCGACCCCTCTCCCTCGAGCCCGGACGGGCGGATCAGCCCATCTCCTCCAGCGCCTTGCCCTTCGTCTCCTTCACGAACTTCAGGACGAAGGGGACGGAGAGCGCGGCAAAGACCGCGTAGATCACGTAGGTCGCGGAGAGGTTCCAGTCGGACAGCGACGGGAAGCTCGCGGTGATGGCCCAGTTGGCGATCCACTGGGCGGAGGCGGCCACTCCCAGGGCGGCGGCGCGGATCTTGTTCGGGAACATCTCGCCGAGCATGACCCAGACGACCACGCCCCAGGACAGGGCGAAGAAGAGGACGAACACATGGGCGGCGATCAGGGCGACCCAGCCCTGGGTGCTCGGCAGCTTGCCGTCGACCAGGTGATACGAGAACGCCCAGGCCTCCAGCGCGAGGCCGATCACCATACCGACCGAACCGATGACCGCGAGCGGCTTGCGGCCGATGCGGTCCACGAAGATCATCGCGATCACGGTGCCGACGATGTTGATGATCGACGTCGTGAACGAGTAGAAGAAGGAGTCCGACGGGTTGATACCGACCGACTGCCACAGGGTCGAAGAGTAGTAGAACGCGACGTTGATGCCGACGAACTGCTGGAAGACCGACAGGCCGATGCCGATCCAGACGATCGGCTTGAAGAAGAAGCCGCCGCCGAGCAGGCCCTTGAACGTCGACTTGTGCTCGCTCTTCATCGCGTGCTCGATCTCGGCGACGCGGGTGTCCAGGTCGACACCCTCGCCCTCGACCTCGGCGAGGATCTCGCGGGCGCGCTCACGCTTGCCGACGGAGAGCAGGAAGCGGGGGGACTCGGGGATGGCGAAGGAGAGCAGACCGTAGAGGACGGCCGGGACGACCATCACGCCGAGCATGACCTGCCAGACCTCCAGGCCCATCAGGTGGCCGCGCTGGTCGCCGCCCGCGGCGTTGAGGAGACCCCAGTTGACCAGCTGCGAGATGGCGATGCCGACGACGATCGCGGCCTGCTGGAAGGAGCCGAGCCGGCCACGGTAGGCGGGCGGGGCGACCTCGGCGATGTAGGCAGGGCCGATCACGGAGGCCATGCCGATGGCGAAGCCACCGACGACGCGCCAGAAGGCGAGGTCCCACAGGCTGAACGGCAGAGCGGAGCCGACCGCGCTGATGCTGAAGAGGACCGCGGCGGTCTGCATGCACCGGATGCGACCGATGCGGTCGGCTATGCGGCCGGCGGTGGCGGCACCGAGGGCACACCCGACCAGGGCTATGGCGATGACCTGGGCCAGCGCAGCGGAGCCGATGTCGTAGCGGTCCCGGATGGCCTCGACGGCACCGTTGATCACGGAGCTGTCGTAGCCGAAGAGGAAGCCGCCCATCGCGGCCGCCGCCGCGATGAAGATGACATGCCCGAGATGTTCGGGCGGAGCCGTCCTGGCTCCTGACTGAGGTGCCTGCACTGTGCTGGTCACATGTAACTCCTGGGGCTACGGCAGCGCTGCCGCGTGGGGGTGAGCCCTTTCAGGTGGGCGGGTGCGCCCGACGGTCCGATGGCACACCGCGCACACCGCTCACCCCTGAAGGTAAAAGCAATGTTGCCGAGACTATGCCTTCAAGTTCCGAAGTCAATTTGACCTTTGCAGCGCCCCAGCCACCCGAAGCTCCAGGGTTTGAATTCAAGAATTGAAATCTTGGATATATGCAGGTCGTGGCCGGTGTACCCGGCGGATATCTAGCGGAGGCGCTGCGAGATGACCTTCGACACACCGTCGCCCTGCATGGAGACGCCGTACAGCGCGTCGGCCACCTCCATCGTCCGCTTCTGGTGCGTGATCACGATCAGCTGCGAGGCCTCCTGCAGTTCTTGCATGATCCGGATCAGCCGCTGCAGGTTGGTGTCGTCGAGCGCCGCCTCGACCTCGTCCATGACGTAGAACGGACTGGGCCGCGCCTTGAAGATCGACACGAGCAGCGCCACGGCGGTCAGCGACCGCTCCCCGCCGGAGAGCAGGGACAGCCGCTTGACCTTCTTGCCCGGTGGACGTGCCTCGACGTCCACACCCGTGGTGAGCATGTTGTCGGGGTCGGTGAGTACGAGCCTCCCGTCGCCCCCCGGAAACAACCGGCTGAAGACGCCCTCGAACTCGCGGGCCGTGTCCCGGTACGCCTCCGTGAAGACCTGCTCGACGCGCTCGTCGACCTCCTTCACCACCTGCAGCAGATCGGCACGCGTCTTCTTCAGGTCCTCCAGCTGCTCACTGAGGAACTTGTGACGCTCCTCCAGCGCCGCGAACTCCTCCAGGGCGAGCGGGTTGACCTTCCCGAGCTTCTGGTAGGCCCGCTCGGCGGCCCTGAGCCGCTTCTCCTGCTCGGCCCGGTCGAACGCCCGGGGCTGGTTGCGCGGGTGTTCGGGATCCTCGGGGAGTTCCTCGCCCTCGGCGGGCGGGGAAGGCGGCACCGGCTGATCGGGGCCGTACTCGGCGATCAGTCCCGCCGGTTCGACCCCGAGTTCCTCCAGCGCCCTGGTCTCCAGCTGCTCGATACGCAGCCGCTTCTCGGCGCCGAGCACCTCCCCGCGGTGAACCGAGTCCGTGAGCTTGTCGAGCTCCGCCTTGAGATCGCGGCCCTCGGTGCGGGCCGCGGCGAGTTCCTGTTCACGGCGCGCCTTGACGGCCTCGGCCGCGGTGCGCTCCTCGTCCGCCCGCCCCAGGGACACCCCCACATGGGCGAGCAACTGCCGGGCACCGGAGGCGACCGCCTCGGCGACGGCGGCCTCATGCCGCAGCCTGGCCTGCCGCTGCTCGGCACGCACGCGTGCCTCACGTTCGGCGCGGGCGGCCCGGTCGAGCGAGTCGGCGCGTCCGGCCAGCCCCTTGACCCGCTCCTCGTGCGTACGGACCTGGAGCCTGGCCTCCATCTCGGTCTGCCGCGCGTTCGCCCCGTCGGCCGCGAGCCGGTCGCGTACGGAGGTGTCCGGCTCCTCCTCGACCGGCATCTCCTCGGCGACGACGAGCCGCTCGGCCAGTTCCTCGGCCTCCAGGACCGCCTTGTCCAGGGCCTCCTGGGCACGGGCCGCGGCGACGGTGGAGCGCTCGGCCTCCCCGGCCGCGCCCCGCGCCTGCCCGGCCAGCCGTCCCAGTTGCTGTGCGACCGCGGACTTCTCCCGCTCGGTCGCCCTTCGCCGCTCTCCCAGCTCCTCGACGAGCGCGGCGCACTCCGTGCGACGCTCGCCCGCCCGCCGCTGGGAATCCGTCAACTCCTCGCAGCGTACGGCGAGTTCCTGCAGCTCGGCGGCGGCCTCGTCAACGGAGGCCTGTACTTCGAGCAGGCTCGGCACCCCGGCGGACCCGCCGTGCGCGAAGTGCGCCCCGAGGAGATCGCCCTCGGCGGTGACGGCGGTCAGGTCGGGGCGCGCATCGACGAGTTCCTCGGCGTCTTCGAGCGCGCCGACCACGACGATGCCGCGCAGCAGCCGCCGGACGGCGGGCATCAGCTCTTCGGGACCGCGGACCAGGTCGGAGGCGAACAGGGGCACGCCGGAACGGGACCACCGGAGAGCGCTGCCCACAGGGTCCGGTGTCTGCGCGGGCTCGCCGTCACGCGTCGCGACCCAGGGCCGCCCGCCGGGACCGAACGTCTGCCCCCCGGCAGGCGCGGCGTCCCGCCCGTCGCCGGACCCGCGCCCCCGCAGGTCCTCGGCCACCTCGGACACCTCGGCCCCCGAGGGGACGACCACGCCGAGGCCACCGGACCGGGACTCGCTCTCCGGCGGCCCCGCCAGCAGCAGTGCCGCGCGCCCCGCGTCCTGCTTGCGCAGCAACCGGATCGCGTCGGCCGCCGAGGACGGGTCCGTCACGGCAATGGCGTCCGCGGCTACGCCGAAGGCCGCGGCCAGCGCAACCTCGTAGCCGGGGGCCACCGACAGCAGCTCGGCCGCCGGGCCCAGGAGGCCGGAGAGACGATCCGTCGCTCCCAGCAACACACCCGTGCCGTCCTTACGGCGCAGGCCCAGCGCGAGGGCCTCGTGCCGGGCCGCGACCGCGGCGCGCCGGCGCTCGGCGGCGGTGGCCGCCTCCCGGGCCGCCGACAGGGCCGCCTCGGCGCCGGCCAGGTCCCGTTTCGCCGCCTCGTGCTGCTCGGTGAGGTCCGCTTCTCCCTCGTCCAGTCCGTCGACCTCGGCCTTGAGAGCCTCGTACTCCTCCTGGGCCAGGGCGGCACGCTCCTGCGCCGCGTCCCGGGCTGCGGCGAGCCGGTCGATCTCGGCCTGGGCGGAGGCGGCGCGGGAGCGGGCGGCGCCCACCTGCCCTTTCAGCCGGGCCAAGCCCTCTCGGCGGTCGGCGATGGCACGGGCCACGTCCTTCAGCCGCCGCTCCTCGACCGCCAGTTCGCGCTCCAGCTCCGCCCGGTGCGCGACGGTGTCCTCCAGCGCGCGCTCGGCCGCCTCCAGAGCGGCCTCCAGTTCGGCCTCTTGCTCGCGAATGCGGGCGGCCTCGCGCTCCAGGTCCTCGGGTTCGCGCCCACGCGGTTCCTCCGGGGGTGCGGAGGTGGCGCTCTTCACGCGCGCGTCGGCCAGCGAGATCGTGCCGCGTACCCGCTCGGCGAGCTGCGACAGCTCGTACCAGGTCTGCTGGGCTCGCTGAAGACGCGGCGTCAGCTGCCGCACCTCGTCCTCCAGGAGCGCCTCGCGTTGCAGGGCCTTCTTCAGGTCGGCCTCGGCGGTTTCCTTACGCTCCTTGAGCGCGGCCTCGTCCGCGATCTCGGCCCGGAGTGCCTCGCGCAGCCGTACGAGGTCGTCGGCGAGCAGGCGCAGTCGCGAGTCCCGGAGGTCGGCCTGGATGACGGCCGCCCGGCGGGCGACCGCCGCCTGCCGTCCCAGCGGCTTGAGCTGGCGGCGCAGTTCGTCGGTCAGGTCCTGGACGCGGGCGAGGTTCGCCTGCATGGCGTCCAGCTTCCGCAGCGCTTTCTCCTTGCGCTTGCGGTGCTTCAGCACGCCCGCGGCCTCTTCGATGAAGGCGCGGCGGCCCATGGGGTCGGCGTGCAGGACGGAGTCGAGCTGACCCTGGCCGACGATCACATGCATCTCGCGACCGATGCCGGAGTCGGAGAGGAGTTCCTGGATGTCGAGGAGGCGGCAGGTGTCGCCGTTGATCTGGTACTCGCTGCCGCCGTTGCGGAACATGATCCGCGTGATGGTGACCTCGGCGTACTCGATGGGCAGTGCGCCGTCGCTGTTGTCGATGGTGAGGGACACCTCGGCGCGGCCGAGCGGCGGGCGTCCGGTGGTGCCGGCGAAGATGACGTCCTCCATCTTGCCGCCGCGCAGCGACTTGGCCCCCTGCTCGCCCATGACCCAGCTGAGCGCGTCCACGACATTGGACTTGCCCGAGCCGTTCGGCCCCACGACGCAGGTGATCCCCGGCTCGAACCGGAGTGTGGTCGCCGAGGCGAACGACTTGAACCCGCGGAGGGTCAGAGCCTTGAGGTGCACGCGGCTGGACTCTACCTCCCACCCCTGTCTCGCACTGTGAACCCCGGCAACCCCGCGGTTTCGCCCATGAACGTGCAGGGCACACCATCCGTTAAGGAGGAGGGGTGCGCGGGGGCAAGAAAGAAGGGACGCCGAGGCGTCCCTTGCAACTCTGACAACTGAGCGGTTGATACGGGCAGCCCAACCACTGCTTGTTCTGTTGTCGTGGAGCGATGCAGTGATCAGGTGAGCGCAGGCTCCGCCTGGTGTGCGTCGATGCTCTCCATGATCCTGTCGTGAGAAGCGGCAGCCGTCAGCGCGTCGTTCTCCGCCTGGATCCGTACGAGCTCGGATTCGAGTTCCTGAACGCGCTGCTGGAGCCGTCGCATCTCGGCGAGGAGTCGCGGGTCGGAGCCGCCGACGTAACCGAGAAGCGCCTTTGCCATGATGGATGGTCCTCCACACTGAGTGACCGACCGAAGCGGTGTGGGTCGTGAGGGATTCGCACCCGCGGTGCTTGGCACTCTTGGGTTCTTGCCGCCGTTCTCACATGCCAAACAGCTAAGGTGCGCGGGGCTTTCAGCGTCTCACCAAAAAGTTTGACGGTCAACACGATCACGCCCTGTGTGGGCGGGCGGCCCGGGGGCACGCGGCCCTGGACGGGCGGCGCTGCGACTCCTGCGGGCGTGGGGATCATCCGTACCCGCGGAGCCTTCCATGACGAGCTGTTCTTGGCAACCACCAGGGCCTTTCCGATCCGGGCAGGTGCCGACGGCATGCCCCTCCGCCTCCGCGGGACGGCGTCACGGCCCCGGCTCAGCGGACCCCGAAACCGTCGTAACCGCCGCGAGGCGTGCCCCAAATCTCAGTGACTCCATCCACCCGCCCGGGTGTGTCGTCGCCCTGGAGCCACTCCAGCAGCCCCTCACATCCCTCCCGGGAGCCCTCGGCGACCACCTGGACCCGTCCGTCGTCCAAGTTGAGAGCGAAACCACACAGGCCGCCGATCTCCAGCGCCTTGGCCCGTGTGAACCAGCGGAAGCCCACACCTTGAACACATCCGCGTACCCACGCGACGAGCCGTGCATCGTCGTTCATGGCTGCACGCTAACCGGCCAATGCGCCTGCGGGCACTTCCTCCCCCTGCGTCATGCGGTACCGTCCCGACCCATACATCTCATAGGGGAACTCACTCGATCGAGTGAGTGGCGCTGATCGCAAGACCAGGAAGGCCGGCAGATGGGACGCCACCGACGCGCCGACGCAGGCCGCGCCGAGGGGGGCACGCAGAAGCGTGACACTTCTACGGAGCGCTACGGACCCGAGAATCTCTACGGTTTCGCCGCGGTCCTGGAGGACGAGCGGCGCGCGACCCGCTCGCGCCGCAGGAAGAAGGCCGCCGCCCCGGTGCGCACGGGTCTGCTGGGCGTCTCCGCGGCCGTCGCGCTGGGCACGGTGGCGGTCGCCACCGGCGTGCTGCCCGGCGGCAACCACTTCAAGGTGAGCGGCGACCCCGGCCACACACGGGCCGGGGGCATCACCGCGTCGGGTTCCGAGACCGAGCAGGGCGGCACGAACGGCACCGCGGACGACCGCGGGTCCACGTCCACCAGCCGTCACTCCGGCCGTACGGCCACGCCAACCGCGACCCCGTCGATGTCGGCCTCGAGTTCGGCCTCGGCCTCGGCCTCCCCGGCGATACCGGCGCAGAGGCACTCGCGGACCCCGTCTTCGACGGCATCGAAGACGACGAGCGCACCGCCGACGCAGGCGGCCACGAAGAAGCCGAAGACCGTCCCGACGGGGAGGTCGTCCGCCGCGACCACGGTCGAGGGCCAGGTGATCATGCAGGTCAACCAGGAGCGGGCCAAGGTGGGCTGCCGCCCGGTGTCCGCGGACGGCGACCTGACCAGACTGGCAGAGGCGTTCAGCGCGGACATGGCCGCGCGGGACTTCTTCGACCACACCGACCCCAGCGGCAACGACCCCTGGGACCGTGCGAAGGCACGCGGCATCACCGGCCTGGGCGGCGAGAACATAGCCCGCGGCCAGGCAACCGCCCAGAGCGTGATGGACGCCTGGATGCACAGCCCCGGCCACCGGGCGAACATACTGAACTGCGACTTCACGACGCTGGGTGTCGGGGTGCACTTCGAGACCGGCGGCCCCTGGTGGACGCAGGACTTCGGTTACTGACGAGGAGGAGCCGCCGAGCGGGCAGGCCGCCGGCGGCAAGTGCACGCGGCAGGGCGGGACGCCCGCCCAGCGCCCTACGGCGTGATGCGCGACGCCCGCTGGCACTTCGGGCAGAAGTAGCTGGACCGGTTCATCCAGGAGCGGCGGCGCATGGGCGTGGCACAGCGTCGGCAGGGCAGTCCTTCGCGGCCGTACGCGTCCAGCGACCGGTCGAAGTAGCCCGACTCCCCGTTGACGTTGACGTAGAGGCTGTCGAAGCTGGTACCGCCGACGGAAAGCGCGGCATTCATCACATCCCTTACGTGGCCGAGGAGTTCGGCCGTGCGCGGACGCGTGAAGTTCGCGGTCGGGCGCTCGTAGTGCACGCGGGCGCGCCACAGGGCCTCGTCCGCGTAGATGTTGCCGACGCCGCTGATCAACGACTGGTCGAGCAGGGCCCGTTTGATGGTCGTGCGCTTGCGGCGCAGCGCCTGATGGAAGGCCTCGTCGTCGAAGGACGGGTCGAGGGGGTCGCGGGCGATGTGCGCGATGACGTCGGGCAGTCCGTCGGGGGCGGTGTCGTGGAGCGAGAGACCGCCGAAGGTGCGCTGGTCGACGAAGCGGAGTTCGGTGCCCAGGTCGTCGTCGAAGCGGACACGGATGCGCAGGTGCTTCTCGTCGGGGGCGTCGTGCGGCTGGACGAGGAGCTGACCGCTCATGCCGAGGTGGGCCAGGATCGCCGTACCGGTGGTTTCGACCGGGATCCAGAGGTATTTGCCGCGGCGGCTCGGGGTGCCGAGGCACTCCCCCTTCAGCCGGTGCGTGAAGTCCTCGGCGCCCGCGATGTGCCGGCGGACGGCGCGCGGGTGAAGCACCTCGACGTCAGAGACGGTCCGGTGGGCGACCCAGCGCTCCAGACCACGCCGCACGACTTCGACCTCGGGCAACTCGGGCACGGGGCTCCTTCGGAGGGGTGAACGGGGGCCGACGAGCGCAGGGTACCTCCCCACCAGGTGAGGCCGAAGTGGTGGACCGGGCGGCAGCGGCAGACCAGGTTCGCTCACCTCATGAAACGGACCCCGCCCCGGCGCGGTCGCCGGGGCGGGGTCCAAAGTGAAGGATTCAGGCCGTGGCCGGGCCGCTCGTCGGGGCCGAAGCGGTGCCGACGCCCCCGTTCGGGGACTTCTCCGCCTCGGCCGCCGCCTTCGCGCGCTCGTCCGCGGCGGCGCGGATGGAGCGCCAGGCCGACTCCGCGGCCTGCTGCTCCGCCTCCTTCTTGCTGCGGCCGGTGCCGGTGCCGTACGAGACGCCTCCGACGCGGGCGGCAGCAGTAAAGGTCTTCTCGTGGTCCGGGCCGGTCTCCGTGACCAGGTACTCGGGCACGCCGAGCCCCTCCGTCGCGGTCAGCTCCTGGAGGCTGGTCTTCCAGTCCAGGCCGGCACCGAGATTCGAGGACTTCTCGATCAGCGGGTCGAACAGGCGGTGCACCAGCTCCGCCGCCGCGTCCAGTCCCTGGTCGAGATAGACAGCGCCGATCACCGCTTCGAGGGTGTCGGCAAGGATGGATGCCTTGTCCCGGCCGCCCGTGCCCTCTTCACCCCGGCCGAGCCGGATGAAGGCGCCGAGGTCGAGCCCGCGGCTCACCTCCGCCAGCGCACGCGAGTTGACCACCGCGGCCCGCAGCTTGGCCAGCTGGCCTTCGGGCAGATCGGGGTGGGTGCGGTACAGCGTGTCGGTGACGACGAGGCCGAGGACGGAGTCCCCGAGGAACTCCAGGCGCTCGTTCGTCGGCAGACCGCCGTTCTCGTATGCGTAGGAACGGTGAGTCAGCGCACGCACCAGAAGGGCGGACTCGACCTTGTAGCCGAGCCGCCCTTCCAGAAGCGTGTGGGACGAGGCCATGTTGTCCGCCGGACCCCCGCTGCGGGGACTGCTTTTGGCGTCAGACATCAGACCTCTCACCAGCCGCTCAGACCTCGAGGACCTGACGCTTGTTGTACGTGCCGCACGAGGGGCACGCGATGTGCTGCTGCTTGGGCTCGTGGCAGCGCTCGCACGCAACCAGGGTGGGGACCGCAGCCTTCCACTGCGACCGGCGGTGGCGCGTGTTGCTGCGCGACATCTTCCGCTTCGGAACAGCCACGGCTACTTCTCCTGCTTCTCGTCGACGCCCGCTTCGGCGCCGCTCATCTCGTCCTTATCGCCTGCTTCGAGTGAAGTGGCGAGTCCCTGCAGTGCCGCCCAACGGATGTCGACGGCGTCGTGGTGGTGGTCCGGGTCGTCCGCGAGCCGTGCCCCGCACTGGGAACACAGGCCCGGGCAGTCCTCCCGGCACACCGGCTGCATCGGCAGTGCGAGCACCACCGCATCGCGCAGCAGAGGTTCGAGGTCGAACAGGCCGTCCTCGAGAAAGAGCCTGCCCTCGTCGTCCTCGGCGTCGTCGCCGGGTTCCGTCACAGGACGGCCCCGGTCGTCGGCGTCAGGGTACGAGAACATCTCCTGGAAGTCCGCGTCGAGCTCCAGCTCCAGCGGCTCCAGACACCTTACGCACTCCCCCTCGGCCGATGCACGGGCGGTACCCGTGACGAGCACCCCTTCCATGACCGACTCGAGTCGGAGTTCGAGCTCCACCGGTGCGCCTTCGGGCACTCCGACGACCCCTTGGATACCGAAGTTCTTCGGGGCGTCGACCGTGCGGTTCAGGCGCTGCAGCGCACCAGGACGCCGACCCAGCTCGTGCGTGTCGAACACGAAGGGGTTGCGGTGGTCAAGGTGGGCGTTCAGGGCCATTCCTGCTTTCGGTCTTCAAAACTCGCAGAGGGACGCCGTCCCGCGGTGTTCCGGGCAGCGCTGATCGCGGAGGGTACGCGCGACCGAAGAGCCAGGATACTGGACCTTTTGCTCTCGGCCCAATCCGGTGCACCCGGAGGGCCGGAGCCCCGCGCGTCCGGGACGCTCAGTGACCGCCGCGTCCCTGTTCGTACTCCCGTAGCTGCTCGGCGCTGATCATGCTGGTGTCGAAGAGGCTGGTCTCGTCGAGGCTGTTGTCCTGGGCGTATTGCTGCTGCCCCTGCCCCTGGTCGTACGCGGCCTGCTGGTCGTACGGCTGCGCCTGCGGGTAGACGGCGTACGGGTCGGCCTGCTGGTAGCCGTACGCGTCCTGCTGGCCGTACGGCTGCTGATAGCCGTACTGGTCGGCCTGCTGGTACGCGTACGGGTCCTGCTGCTGCGCGTAGGCCGGCTGAATCTGCTGGGCCGGGGCGGCGGGGGTCCGGGCCGGGGGATCGGCGAGGGCCGCGAGATCGGCGAGGTAGTCGGCGTCGCTGGAGTGCTGGATGGTCGTCGTGTCGTCGGCGAGCGCGCCGAGGTCATCGGTGGCGATACGGCCCTGCAGCTTCTGGCGGCCCTTGCCGACGGCCTCCAGGGTCTTGGCGAGAACGGCCTCGAAGGCGCCGAGCTTGGCGTCCACGTACGCGTCGGCGTCGCGGCGCAGGGTCTCGGGGTCGTGGCTGCGCTCCGGGGCGTCCTCGTCCTCGCGGCCCTGCTCGTCGAGGCCGGGACCGGTGCCGAGGAGCTTCTCGCGGCCGCGGCCGACCGAGCCGAGGGTCTTGGTGAGGACGACCTCGAAGTTGGCGAGTTTGGAGTCGACGTAGTCGTCGGCCTCCACGCGGACCTCCTCGGCCTCCTGACGGGCCTCGGTGAGGATGCGGTCGGCCTCGCCCTGGGAGCGGCGGGCGACCTCCGTGTCGGAGATCAGGGAGCCGCGCTCGGTGTGCGCGTTCTCGATGATCCGCTCGGCCTCCTGACGGGCCCGCTCGACCATGTGCTCACGGTCGCCGATCATCTCCTGGGCCTGGGCCAGGGAGTCGGGCAGCGCCGCGCGTACCTCCTCGAGCATCGAGAGCAGTACGGCGCGGTTGACCACGCACGAGGCCGACATGGGCATGGCCCGGGCGCTGGAGACCATCGCGACGATCTCGTCGAGCTTGTTCTGCACGTCCACCGTGTGCTCGCCACTCTCTACAGCTGGGTTGGAGACGGTCGGGTCGACTGTACGACCACTCCCGCCCAGCCCGACACCGGGTGACGGACTGTCAGGTTCCGAGGGGTCCGGCGCGGGCTCGTTCAGCCCTTGCTCAGGCGCCTGTTGAGGGCCTCCAGGACGACCGGCGGCACCAGGTGGGAGACGTCGCCGCCCCAGGCCGCGACCTCCTTCACCAGCGAGGAGGACAGGAAGCTGTAGGTGGGGTTGGTGGGGACGAAGAGGGTCTCCACACCGGAGAGGCCGTTGTTCATCTGCGCCATTTGCAGTTCGTAGTCGAAGTCGCTGACGGCGCGCAGGCCCTTGACGATGGCGGGGATGTCGCGTTGCTTGCAGAAGTCGACGAGGAGGCCGTGGTGGGCTTCCACGACGACGTTCTCGTACGCGGCGGTGACCTGGCGGATCAGGTCCATCCGCTCCTCGATGCCGAAGAGGCCCTTCTTGGACTGGTTCACCATCACGGCGACGTACACCTCGTCGTACAACTTGGAAGCACGGGCGATGATGTCGAGGTGTCCGTTGGTGATCGGGTCGAACGACCCGGGGCAAACGGCGCGGCGCACTTGTGATCCCTCGCTCTCCGGTCCGGTCATCGTGCGTCTTCGCACGTAGAGGCGGCGCGACCGTACCAAAACGTCCCCTCGCCGTAGCGACGGGCCCGGATCGCGTCGAAGCCGTCCGGCCACGGGAATTCTCCGCCTCTGGTGCTGCGCTCCACGGTGACGAGGGCCTCGGCCGCGAGCCAGCCCCCGGTACGGAGTGTGAGCAGAATCTCGCGAAGATCGTCGTCGGAGACCGCGTACGGCGGGTCCAGGAAGACGATGTCGTACGGCTGGGCCGGTGCCGGCGACTGGGCGATCTGTTCCGCTTTGCCCGCCCGGACCTCGGCACCGGGGAGGCCGAGCGCCCTGACGTTCTCACGGACGGTCCGGGCGGCCCGGGCATCGGCCTCGACGAGGAGGGTGTGCCCGGCCCCGCGGGACAGGGCCTCCAGACCGACGGCGCCCGAGCCCGCGTACAGGTCGAGGACCCGCTCGCCGTCGAGCGGGCCGCCGAGGAGGGACTGCCAGGTGGAGAAGAGCCCCTCGCGCGCCCGGTCGGAAGTGGGACGGGTGCCGTTCCCCGGCGGGACGGCCAGACGGCGCCCGCCGGCTCGGCCGGCGATCACGCGGGTCATCTCTTCGGTCCTTGTCGGTGTGCGCGTGCGGTGACGCCTCCAGTCTCTCAGCCGAAAGCACCGCGGAGCGCACCTGCCCTCCATGCTCCTCCTGATCGCCTCGCTCACCCCTTGTCCAGGTACTGCTCCCGCTCCTCGTCCAGGAGTGCCTCGAGTGCCGTGCGCAGGCCGGGGAGGTGTTCCAGGTCCGGATCAGCGGCGACCACCGCGGTGGCCTCCTCCCGTGCCTCTGCGATGATCTCCTCGTCGTCGATGACCGCGAGCACGCGGAGCGAGGAGCGGGCACCGGACTGGGCCTGGCCGAGGACATCGCCCTCGCGCCGCTGCTCCAGATCGATACGTGACAGCTCGAAGCCGTCGAGGGTGGACGCCACGGCGCCCAGTCTCTGGCGTGCCGCGCTCGCCTCGGGCATCTCGGTGACCAGGAGGCACAGCCCCGGCGCCGAGCCCCGGCCGACACGGCCGCGCAACTGGTGGAGCTGCGAGACCCCGAAACGGTCGGCGTCCATGATCACCATCACGGTGGCGTTGGGCACGTTGACGCCGACCTCGATGACCGTTGTCGCGACCAGGACGTCCGTCTCGCCGGCGGCGAACCGGCGCATCACCGCGTCCTTGTCGTCCGGCTGCATACGCCCGTGCAGGACCTCCACCCGGAGCCCCTGGAGGGGCCCCTTGGCGAGTTGCTCGGCCATGTCGAGGACCGCGAGCGGCGGGCGCTTCTCGGCTTCATCCTCGGGGGACTTCTTCTTCGGCGCCTCGTCCTCGTCCCCGATGCGCGGGCAGACGACGTAGGCCTGGTGCCCGCTCGCCACCTCCTCGCACACCCGCTCCCAGGCGCGGGCCAGGAAGTGCGGCTTGTCCGCGGCCTGGACCACATGGCTGGCGATCGGGCTGCGCCCGGCCGGGAGCTGGTCGAGGACGGAGGTCTCCAGGTCACCGAAGACGGTCATGGCGACCGTGCGCGGGATGGGTGTGGCCGTCATGACGAGCAGGTGGGGCGGCTGCTTCCCCTTGCCACGCAGCGCGTCCCGCTGCTCCACCCCGAACCGGTGCTGCTCGTCGACCACGACCAGCCCGAGGTCGTGGAACTGCACCTTGTCCTCGATCAGCGCGTGCGTGCCGATCACGATTCCGGCCTCTCCGGTGACGAGATCGAGCAGCGCCTGCCGCCGCGCGGCCGCACCCATGGAGCCGGTGAGCAGCACCACCTTGGTGGCCTGCTCGGCACCGCCCAGCATGCCTCCCTCGGCCAGCTCTCCCATCATCTCGACGATCGACCGGTGGTGCTGCTGGGCGAGCACCTCGGTGGGAGCGAGCATGGCGGCCTGCCCGCCCGCGTCCACCACCGCGAGCATGGCGCGCAGGGCGACCATCGTCTTTCCCGAACCCACCTCCCCCTGCAGGAGCCGGTGCATCGGATGCTCGGTGGCCAGGCCGTCGAAGATCTCCTGGGAGACCTTCTGCTGCCCCTCGGTGAGGGTGAAGGGAAGTCGGGCGTCGAAGGCTTTCAGCAGGCCGTCCGGGCCCGGGACGCGGGCCACCGCCGGAAGCAGGGCGTCGGCGTGGCGGCGGCGGGCAAGGGCGACCTGGAGGACGAATGCCTCGTCCCACTTGAGACGGGAGCGGGCCTCGGCGATGTCCGCCTTGGTGTGCGGACGGTGGATCTTCAGGAGGGCTTCGGGCAGGGACACCAGGCCCCTTCCGCCACGGAGGGAGTCCGGCAGCGGGTCGATGGCCTCCTGGGCGCTCGGCAGCACGGTCTGCACCGCCTTGGCGATCTTCCAGGACTCCAGCTTGGCCGTGGCGGGGTAGAGGGGGATCAGGGCGCCCGCCCAGCTGTCCACCGTCTCCGTCACATCCTCGCCGCGCAGCAACTCGTATGCTGGATGGGCCAGTTGGAGTTTGCGGTTGAAGACGGAGACCTTTCCCGCGAAGAGCGCGCGGGTGCCCGGCAGGAGCTCCTTGTGAGGCTTGTGCACCCCGTTGCCGAAGAAGACGAGCTGAAGGCGGCCGCTGCCGTCGGTGATGGTGACCTCCAGCCGCTGGCCCTTGCCGCGCGGGGCCCTGGCCGAGGCGAAGGTGTGCAGGCGGGCGTCGGCGACCTGGGCCACCACCGTGACGTGCTCGTCCATGGGGAGGTCGGCAAGGTGGGTGAGCTGCCCGCGCTCCTCGTATCTGCGCGGATAGTGGTGGAGCAGGTCTCCGACCGTGTGCAGGCCGAGGTGCTCGGCCATCACCTTCGCGGTGGCGGGGCCGAGCACCTTCTTCAGTGGTTCTTGCAGTGCGGGCACGGGATCCATTGCACACCACAACACCGACAACGCCGTAGGCGTCCTGCAAATCCGCTGGTCAGACGCATTGTTCGCAGCCCAGGGCGGTCCGCCTTCGACGGTCATCGCGCCACCGGGACCGGGCCGGGAGCCGACGGCACCGTTTCACTCCACGCCGATCAGCAGCAGCGGCCCCTGCCGGCCGCCGCGGTACACCACGGTGTCGACCGCCAAATACGACTCGCGCACCCGGGCCTCCAGGTGCGCCGCGACGGCCTCGGGGGCCTCGTCGCCGAGGACCAGGGTGACCATCTCGCCGCCGGACGCGAGCATGCGGTCCAGGACCGTCTCGGCGGTCGCCGTGACGTCCGAGCCGATGACCGCGACATCGCCGTCGATCAGGCCGAGGACGTCGCCCGCCTGGCAGACGCCGGCCATCGTCCAGGACTGCCGTTCCGCGACCGCGACTTCGGCGTACCTCGTCGCGCCGGCCGCCGACGTCATGGCCACGACGTCCTCGTCGAAGCGTCGATCCGGTTCGTGCACGGCCAGCGCCGCGATGCCCTGGACCGCGGACCGGGTCGGGATCAGCGCCACACGGACGCCCTCCGCCCGTGCCTGCTCGGCCGCCGCGGCGGCCGTGTGGCGCAGGTCCGCGTCGTTGGGCAGCAGCACCACCTCGCGCGCGTGCGCCCGCCGCACCGCCGCCACCAGCTCCCCGCTGGCCGGCGGCTCCCCGGCCCGGGCGAGCACGGTGGTCGCCCCGGCCTCCCGGTAGAGCCCGGCCAGCCCCTCCCCCGGCACCACGGCCACCACGGCACGCTGGGCGCGCTCGCGCGGCGGCCGTCCGGCGCCCGCGGTGTGCACGTCCCCGGCGGCGAAGTGCGTGATCCGGATCCGGTACGGCCGCCCGGCCTCGACCCCCGCCTCGACGGCGGCGCCTGCGTCGTCGACGTGCACATGGACGTTCCACAGCCCGTCCCCGCCGACCACAACGAGTGAGTCCCCGAGCGCGTCGAGCCGCTCCCGCAGCCGCGTCACGGCCGCGTCGCCGGCCTCCAGGAGGTAGATCACCTCGTACGCGGGACCGCCTTCCTCCGCACAGGTGTCCGCGCGCTCCTGGGCAGCGGCAGGCGTGACGCCGTCCACGCGCGCGTGGACGTTCTGCCTCGACCCCTCGGGCAGCCGCGGCACCTCTCCCGTGAACGTCTCCACCAGCGCCGCGAGCACCTCCACCAGCCCGAGGCCGCCCGCGTCGACCACACCGGCCCGCTTCAGGGCCGCGAGCTGCCCAGGTGTCGCCGCGAGGGCCGCCTTCGCCCCCTCGTACGCCGCCCGTGCGACGGCGCCGCAGTCGCCCTCGGTGCCGATGATCGCGTCCGCAGCGGCCGAGGCGACGCTCAGGACGGTGCCCTCCACGGGGTGTGCGACGGCCTGCCGCGCGGAGTCGGCCGCCTGCCGGAGGGCGAGCCGCAGTCCCTGTGCGTCGGTGTGGGCGCTCCCGGCGTCGGCGGCGAGCACCTGGGCCATGCCCCGCAGCAGCTGGGCGAGGATCGTCCCGGAGTTCCCGCGCGCCCCGATGAGCGCGCCGTGTGCCATGGCCTGGACCGCGTCGGCGAGCGTCGGCCGCTGCGCACCGGCCTCGGCGCCCGCCTCGTGACCTTCGAATACCGCCTCGACGGCCGCGGCGGCCGACTCCACGGTCAGATAGAGGTTGGTGCCGGTGTCGCCGTCGGCCACGGGATAGACGTTGATCGCGTCGATCTCCTCGCGGGCCCGTCCCAACGCCCGAAGCGCGAGACCGCACCAGGTGCGCACCGCGAGAGCATCCAATGGCTGCGGCACCTGCGCCACCTGTGCCTCCTTGAGCTGCTGGACGTGTCAGGCAGCGTAGACCCAGGGGCGGGTCCGGGCTGGAGGTGGGCCGGGCGGACGCCCCGCCGAAGGCTCCGGGACTCGTCCGGGGGCCGGAGCGGGGTCCGGGGCGGCCGTGGTAGTTTCGTTCTACGGGCGCAGTCGTTGTATGCTGCCCCGGTTGCCCGATCCAGATCGGGCATTTCCCCCTGGCAGTGCCACTCAGATCCTACGATCTCGATCCCGGCATGCCGGGATCAACCGTAAGTGCATCTGAAGTCTTTGGAGTGACCCGTGGCTGCCAACTGCGACGTCTGCGGCAAGGGGCCGGGCTTCGGCAACAACATCTCGCACTCGCACCGCCGTACGTCCCGCCGCTGGAACCCGAACATCCAGCGTGTGCGTACCGTGGTGGGCGGGACGCCGAAGCGCGTGAACGCTTGCACCTCGTGCATCAAGGCCGGCAAGGTCTCGCGCTGACGTCCAGTTAAGCGCGCGGCCACGCTGGTTCGCTGCACTAAGCCGGTCCACCGAGTGTGGACCGGCTTTTTGCTGTGTCCGCGCGACGGCACCGCCAGGAGCACGGCACCACCGCTCGCAGCCCCCTTCGCGCAGACCGCTGACGCCGCGCCCCGCCCGCGGCGTCCCTCTTCGGCGTCCTACGACTCGATGCCCCCGAAGTGATCCCAGCCGCCCTTGCTGGTCCACGGCGCCCCGTCGACCGTCACCTGGGGCAGCGCCGACGGGTTGAGCACCTCGCCGATCACCTTCCAGCGCGCCGGCAGCTTCACGTCCGGCGGGAAGGTCGCCACGATCGCGTGGTCCTCTCCCCCCGTGAGCACCCACTGGATCGGATCGACGCCCACGGCCTGCCCGATGTCGTTCATCTGGGACGGGATGTCGATGGCGCCCGAGCGGATGTCGATCCGGACCTTGCTCGCCTCCGCGATATGCCCGAGGTCGGCGATGAGCCCGTCGCTGACGTCGCACATCGCGGTCGCGCCGAGCCCGGCGGCGGCCGGACCCGCGTGGTAGGGCGGCTCGGGGCGCCGGTGCGCCTCGACGAACGCACGGGGCGAGCGGAAACCGCGGGAGAGCACCGCGTGCCCGGCCGCGGACCAGCCCAGCCAGCCGGTGACGGCGACCACGTCGCCGGGCTGGGCGCCGGCCCGGGTGACGGGCTCGTGGTTGCGCAGATCACCGAGCGCGGTGATCGAGATCATGATCGTGTCGCCGCCTACGACGTCGCCCCCGACCACGGCCGCGCCCGCGACCTGGCACTCGTCGCGCAGGCCGTCCATCAGCTCGGTGGGCCAGGCCACGGGCAGGTCGGCCGGAACGACGAGACCGAGCAGCAGTGCGGTCGGCACGGCGCCCATCGCGGCGATGTCCGCGAGGTTCTGCGCGGCCGCCTTGCGCCCGACGTCGTACGCCGTGGACCAGTCACGGCGGAAGTGCCGGCCCTCCAGCAGGATGTCGGTGCTCGCCACCACCCTGCGGTCGGGTGCGGCCACCACCGCGGCGTCGTCGCCGGGGCCGAGCCGGACCGCCGGGGTGGTGGTGAGCCGGGAGGTGAGCTCCCTGATGAGCCCGAACTCGCCCAGCTCGCCCACGGTGCCCTTCATCGTCGTTCGTCCCCTTCTCTCGCCTGCCGCGCCCGGTCGCGAGCTGTCATCGTTCTGGGTACGGTCCTCGGTGGATACGAGTCGACCGTCAACTTGTGCTGCCGGTGTTCCCCGGCACTCACGCCACAGCCCCCGTGGGTCTCCCCGCGGCATGCGGCGACGCGATACCGTGGCGTCTCTTCTCCCCACATGATCCTCGTGGCCGCCTTGGAGGTTCCGTGGTAAAGGCGTACATCCTGATCCAGACGGAGGTCGGCAAGGCGTCGACCGTCGCCGAGACGATCAGCAAGATCCCTGGGGTCGTCCAGGCCGAGGACGTCACGGGCCCCTACGACGTCATCGTGCGCGCCCAAGCCGACACCGTCGACGCACTCGGTCGCATGGTGGTGGCGAAAGTCCAGCAAGTGGACGGGATCACCCGCACCCTGACCTGCCCGGTCGTGCATCTGTAGCCCCCGTCTACGCTTGGCCGGTGAACTTCTTCCGCCACCGACCGCTCGGTCTGCCCGTTCTCGCCCTGCTGATCACCGTGACGGGCTGTTCCTCAAGTGACGGCAGCCCCCCGACCGCGGTTCCCAGCCCGGGCCCGAAGGTCACGAAGCTGTGCCAGAACCTGGACAAGGTGCTGCCGCGCACGGTGGTCGGCCTCGACCGGAACGATCCCGAGCCCCGGTCCGCGCTCACGGCGGGCTGGGGAAGCCCGGCGATCATACTGCGCTGCGGGGTGGCGAAGCCTGCGGAGATGGACGATCCGAAGGCGGACGGCGTGGAGGTGAACGGCGTCGGCTGGCTCCTGCAGAAGCAGAACGACGGCTCGTTCCGCTTCACCACGACGCTGCGCACGGCGTACGTCGAGGTGAGCCTGCCCAAGGCGCGCACGGACGACGGCATGGCGCCGCTCGTCGGTCTGGCTCCCGCCATCAAGGAGGCGATCCCCAAGGGGATCGCCTCCTGAGCACCGCGCGGACCTGCTAGCGCAGGCCCGTTGAACGCCGCAGCGCCGCCTGGATCAGGCGGTCCACCAGCTCACCGTAGGTGACCCCGGTCGCCTGCCACATCTGCGGGTACATCGAGATCGGCGTGAAGCCGGGCATGGTGTTGATCTCGTTGATCACGAACTCCCCGTCCTCGGCGAGGAAGAAGTCCGCGCGCACCAACCCCTCGCAGGACGTGGCCTCGAACGCCTCCACCGCGAGCCGCCGGACCTCGGCGGTCTGCTCGTCGGTCAGCGGCGCGGGCACGATGCCGGGCGTGGAGTCGATGTACTTGGCCTCGAAGTCGTAGTACGCGTGCGCGTCCGGCGGCGGGATCTCGGCGGGCACCGAGGCGCGCGGCCCGTCCTCGAACTCCAGGACGCCGCACTCGATCTCGCGGCCGCGCACCGCGGCCTCCACGATGATCTTCGGGTCGTGCCGCTGGGCTTCCGCGATCGCCTCGTCGAGGCCCGCAAGGTCGTCGACCTTGGTGATGCCGATCGACGAACCCGCGCGCGCGGGCTTCACGAACAACGGCCAGCCGTGCTCGCCCGCGAAGTCGATGATCTTCTTGCGCGCGGCGGACTCGTCACGCTCCCACTCGCGCGGCCGGATCACCACGTACGGGCCGACCTTGAGCCCGAACGAGGTGAACACCCGCTTCATGTACTCCTTGTCCTGGCCGACGGCCGAGGCGAGCACACCCGCGCCCACGTACGGAACGCCGGACAGTTCCAGGAGGCCCTGAAGAGTGCCGTCCTCGCCGTACGGGCCGTGCAGTACGGGAAAGACCACGTCGACCTCGCCCAGCGCCTTGGGCACCGAACCGGGCTCGCTGTAGACGACTTCGCGGCTGGAGGGGTCGACGGGCAGCACCACGGCGCCCTCGTGCGACTCGGCGAGGTCCTCGACGTTCGGCGTACGGCGGTCGGTGATCGCCATGCGCTCGGGGGCGTCGGCAGTGAGCGCCCAACGGCCCTCCCGGGTGATACCGATCGGCAGGACGTCGTACTTGGTCCGGTCGATGGCACGCAGCACGGCGCCGGCGGTGACCGTGGAGATCCCGTGTTCGGAGCTGCGGCCGCCGAAGACGACGGCAACGCGCGGCTTGCGAAGCGGCTGCTCAGGGCTTTGGGGGAGGTTCTCGGTGCTCATATCGCGTTGAGCGTACCCGGTGGTACTGCGGGGAGACAGCGCCGAGGGGCACCCGAGTGAGCCGCGGGGACAGGCCGGTACCGAGGGGCCGGGCGATCGCTTCTCGGGAGCGCCCCCTTGGCACCCCTGAGGCGAACCGGGCGCCGCGGGCGCGGTCGCTCAGCGTCGTTCCGGCTTCGCGCTGCGCGACATCAGCTCCTTGAGCGCGACCAGAGGCGGCTTGCCCTCGTGGACGATACCGACCACCGTCTCCGTGATGGGCATGTCGACGCCGTACCGACGGGCCAGATCCAGCACGGACTCGCAGGACTTGACGCCTTCCGCGGTCTGCTTGGTGACCGCGATGGTCTCCTGGAGGGTCATGCCCTTGCCGAGGTTGGTACCGAAGGTGTGGTTGCGCGACAGCGGCGACGAACAGGTCGCCACCAGGTCGCCGAGGCCCGCGAGCCCGGAGAAGGTCAGCGGGTCGGCGCCCATGGCGAGTCCGAGGCGGGTGGTCTCGGCGAGTCCGCGCGTGATGAGCGAGCCCTTGGCGTTGTCGCCCAGGCCCATGCCGTCCGCGATGCCGACCGCCAGACCGATGACGTTCTTGACCGCGCCGCCGAGTTCGCAGCCGACGACGTCGGTGTTGGTGTACGGCCGGAAGTACGGCGTGTGGCAGGCGGCCTGGAGCCGCCGTGCGACGGCCTCGTCGGTGCAGGCGACCACGGCGGCGGCCGGCATGCGGGTGGCGACCTCCCGGGCCAGATTGGGCCCGGTGACGACGGCGACGCGTTCCGGTCCGACCTTGGCTACGTCCTCGATGACCTCGCTCATCCGCATGGCGGAGCCGAGTTCGACGCCCTTCATCAGGGAGACGAGGATCGTGTCGGGCGCCAGCAGGGGCGTCCACTCCGCGAGGTTCCCGCGCAGGGTCTGCGAGGGGATCGCGAGTATCGCGAAGTCGGCGGCGCGCGCGGCCTCGGCGGGGTCCGTGGTGGCGCGCAGGTTCTCGGGGAGTTCGACGCCCGGCAGGTAGTCCGGGTTCGTACGGGTGGAGTTGACCGCCTCGACGAGTTCAGGGCGGCGCGCCCACAAGGTGACCTCGCATCCGGCGTCGGCGAGGACCATACCGAAGGCCGTCCCCCACGATCCCGTGCCGAACACAGCCACCTTGACCGGCTTGTTCACTGGCCCTGCCCCTCTTTCTGCCGTGCCTTCTCCTGTTGGGCGCTCCGCCGGCGCTGCTCGATGCGCACCTCGCGCGGGTCGTAGCGCCTCTCGGGCGCCTTCGCGCCGCGGATCTCCTCCAGCTGGCGGGTGATGGCGGCCATGATGACCTCCGTCGCCTCCTTCAGGAGTTCGGGCGTCATCTCCTTGTCGTAGAAGCGCGTGAGGTCCACGGGCGGGCCCGTGCGCACGTGGTGGGTCTTGCGTGGAAGGAGGTTGGGCTTCTTGGCGTACGGCGGCAGCAGCTCGTTGGCGCCCCACTGCGCGACAGGGATCACCGGGCACTTGGTCTGCAGGGCGACGCGGGCGGCGCCGGTCTTGCCCGTCATGGGCCAGCCGGCCGGGTCGCGGGTGAGAGTGCCCTCGGGGTAGAAGGCGACACATTCGCCACGTTCCACGGCGTCGATGGCGGCTCGGAACGCACTGAGCGCGTCCGTGCTCTCGCGGTAGACGGGGATCTGACCGGTGCCGCGCATAGCGGCACCCACGAATCCCTTCTTGAAAAGGCCGCTCTTCGCGAGGAATCGCGGAACACGCCCGGTGTTGTACTGATAGTGCGCGTAGGCGAAAGGATCCACATGGGAATTGTGGTTCACCACGGTGATAAATCCGACCTCGGCCGGAATGTTCTCCATTCCGCGCCAGTCCCGCTTGAGCAGAACCACCAGCGGCGGTTTGCAGAGGACCGCTGCGAAGCGGTACCAGAAGCCGATTCTGCGGCGGGGCACGCGGACACCTTCCTCTAGGGAGCCGGCACGGGGCCTGGCACGGGGGGCTGTGGGCCGCACAAGTGTGGCCCCAGGCCGCCTGTCTGTCGAGAACACGGTACGCCTCACCACAAGTCGCAGGACGGGCCGCAGGGATCTTGTGCGTGGGTCGGGTGACAATGGACGCGACAAGATCGGGACGGAGCGCGCGTGCAGTGGACTGTGGTCGTACCTGTGAAAGCCCTTGCACGGGCCAAGAGCAGGCTCTCGGACACCGCGACGGACGGGCTGCGTCCGGGGCTCGCCCTCGCCTTCGCGCAGGACACGGTGGCCGCCGCGCTCTCCTGCACGGCGGTCGGTGATGTGGCGGTCGTCACGGACGACCCGCTCGCCGGGCGGGAGCTGGCGGCCCTGGGGGCCCGGATCGTGCCGGAGGAGCAGGCGGGCGGCCTGAACGCCGCGCTCGCGCACGCGGCGGCGGTCGTACGGCGGCTGCGCCCCGACGGCGCCGTGGCGTCACTCAACGCCGATCTTCCGGCGCTGCGCCCCTGGGAGTTGACCCGGGTACTCGATGCGGCCGCCGATTTCCCGCGCGCATTTCTGCCCGATACCGCCGGAATCGGCACAACCTTGCTGTCCGCAACCCGGGGCAGGGAATTGCGACCGGCATTCGGCGTGGATTCACGGGTGCGGCATCGCGCCTCGGGCGCCATGGAACTCGCCCTCGACGCGGTGGACTCCGTACGCCAGGACGTGGACACCGGCGACGACCTGCGCGCGGCCCTGACCCTGGGCGTCGGCCCCCGCACGGCAGCGGCGGCCGCACGCCTGCTCATCCCGGGACAGCCCGGCGGCTGATACGGGGCACGGAGGTCGGCGGCCGGTCGATAGGCTTTCCCCATGCAGGCGACCGCGTACACCTACGACCCCGAGACCCGCACCGGCCAGGTGCTGCTCGACGACGGCACCCCTCTCCCCTTCGACGCGCCCGCGTTCGACGCGGGCGGGCTCAGGCTGCTGCGCCCGGGGCAACGGGTACGGATCGAGATCGAGGGTGAGGGTGAGGCCCGGCGGATCACGCTGGTGACCCTGCAGACCTTCTGAGGACGCTCCGGACAAACCGCGGGCCGGGCTCCTGCTGGGAGCCCGGCCCGGCGCGTGAGTGTCCGTACGCTTCGGTCAACGGCGGGCGGTGGCCTTCTTGGCGGTGGTCTTGCGCGCCGTGGACTTCTTTGCGGGGGCCTTCTTCGCCGGAGCCTTCTTCGCGGTGGTCTTCTTGGCGGCGGCCTTCTTCGCCGTGACCGTCTTCGCAGCGGTGGTCTTCTTCGCAGCCGCCTTCTTCGCCGTGACCTTCTTCGCGGGCGCCGCCTTCTTGGCCGCGGCCTTCTTCGCCGTGACCTTCTTCGCAGCCGCCTTCTTCGCGGTGACCTTCTTGGCCGCGGCCTTCTTGACCGTGACCGCGGCGCCACCGGTGAGGCTGCCCTTGGGAGCCTTCTTGACGGCGACCTCGCCGCCGCGCGGGAGCTTCTTCGTGCCGCTCACCAGGTCCTTGAAGCCCTGTCCCGCACGGAAGCGCGGCACAGAGGTCTTCTTGACCCGGACCCGCTCGCCCGTCTGGGGGTTACGGGCGTACCGGGCCGGACGCTCGACCTTCTCGAACGAACCGAAGCCGGTGACCGAAACCCGGTCGCCTCCGACGACCGCGCGGACGATGGCGTCCAGGACCGCGTCGACAGCATCGGCGGCCTGCTGGCGACCACCCATCTTGTCGGCAATCGCTTCTACGAGCTGCGCCTTGTTCACGTCTTCCCCTTCGGAGACATCACCAGAACGAAAGTGTTCAAGCTTTTTCGCACGTTAGGCAGATATATACCGCAAATCAAACACGAAACGGGCTAATCACCCTTGTGCCGCAACGGACTCGGCCGCCTCAGAGTTCCTCTTCGGGGATTCGCTCCTCGTCGAGGTCGGTCATGAACCGCTCGAGACGCCTGGCCGCTTCGGCGAGATCGTGTTTGGCCACGGCCGTAATGACCAGCAGCTTCCGGGTCAGCGCCATCCGTACGCCCTCCGGGACTTGCAGTGCGCGCACTCTTGCGTGCGCTTCCTTGAGTTGGACCGCGACCGCCGTATAGAGCTCGAGTTGGCCGTCGTTGTCCATGCACAGATTGTGCCATCTGGGGCGAGTTGTCGCCTGCGCTGGGGGCAACTGCCGCCTCCCCGCAGCCATCCGGGCTCCTCGGCACGTCACGCCGCCCACAGGTGTGCACACAGGCAATGACCTTTGTAAATACGCGAGTTGGCGACTTCGCAGCGGCGCGCGCGACCCGCCCGGAGGCAGATACGGCTGTACCCCCAACCGTCCACGATTGGGGGTACAGAGAGGTGCAGCGGTGGCCGAAACCCGCCCTTGCGGGCCGGGGTCAGACCTGTTGGGTCCGCGGCTTGTGCGAGGGGCGCGTCGTCTCGTACGCGGAGATGTCCGCCTCGTTCTGGAGGGTGATGGAGATGTCGTCGAGGCCGTTCAGCAGCCGCCAGCGGGAGTTCTCGTCCAGCTCGAAGGCGGCGGTGATGCCCTCGGCACGTACCTCGCGCGCCACCAGGTCGACCGTGACCTCGGCCTCGGGGTCCCGCTCGGTGAGCTCCCACAGGGCGTCCACGGTCTTCTGCTCCAGCACCACCGTGAGCAGGCCGTTCTTCAGCGAGTTGCCACGGAAGATATCGGCGAAGCGGGAGGAGACGACCGCCTTGAAGCCGTAGTTCTGCAGGGCCCAGACGGCGTGCTCACGGGAGGAGCCGGTGCCGAAGTCGGGGCCCGCGACCAGGACCGTGGCACCCTGCCGCTCGGGGCGGTTGAGCACGAACTCCGGGTCCTTGCGCCAGGCCTCGAACAGCCCGTCCTCGAACCCGTCCCGGGTCACCTTCTTGAGCCAGTGGGCGGGGATGATCTGGTCGGTGTCGACGTTACCGCGGCGCAGCGGGGCGGCCCGGCCGGTGTGCGTGGTGAATGCTTCCATGACGTTCAGCGACTCTCAGACTGCAGCGGGCGTAGGGGCGTCGGACAGGTCGGCCGGGGCGGCCAGGTGGCCGAGGACCGCGGTGGCGGCGGCGACCTGCGGCGACACCAGGTGCGTCCGGCCACCCTTGCCCTGCCGGCCCTCGAAGTTGCGGTTGGAGGTGGACGCGGAACGCTCGCCGGGGGCCAACTGGTCGGGGTTCATGCCCAGGCACATCGAGCAGCCCGCGTGCCGCCATTCGGCGCCGGCCTCCTTGAAGACGACGTCCAGGCCCTCGGAGACGGCCTGCAGACCCACCCGCGCGGAGCCCGGGACGATCAGCATCCGTACGCCGTCGGCGACTTTGCGGTCCTTCATGATCGCGGCGGCCGCGCGCAGATCCTCGATGCGGCCGTTGGTGCAGGAACCTACGAAGACGGTGTCCACCTTGACGGACCTCAGCGGCTGACCGGCCTCCAACCCCATGTATTCCAGGGCCTTTTCGGCGGCCAGGCGCTCCGAAGCGTCCTCGTACGAAGCCGGGTCGGGGACGCAGCTCGAAAGCGGCGCGCCCTGGCCGGGGTTGGTGCCCCAGGTGACGAACGGCGCGAGCTCGGCGGCGCCGATGCGGATCTCGGCGTCGAATTCCGCGTCGTCGTCGGTGCGCAGAGTCTTCCAGTACTCCACCGCGGCGTCCCAGTCGGCGCCCTCGGGGGCGTGCGGGCGGCCCTTGAGATACGCGAAGGTGGTCTCGTCCGGGGCGATCATGCCCGCACGGGCACCGGCCTCGATCGACATGTTGCAGATGGTCATCCGGGCCTCCATCGAGAGCTTCTCGATGGCCGAGCCGCGGTACTCCAGGATGTAGCCCTGACCGCCGCCGGTACCGATCTTCGCGATGATCGCCAGGATCAGGTCCTTGGCGGTGACGCCCTCGGGCAGCTCGCCGTCGACGGTGATGGCCATGGTCTTCGGGCGGGCCATCGGCAGCGTCTGGGTGGCCAGCACGTGCTCGACCTGGGAGGTGCCGATGCCGAACGCGAGCGCGCCGAACGCGCCGTGCGTGGATGTGTGGGAGTCGCCGCAGACGACGGTCGTGCCCGGCTGGGTCAGACCCAACTGCGGGCCGACCACGTGCACGACGCCCTGCTCGACGTCGCCCAGCGGGTGCAGCCGCACACCGAACTCTGCGCAGTTCTTGCGCAGGGTCTCCAGCTGGGCGCGGGAGACCGGGTCCGCGATGGGCTTGTCGATATCGAGGGTGGGGGTGTTGTGATCCTCGGTCGCGATGGTGAGGTCGAGCCGGCGCACCCGGCGACCGCTCTTGCGCAGCCCGTCGAAGGCCTGCGGGCTGGTCACCTCGTGCAGCAGGTGCAGATCGATGTAGAGGAGGTCGGGCTCGCCCTCGGCGCGCCGGACGACGTGGTCGTCCCAGACCTTCTCCGCGAGTGTCCTACCCATCGCTTTCCCTCCGGTCGGCGCGAGTGCGCCGACCCAACTAGAGATCTTGAGGAAGCGGCGCGCTGTTCCCGGGCGTCTGCCGCCAGGCCCGCTGGTCCGCGGGCCGCTGTGACTTCCAGAGTGGCGTGTTCCACGGAAAATTGAACTTGCGTTTCACAGAGTGAGACGCAAGTATCGTTGCATGGACAACAGTAGCGGCGTCGGCGTTCTGGACAAGGCGGCCCTTGTCCTGAGCGCCCTGGAGTCCGGTCCGGCCACCCTCGCGGGTCTGGTCGGCGCCACCGGACTGGCACGACCCACGGCACACCGCCTCGCCGTGGCACTGGAGCACCACCGCCTGGTGGCGCGCGACATGCAGGGCCGTTTCATCCTCGGCCCCCGGCTGGCCGAGCTGGCCGCGGCGGCGGGCGAGGACCGCCTGCTGGCCACGGCGGGCCCGGTGCTGACCCACCTCCGCGATGTCACGGGCGAGAGCGCGCAGCTCTATCGCCGCCAAGGGGACATGCGTATCTGCGTCGCCGCCGCGGAGCGCCTCTCGGGCCTGCGGGACACGGTCCCGGTGGGCTCCACCCTCACGATGAAGGCGGGCTCCTCGGCGCAGATCCTGCTGGCCTGGGAGGAGCCCGAGCGCCTGCATCGCGGCCTGCAGGGAGCCCGCTTCACGGCGACGGCCCTCTCGGGCGTGCGGCGCCGCGGCTGGGCCCAGTCCATCGGGGAGCGCGAGCCGGGTGTCGCCTCCGTCTCCGCGCCGGTGCGCGGCCCCTCCAACCGTGTGGTGGCCGCGGTGTCCGTCTCCGGTCCGATCGAGCGCCTGACGCGCCACCCGGGCCGTATGCACGCCCAGGCGGTCATCGACGCCGCCATGCGGCTCTCGGAGGCCCTGCGCCGCTCCGGCTGACCTTCGTCCGTCACCGGGGAGGGCCCGCCTCAACGCCGCGGCGGGCCCTCCCCGCTCCCCCGAGCCCCCGTGCTCCGCTGCCCCTCAGGTCACCCCGCCTCGCCGGCCGCCCCCGCCGACCGGTGCGCGAACCGGTCCTTCGCAGACCGGCCGCGCCGCTCGATGGGCACCTGGCCGTGCGCCTTCGCGAGGCCGAAGACCGGCATGTCGAAGTAGATCGACTCGTAGGAGCCCTCGGGCGCGATGTACGTCTCGTGCCACAGACCCACGTGCCCGCGAGCCTTGCCTTGGCGCTTCTTGCGGTTGATGACCGCCCAGGCCCGATGGTGAAACATGTCCGGCGAGGTCGCGAAGGCGTACAGCTTCTCCTTGGACTGCCAGTACTGGACGACGTAGTACGTACGCGGCGAGGCCGTCAGCAGCACGTGCCCCAGCAGCCCCCGGTCATGGTCCCGCCCAAGCTCCCCCAGCATGCGGAACATCGACAGCATGACCGGCAGCCACTGGTGCACCGCCCAGAAGTGGTTGATCCGCATGCCGATGAGCAGCACCACCACGTCATCCTCGGCCGCGGCGGTCGTACTGCCCCGCACAGGCTTCGCGAACATGCCGACCGCCCTCATCAGATAGCACCACTATCCTTCTGGCGAGCTTGGATAGTGGCACTTCCCAAGGAAAGGCGCAAGAGATGCGGCTGGCGGAGCTGAGCGAGCGCAGCGGTGTGTCCACGGCGACGATCAAGTACTACCTGCGCGAAAGGCTGCTGCCACCGGGCCGCCAGGTCAACGCCACGACGGCCGAGTACGACGAGGAGCATCTGCGCCGACTGCGGCTGGTGCGGGCGATGATCCAGGTGGGCCAGGTACCGGTGGCGAAGGTGCGCGAGGTGCTCGGGCACGTGGACGACGACTCCCTGGGCCGCGCGATCCGCCTGGGCGCGGCGACGTGGGCACTGCCGCAGGTGCCGGAGCCGGTCGAGGACGACGAGTACGTCCAGGCCGCGCGCCAGGAGGTCGCCGCGCTCCTGGACCGGCTCGGCTGGGAGAACGCCAAGCTGCTCGCGACCATCTCCCCCGCGTACCGCTCGCTGGTGGTGGCGGTGGCCGCGTTCCGCCGGCTCGGCTACGGCTGGGGAGCCGAACAGCTCGCACCATACGCCGAGTTGATGCACCGGACGGCCGTCCTCGACCTGGACAACATGGAGACGCACCCGTCAGAGGCGGAGCGGGTCGAGTTCGCGGTCCTGGGGGCGATCCTCAACGAGCCGGTGCTGCAGGCGCTGCACCGGCTCGCCCAGGAGGAGGAGTCGACGCGGTGGTACGGCTTCGGGTAGCCGGCGCCGGGCGCGACGAAGGCCCTCCGCCGAAGCGAAGGGCCTTCCTGTTCGTACCCCCGACCGGATTCGAACCGGCGCTACCGCCTTGAGAGGGCGGCGTGCTAGGCCGCTACACAACGGGGGCGAGGATCTTGCGTTTCCGCAGATCCGAGCTGGTCTACCTGGACTCGAACCAAGACTAACTGAACCAGAATCAGTCGTGCTGCCAATTACACCATAGACCAATGTGGTTTAGACCAGACCGTACCCCCGACCGGATTCGAACCGGCGCTACCGCCTTGAGAGGGCGGCGTGCTAGGCCGCTACACAACGGGGGCCCTAGCGATCCTGCATCGATGACAGCGGGAGCTACCCGAACTGTCCTCGCGGGAAGGATCTGTACCCCCGACCGGATTCGAACCGGCGCTACTGCCTTGAGAGGGCAGCGTGCTAGGCCGCTACACAACGGGGGCTTGCGGATGAGATCCGCGGCGCAGATAAGCTCTGCGAGCTGGCCTACCTGGACTCGAACCAAGACTAACTGAACCAGAATCAGTCGTGCTGCCAATTACACCATAGGCCACTGGAACGCAAGCCCCTGAGGGGGTTTTGTTCTAGTTTGCGCTTCCGGTTCCCGGCCTTTCGGCCCGCTCCCCGGCGGCGCAGGAAGAACATTACCTGAAGGTTGACCTGGCTCCAAAACGGGTATTCGCGCCGAGCACGGCGCGCAGTTCGGCGAGGGTGGAGATCCGGTGTGGGCCGTCGGGCGTGTCGGCGCTCGCGTACAGACCGTCGCGGTCGATCAAGACGGACAGCAGCCCGGCCTCGGCGGCGCCCCGCCCGTCGATCTCCGGGTGGTCGCCGACGTAGGCGACCTGGTGCGGCGCGAGTTCCAGGGCCTCGCACGCGGCGTGGAAGGCCCGGGCCTCCGGCTTGGACACGCCCAGTTCCGCGGCGCACAGAACGGCCTCGAAGCGGTCGTGGACGCCGAGGATCCGCAGCTTGCGCTCCTGGACGTGGATGCTGGAGTTGGAGAGCACCGCGTGCCGGTGGCTGGTGGCGAGGGCGTCCAGGGCGGGCAGGGCGTCGGGGAAGAGGGCCCAGGCCGCCTCGTAGTGGGCCTTGTAGCGGTCGTACCAGGCGTCGGCCCCGGTATCGGTCAGTTCCTCGCCCAGGAAGGCCCGCACCCGGTCCCGTCGCTGCGTCTCGAAGTCGGCCTCCCCCGCGGCGAACCGCGCCCATTGCTGATCGGTGACCTCCCGCCACCGCGCCAGCGCCCGCTCCGCGCTCCCGTATCGGTCGAGCAGATCCTCGGCGATCAGATGCCCGCGCATGCCGGCCCGGTCCGCGGTGGTGTAGTCGAAGAGGGTGTCGTCCACGTCCCAGACCACGGCGCTGATGCTCATGGTCCGACGGTAACGCGGGGGCCGCGGGCGCGTCTGGGGGTCGGCGGCTTCCGCGGCGGCGGTACGACGCCTACGACGAAGGGGCGGCACCCGGTGGTCCGGATGCCGCCCCTCACGTACGGACAGGTCAGGCGGCCAACTTCGCCAGCGCCGCGTCGATGCGCGCCAGCGTCTTCTCCTTGCCCAGGACCTGCAGGGACTCGAAGAGCGGCAGGCCGACCGTGCGGCCGGTGACGGCGACGCGGACGGGGGCCTGGGCCTTGCCGAGCTTGAGGCCGTGGGCCTCGCCGGCGCTCAGGACGGCCTCCTTCAGGGACTCCGGGGACGTCCAGTCGGCCGCCTCCAGCTTCTCCTTCGCCGTGCGGAGCAGCGCGTCGCTGCCCTCCTTCATGGCCTTGGTCCAGGACGCCTCGTCGGACACCGGCTCCGGCAGGAACAGGAAGTCGACGTTGTCGGTGATCTCGGACAGGACCTTGACGCGGGTCTGCGCGTGCGGGGCGATCGCCGCCCACATCGCCTCGTCGAAGTCCTCGGGCGCCCAGGGGGCGAACGGAGCCTTCAGCCACGGCCGGCAGCGCTCAGTGAAGTCCTTCACGTCCAGCAGGCGGATGTGGTCGGCGTTGATCGACTCGGCCTTCTTCAGGTCGAAACGGGCCGGGTTGGGGTTCACGTCCTTGATGTCGAAGGCGGCGACCATCTCCTCGATGCTGAAGATGTCGCGGTCGGCCGCGAGCGACCAGCCAAGCAGGGAGAGGTAGTTGAGCAGACCCTCCGGCAGGAAGCCGCGCTCGCGGTAGAGGTTCAGCGCCGACTGCGGGTCGCGCTTGGACAGCTTCTTGTTGCCCTCGCCCATCACGTACGGCAGATGACCGAACTCCGGCACGGCCTTCGCGATGCCCAGCTCGATCAGCGCCTTGTAGAGGGCGATCTGGCGGGGTGTGGAGGAGAGCAGGTCCTCGCCGCGCAGGACGTGGGTGATGTCCATCAGGGCGTCGTCGACCGGGTTCACGAGCGTGTACAGGGGCGCCCCGTTCGCTCGCACGATCCCGTAGTCCGGCACGTTCTCCGGCGTGAACGTCAGCTCGCCGCGGACCAGGTCCGTGAAGGTGATCGTCTCGTCGGGCATGCGGAAGCGGACGATGGCCGTACGACCCTCGGCCTCGTAGGCCGCCACCTGCTCGGCGCTCAGGTCGCGGCAGTGGCCGTCGTACCCGGAGGGCTTGCCGGCGGCGCGGGCGGCGTCGCGGCGGGCGTCCAGCTCCTCCGTCGTGCAGTAGCAGTGGTAGGCGTATCCGCCGTCCACGAGCTTGCGGGCGACGTCCCGGTAGATGTCCATCCGCTGCGACTGGCGGTACGGCACGTGGGGGCCGCCGACCTCGGGGCCCTCGTCCCAGTCGAAGCCCAGCCAGCGCAGCGAGTCCAGCAGCTGGAGGTAGGACTCCTCCGAGTCGCGGGCCACGTCCGTGTCCTCGATGCGGAAGACGTACGTCCCGCCGGTGTGGCGGGCGAACGCCCAGTTGAACAGGGCGGTACGGACCAGGCCCACATGGGGGTTGCCGGTCGGGGACGGACAGAAACGTACGCGGACGTTCGCGTTAGCCACGCTTGATCACCTTGTTGGTGAGAGTGCCGATGCCTTCGATGGTGACGGCGACCTCGTCGCCGACGTTGAGGGGGCCGACCCCCGCGGGGGTGCCCGTGAGGATCACGTCGCCGGGGAGCAGCGTCATGGCCTCGGTGATGTTCACGATCAGATCCTCGATGGGGTGGATCATCTCGCTGGTGCGGCCGAGCTGGCGTTGCTCACCGTTGACGGTGAGCTGGATGGTGAGGTCGCTCGGGTCGACGTCGGTCTCCACCCAGGGGCCGAGCGGGCAGGAGGAGTCGAAGCCCTTCGCCCGGGCCCACTGCTTCTCGCGCCGCTGGACGTCGCGCGCGGTCACGTCGTTGGCGCAGGTGTAGCCCAGGATCACGTCCTTCACGCGCTCGCGCGGGACCTCACGGCACATACGGCCGATCACCACGGCCAGCTCGGCCTCGTGGTGCAGCTCCTGGGAGAACGAGGGGTAGGCGATCGCGTCGCCGGGGCCGATCACGGAGGTGGACGGCTTGAAGAAGGCGAACGGGGCCTCGGGCACCTCGTTGCCCAGCTCCCTGGCGTGCTCCGCATAGTTGCGGCCGAAGGCCACGACCTTGTTGGGGAGCACCGGCGGCAGCAGCCTGACCTTGCTCAGCGGCACCTTCGTGCCGGAAAGCTCGAAGTCCGCGAACGGGACGCCCTTGATGATGTCGAGGACGAGCTCGTCCGGCTTGTCACCCTCGACCGCGCCGAAGGCGACATTCCCGTCGATGGAGAATCTGGCGATGCGCACGGGATCCTTGCGCCCCTCACTGAGCTGGCTGGAGTCTGACGCTCCAGGCTAACGCGGCAGGGGGCGGGTGCCCCGCGCACGGCGTCGGACGCCGCGGGGGCACACCCGGCCGACCACCTCCGCGGGGAGACGGCCGCCGCACGGGTCCGCGGCCGGCCACCCTGTGTCGGCGGTCAGGCCGTGTTCACGGGCGCGCCGTGAAGGGAGGCGCGCAGTGTGCGTGCTACTCCGCTGCGGATGCCTGCGCGGGGATCTCCATGAGGATCGTGCGCTTGGGGTTGGCGGTCTGGGTGGGAAGGTCGACGGAGTGTTCCGGCGTCGCCGCCACCTGCAGCGCCTCGGCGTCGGCGAGGTGCGCCAGCGTCGTCCGCCGCGGGTTGGCTATGTTGCGGAACATCATCGTGGTCTTCACTGGTGTCATCGACCTTGTCATTGCGGGCGCCGGGTGGGCCTCAAGGGGGCTGCCGCCGGGGCGCGGGTTTGTCGGATTCGCCATCCCTGTAAAGCGCCAGGCTAAACATGCAATTCCCGCCGAAGTCATGAACGGGCCATGATCTTCATGTGAGTTTGATCACGAACCGGCACGCAAAAGGGTCAATTCCGGCCGCCGATCCACTCCGGCGAAACGGACATCAGCCCACTGAAGCTCGCATTCCGCCCCCGAACATGGCGACTGGGACACCAGGCGAGCCTCAATGGATCGTGGATATAAGTCCGTTATGTACAAGATCATTTTCCACGCTTCGTAACACTGCCCTCACGACGGGTCACGCTTGTCGTGGACTGGCTCGTTGGCCTTGTTGGAGATCCGGCACTGTGCTGGAATTCCACGGACCGCCGCGGGACCGCACCGGCGCTCAGGGGCGCAACGCAGCGCCGGGCAGCGGCGGGGAGGGGGAGCCAGCGCCGGTCACTCACGACCACCCGGGGGGCGTATTCAGGGCGCCCCCCACGACGCCGACAGCGTCCCGCCGCTCGCGGAGGGACGCCTGGTCCAGAGGTTGCGACGCTAGTGCAGGGACGTTTCAAGAGGGATGGCAGTGCTTCGGCGGAGTCGGAGCCGCACGGCGGGACCGACCGCGGATCCTCGCCCCAGCACGCTCAGAACCCGGGACCCGCGCCGTCCGGTGCAGGCGCTGAGCACCCCGGCCGCACCGGCGCGAACGCGGCTGCGGCCCCCGCAGCGCCGCAGAGCAGCGTTCCGGTCGGTTCGGGCTCACGCGTAGCCCTGCGCAACTGGCGCATCTCCACGCGTCTGGTGTCGCTGCTCGCGCTCCCCGTGGTCGCCGCGACCACGCTCGGCGCGATGCGCATCAGCGACAACATGGACCAGATGCAGCAGCTCGACAACATGAAGCTGCTGACCGACATGACCAGGCAGGCGACGCAGCTCGCGGCGGCACTCCAGGAGGAGCGTGACCAGTCCGCCGGTCCGCTCGCCCACGGTGCGACGGCGAACGACTACACGGTCAAGGGCGTCCGCGAGAGGACCAACCGCGCCCGCTCCGCCTTCCTGGAGGGCACCCAGGAGATCGGCGACGCCTCCGACAGCGGCAAGCTCTCCGGTGTCCGCGACAGCGTCGTCGGTATCGCGAGCGAGCTGAACAACCTCAGCGCCATCCGGGCCAGCGCCTACAAGGACGCGAAGAACTCCACGCAGACGGTCGAGGCCTACCACCGTCTGATCACCCAGCTGCTCGGCCTGTCCCAGGACATGGCGCAGGCCACCAGCAACCCGGAGATGATCCAGCGCACCCGCGCCCTGTCGGCCTTCTCCACCGCCAAGGAGTACGCGTCCGTTCAGCGTGCGGTCATCGCGGCGGCCCTGCCCGCGAACAACAGCACGTCCGGCACGCTCTCCGAGAACGACCGCCTGTACGCCCTCTCCGCGCTGGAGAGCCAGGACTCCGGGCTGGACAGCTTCCGCAGCATCTACGGTGACGGCGCCGAGGACCTGACCAAGCCGATCGACCAGGGCAGCCCGACGATCGAGGCCGCCGACTCCTACGCCGGCCGTGTCCTCAAGAGCACCTCCGGCCTCGCGACCCAGCCCAAGCGCTCGTACAAGGACTGGGTCGACGATGACTCGGCCAAGCTCCAGCAGATGAAGAGCATCGAGGGCTCGCTCCTGGAGGAGATGGAGCAGAAGGCCCGCGAGCTGAAGAACGCCTCCCAGCAAGAGGCGATCATCTCCGGTGCGCTGATCCTGCTCGTCCTCGGCGTCTCCCTCGTCGGCGCCTTCGTCGTGTCCCGCTCCATGATCCGCTCGCTGCGCCGGCTGCAGGACACCGCCACCAAGGTCGCCCAGGAGCGCCTGCCCGAGCTGGTCAAGCACCTGTCCGAGTCCGACCCGCAGGACGTCGACACGTCCGTGGAGTCGGTCGGTGTGCACTCCCGGGACGAGATCGGCCAGGTGGCCGCGGCCTTCGACGACGTGCACCGCGAGGCGGTCCGCCTCGCCGCCGAGCAGGCCCTGCTGCGGGGCAACGTCAACGCGATGTTCACCAACCTCTCGCGTCGCTCCCAGGGCCTGATCCAGCGCCAGCTGTCGCTGATCTCCGAACTGGAGTCCCGCGAGGCCGACCCGGACCAGCTCTCCTCGCTGTTCAAGCTCGACCACCTGGCGACGCGTATGCGCCGAAACGGCGAGAACCTGCTCGTCCTCGCCGGTGAGGAACCCGGCCGCCGCTGGACCCGCCCGGTCCCGCTGGTCGACGTGCTGCGCGCCGCCGCGTCCGAGGTGGAGCAGTACGAGCGCATCGAGTTGGCCGCGGTCCCGGCCACCGAGGTCGCCGGCCGCGTGGTCAACGACCTCGTGCACCTGCTCGCCGAGCTGCTGGAGAACGCCACCTCGTTCTCCTCGCCGCAGACCAAGGTCAAGGTCACCGGTCATGCGCTGCCCGACGGGCGTGTACTGATCGAGATCCACGACACCGGCATCGGCCTGTCCCCCGAGGACCTCGCCCAGATCAACGAGCGGCTCGCCGCGCCGCCCACGGTGGACGTCTCCGTCTCCCGCCGCATGGGTCTGTTCGTGGTCGGCCGTCTGTCCCAGCGCCACGGCATCCGTATCCAGCTGCGCCCGTCCGACTCCGGTGGTACGACCGCGCTGGTCATGCTCCCGGTCGACATCGCCCAGGGCGGCAAGAAGCCCGCCGGGGGCAAGCCCGGCCAGGGCGCCCCGCAGTCCGGTGGTTCGGGCGCCGCACAGGCCGCCGTCGGCGCGGCCGCGGCCCGGCACCAGTCCCAGCAGGGCGGCCGTTCCGGGGGGCCGGGACTCGGTGCCGCCCCGCAGCGCGGACAGGTGGGCGCCGGTCAGGGGCCGCGCGCCGCACTGCCCGGCAGCGCCCCGGGTGGCCGTCCCGGCGGCCCGGGTGCTCCCCGTGGTCAGCAGGCTCCCGCCTCCATGCCCTCGGCTTCGTCCGAGCAGGGGGCGCCTCCGTCCCGTCAGCAGGGCCGGCCGGCCCCGCCGAATGCCGGTGCCTTCGGGCAGGGTGCGCCGGGCGCTCCTCAGGGGCTGCAGGCGGGCCAGGCCTTCCAGGACAGCGGCGCGGGCTTCCGTCAGGGCGGCTTCGGCGACGGTGCCTCCGCGCCCGCACCGCAGGAGCGGCAGCCCAAGGAAGGCCGCGGCCGGCGTCGGCCGCAGCTTCCCGGGCGTGGCGGTCAGCGCGCCGAACTGCCCGGTGGCAGCCCCCAGCAGCGCACGCCGAGCTGGAGCGACGAGAACGCGCAGCCCCCGGTGCCGCGCGCCTCGCTGGACGCTCCGCGCGGCCACGACGAGCCGAACGCCCTGTCCTCGACCTCGCCCATGCCGCGGATCGACGACCGCCAGGGGCCGGGCTCGACCGCCGAGATCCCCCGCATCGACGACCACCAGGGTCCCGGGTCCACCTCCGAGTTCCCGCGCCTGGACGTCAACGCCCCGCATCCCGGTGCGGGTGTGCCCGCGGCCGGTGGGCAGTTCGCCCGCCAGGACGGCTTCGGCGGCTCGCACCCGGGCAGCCCGGCGGGCGGGTATCCGGGCGCCGGTGCCGGACACGGCCAGGACACCGGTCAGTTCGCGGCCCCTGGACACTTCCAGGACACCGGTCAGTTCGCGCAGCCCGGACAGGTCCAGGACCCGTCGTCCACCGGCCAGTTCGCGGCCCCCGGACACGTCCAGGACCCGTCGTCCACCGGGCAGTTCGCGCAGCCCGGACCGGGTCAGAACCCCTCCTCCCGCGGCCAGTTCCCCACGCAGGGCCACGACGGCTCCGGCACGGGCCAGTTCGCCGCCCCGGGGTACGGACACCACCAGGACCCCTCCTCCACCGGCCAGTTCGCGCAACCTCAGTCCTCCACCGGCCAGTTCGCCCAACCACAGTCCTCCACCGGCCAGTTCGCCCAACCACAGTCCTCCACCGGCCAGTTCGCCCAACCACAGTCCTCCACCGGCCAGTTCGCCCAACCACAGTC
>NZ_MLYP01000051.1 GCF_001866645.1 Streptomyces colonosanans
AACTCTTGATCACAACTCAATACGCGCCCTAGCGACACGAGCGCGGCCCGGACCCGGAGAAGGACCGGCCCTGAGATCGCGACGCCGAGTACCTCACCGCCCCGGCGGCGGCATCACTTCCCGGACAGGGGCGGCATGGGGAAGCTCCCCGTGTTCGTCGGCGCGTGCTCCGGCAGCCACAGGACCGCGACCGCGCCCTCGGCCGGTATGTGCTCCGGGGCCCCGGTCGGGCGCACGTTGCGGAATGTCAGGCGTGCGCCCAGGACCCGCGCCTGGCCCGCCGCGATCGTCAGGCCCAGGCCGTGACCGTGCCCCGAGCGGTCCGAACTGCCCGTGCGGAAACGGCTCGGGCCCTCGGCGAGCAGTTTCTCGGGGAAGCCGGGACCGTGGTCCCGTACACGGATCACCCGGCCCTCCACCGAGACCTGGATCGGCGGCCTTCCGTGCCGGGCCGCGTTCGCCAGCAGGTTGAACAGCACGCGCTCCAGTCGGCGCGGGTCCGTGGTGACCTCCGACTCATGGACCACCCGCACCTCGACGTCCGAGTCCTTCGCGGTCACCCGCCGGGTCACGAACTCGCCGAGCATGATGTCCTGCAGTTCGGCCCGCTCGGAGGTGCTGTCCAGACGCGCGACCTCCAGGACGTCCTCCACCAGCGTGCGCATGGCCTTCGCGCGGTCCAGCACCAGCTCGGTGGGGCGGCCCGGCGGCAGCAGTTCCGCGGCCGTCAGCAGGCCGGTGACCGGGGTGCGCAGCTCGTGCGCGATGTCCGCGGTCACCCGGCGCTCCGCCTCGAGGCGCTCCTGGAGCGCGTCCGCCATCGCGTCGACCGCGCGCGCCAGGTCGTCCGTCTCGTCGCGCACCACACCACCGATCGCGTCCCGTACCCGCACATCGGTCTCGCCCTGGGCGACCCGGTTCGCCGCGGCCGCCGCCTTGCGCAGACGCCGCGACAGCTGCCCCCCGATCAGCACACCGAGAGCGGAGCCGCCGAGGACGACCGAGATCGAGCCGATGATCAGCGCCTGGTCGAGGTCCTTCATCACCTCGGCGCTGTGGTCCGTGAAGGGGGTGTGCAGGGACAGCACCCGGCCGTCCTTGAGCGGTACTGCGGCCCAGATGTCCGGTACGCCATGTGCACCTTCGGACACATAGGTGGCGCGCCGGCCCTCCATGACCTTCTCCAGCAGGTCCCGCGGGATGGCCGGGTCGTCGATCTTGCCCCAGAGGGTCCGGGTGCGCCCGGACTCGTACATCCGCTGGGCCAGCTGGACGCGCGAGTCGGCGACGTCCCGCGCGCTGTTGAGCATCGACACGCGCGCCGCGTTGTGCACGACCAGGCTCAACGCGATCGCGACCAGCGCGCCGACCAGGGCGATCGCCGCGCTGAGCTTCCAGCTGAGGTTGGTCCGTATGGCCGCGTCTTCCGGGACCACCCGCTTGAGGAACCTCCGCATACCCCTGTTCAGGCCTTCAACTTGTAGCCGAAGCCACGGACGGTCTCGATCCGGTCCTGGCCGATCTTCGTACGCAGCCGCTGGACGTGGACGTCGACGACGCGGGTGTCACCGCCCCAGCCGTAGTCCCACACACGTTCCAGCAGCTTGTCGCGCGACAGCACCGTGCCCGGCGCCGACGAGAACTCCAGCAGCAACCGCATCTCGGTCGGTGTGAGCCCCACCGGCTGCCCCGACCGTCGTACCTCCATGCCCTCGGTGTCGACCTCCAGATCACCGAAGGTGAGCACTGCGCTGCCCCCCGGCGAGGCGTCCTCGGCCGCCCGGTCGGGGCCGCTCGCGTGTCCGAAGCGGCGCAGCACGGCGCGGATGCGTGCGACCAGCACGGCGCCGTCGAACGGCTTGGTCACATAGTCGTCGGCGCCCGCCTCCAGGCCGAGCACGACGTCGATCGAGTCGGCACGTGCGGACAGCATGATCACCGGCACGGTCGACTCGTCGCGGATACGGCGGCACAGGCTGACACCGTCGAGGCCGGGGACCATCACGTCCAGCAGAGCGATGTCCGGACGGTCGGCGCGGAACGCCTCCAGACCGGACAGCCCGTCGGGCATGGCGGTGACCGCGAAGCCGTCCCGCTCCAGCGCGAGCTGGGTGGCCTCGCGGATGACGTCGTCGTCCTCGACGAACAGGACGTGGGTCTGTTCTGCCATCCGATGCCCTCAGTTCCCGGTCGGGGCGGCGGTGCCGTCCCCCACCGCGCTGCTGTACTCGTTGTGTGTGCGGGACTTCTCGGTGAAGCGGTTCGCCGCCCAGCTGTAGGTGATCACTTCCTCGCTGGAGGGGAAGGCCACCGGGTCACCCTTCTTGTACATCTGCTGTGTCACCACCAGATCGCCGCGGTCTATCTCCGCGTAGACCGGCGGCTCCTCGGCCTTGAACACATTCTGGTACCCGTGGTCCGCCCTCCGGTACACGTACGAGCCCACGCCGACGGCGTCGCCGCACGTCATCACGTTGACCACGATGTCGTTCGCGGAGCCGTGGGTCAGCTTTCCGTAGGACACATCGACCGGATACTCGTCGCCCACGCACGGCTTCAGGCCGTCCTTGACCGCGGTCGCGACCTCGGGGTCGTGCTTGACCATCCGCACCACGTCCATGCGCGTGGGTTCCTTGGTCGTCGGCGAAGGGGAGGGAGCGGTGGTGGCCGATGCCACCGAGTTGCCGCTCGCCGGACCCTCGTCGCGTGCGCCCGTGCCGCCGGTGGCGCAGGCGGAGGCGAAAAGCCCGAGGACGGCGATCGCGGCCACCGCCGCGATCACCGCCTTGAGGGCCCCGCTGGACCGTATGGCCCCTGTGCCTAGGCCGCGCAACGCTCCCGCTCCTCACGCTCCAGCGCGCGTGCGTCCAGGTCGCGCGCCTCCAGCTCCTCGCGGAGCCGGGCGAGCGCCCGGTGCAGCGTGCTCTTTACCGTTCCGGCCGACATGCCGAGGGCGGCGGCCGTCTCCTCCGTGGACATCTGCTCCCAGTGTCGCAGCACGACGACACTGCGCTGTTTCGGAGCGAGCACCTTGAGGATGTCCATCAGCAGAGCGCGGTCGGCGTGCTGCTCGGTGGAGTCCTCGACGGAGGCGTCGGGCAGCTGCTCGGTGGGGACCTCCTCCAGCTTGCGGGCCCGCCACCACTCGGTGCGCGTGTTGATCATCACCCGGCGCAGGTAGGCGTCCGCCAGGCGCTTGTCCGCGATGCCCTCCCAGCGTCCGTATGTGCGCACCAGCGCGGTCTGCAGCAGGTCCTGGGCGTCGGTCGGGTCCGGGACCAGCCGACGGGCGCTGCGCAGCAGCGCGTCCTGCCGGGTGCGTACGTACTCCTCGAATTCGAGCACCTCGCCGTGCGCCATTCCAACCGCCTCCGTTCCCCGTTGCCGACCCGTCGGCCGGCTGCGTCGCCGGCCGGGTGTCAGGTCTCCCACCTGCGTACCGCGCCGTACGCGGTACGCATATGAAGCTACGGAGGGCTTGTCACGGGGTTGTCCGAGGCAGCCTGCGGGAAGCGCTCGGCTGTCCGTCGGTTGTGTAACGGACATACGAACGGGGTAAGGCCAGGCGGGAGTTGGGGGTGGTATGGGGGGATTTGCCCTACTGGAGGGGTGGGGGAGCTGTGACCGGGCAAGGTGCGGGCTGTGGCCACGCTGAGAAGTACTGTGCGCGGTCCGCCCGGGCGCCGGTGGGTAGTGGGCGCCCGGGCGGGGCGGCGTCAGGTGAGCGGAAGGCGGTAGAGGCCCCCGGGGAGGGGTTCCACCAAGCCGTCGGAGACCAGGCCGTCCAGGGCGCGGGCGCGCTGTACCGGCTCGTCCCAGACGCGGTCGAGGACCGATTGCGGCACTGGGTGCGCGGCCTCCCGCAGCACGGCCAGGAGCCGGCCGCGCACCTGGCGGTCCGTGCCCGCGTACGTCTGGCCGCGGCGCGGCGGGCCGTCGTGCTCCGGCTTTCCGGCCAGCCGCCAGGAGCACTGCCCGGCGATCGGGCAGCGCTGGCAGGTCTCGTTCTTCGCGGTGCACACCAGCGCGCCGAGTTCCATGGACGCGGCGGCCCAGCGGGAAGCGGTGTGCTCGTCCTCGGGCAGCAGGGCGCGGGCGAGTTTGCGCTCGGCGGCGGTGGTGGCGTTGGGCGGGTACTGCACGCCGGTGACCGCCCGTGCCAGGACGCGGCGCACATTGGTGTCGAGGACCGCGTGCCGCTGGCCGTACGCGAAGGAGGCGACGGCCGCGGCCGTGTACTCGCCGATGCCGGGCAGTGCGAGCAACTGGGCGTGGTCGGTGGGCACGTCGCCGCCGTGCCGCTCCGCTATGGCGACGGCCGCGCCGTGCAGGCGCAGGGCGCGGCGCGGGTAGCCGAGGCGGCCCCAGGCGCGGACGGCCTCACCGGGCGGCTCCTTGGCGAGGTCGGCGGGGCGCGGCCAGCGGACGAGCCACCGCTCGTAGACGGGCAGGACGCGGCTGACCGGCGTCTGCTGCAGCATGAACTCACTGACCATCACGCCCCAGGGCCCGGCCTCCGGGCGCCGCCAGGGCAGGTCGCGGGCGTGCTCGTCGAACCAGGCGATGACGGGGGCGTGCAAGGCCCTGCCGGGAGCCTGGCCGGTGGGGCCATCGGTGGGGGCGGGGG
>NZ_MLYP01000052.1 GCF_001866645.1 Streptomyces colonosanans
CGGCTGTTCGCCACCGGACGACCAATCGACGACCGATCGCCATTCGCCATCTGGCAGAACGAGGCCCTGAGCGTGAACTCGGTAGGGCCGTAGAAGTTGAAGGCCTCCACCCCCGGAGCAGAACGCAGCAATTCCCACAGAGAAGGCTCTACCTCCTCGCCACCCAACATCAGCGTTGACGGGCGATAAGTTCCCACCGTTTCGTCTATCAATCCGGAGGCTACCAGCGGCTGGACGAACGACGGCGTACCATGAAGCACATCAATGCGGCGCTGGACGAAATAATCGGCCAATTCCTGCGACGAGCGCCGTACGTTTTCACTAACCAGGTGCAGCTCATGCCCCTGCATCATCATCAACAGCCCGCCCCACGAACCATCGAACGAGAACGACGCCGTGAAAGCCACCCGCAGTTGACGCCCCGCCTCAGCTGTCTGTCGGCCAAAAACTTCCGTGCGATGACTGTGCACGAGATTGACCAGACTACGGTTCTCGATCACCACACCCTTCGGTCGTCCGGTCGAACCCGACGTATAAATCACATACGCCGGATGCGAAGGAAGCAAAGGAGCCACCCGATCTTCGTCCGAGAGATCATCAGCAGCCTTACTACGCAACCCCTCGACAACATCAGCATCATCGAGAAAAATCCGCGGAAAATGATCTGGTCCAACACCAACCAACCGGCCGACCGTTACCACACACACCGGCAAAGAGTTCTCGAAGAGGTACCGCAGACGCTCCTCTGGATAATCCGGATCAATCGGAAGATAAGCGGCCCCAGCCTTCAGCACTGCAAGGATCGACACCACCATGTCGGTAGACCGAGGCAGCACCAATGCCACAACCTGCTCCGGACCCACACCCCGCCCGGCAAGCAACCGCGCCAGTCGATTCGCCCGCGCATTCAACAATTCAAAAGAAACAGACTCATCCCCGGCCACCAACGCCGTCGCATTTGGTGTACAGGCTACCTGACGCTCAAAGGCAGCGGCAAATGAACAATAGGGAACTTTCAATTCAGTTGAATTCCATTGCAAGAGGATGCGGTCACGATCCTCGGCAGTTAGGATCTCCCACTCGTCGACAGGCATAGATGGGCAATCTGTCATGGCTCTGAGCAGCCGCTCGAAATGAAGGACGAACGATTCGATCGTGCGCCTATCGAATAGCTGAACAGAATATCCAAGACTTCCTGTGAGCCCCTGCGCAAGGCCGTCTTTGTCCAATATCTCACTGACATTCAGCGCCAGGTCGAACTTAGCAGCGCCCAGTGGTACCGCTTCCTCTGTAAAGCTCAGATCCTGAAGTTGGAAGTCAGCTTGCTCGTTGTTCTGGAAGGTGAGCATTACCTGGAACAGCGGGTGCCGGGACATCGAACGGGCAGGGTTGATCACCTCAACCAAGTGTTCGAATGGCACGTCCTGGTGGGCGAACGCTGCTAGATCCGTCTCCCGTACCCGGTCGATCAGCTCGCGGAAGGTAGGGTTGCCGGAGAGATCGGTGCGCAGCACAAGGGTGTTGACGAAGAACCCGACTAGTTCTTTCAGGGCCTCGTCTGTGCGGCCGGCGACGGGAGTGCCGATGGGAATGTCCGTCCCCGCACCCAGGCGCGACAGTAGTGCCGCAAACGCCGCTTGCACCACCATGAACACACTCGCACGCGACTCCCGGGCAAGCTCCACGATACGACGATGCAAATCCGCATCGATCTCGAACCAGATACTCTCCCCCCGGAACGACGCCACCGCCGGACGAGGCCGGTCGAAGGGCAACTCCAACTGCTCTGGAACACCGGCGAGTGCCTCGGTCCAGTAGGCAACCTGGCGGCTGAGTACGCTCTCCGGATTAGTTGCGTCGCCCAGCAGTTCCCGCTGCCACAGGGCGTAGTCGGCGTACTGTACCGGCAGCGGCGACCACTCCGGCACGCTTCCGGACTTACGGGTCGCATACGCCGTGGCCACATCACGGGCCAGCGGAGCCATCGACCAGCCATCACCAGCAACGTGATGGAGCACCACTACCAGTACGTGCACATTGTCGGCGAGCGAGAAGAGCCGCGCACGTATTGGCGCGTCAACCGTCAGATCGAAACCCTGCGACGTCGCCGCGGCCAACGCCGCAGGCAACTCGTCATCGGACACCTTCACGACGTCCAGCTCCAGTCGGACATCCGCAACGTCCAACAACCTCTGATACGGGATGCCGTCAGCCGCCTCCGGGAAGACGGTCCGTAGACTCTCGTGCCGGCCCATCACATCCACGAGGGCTGCAGTCAGGGCCTCGCGATCCAGAACACCGGTCAAGCGCAGTGCGATCGGTATGTTGTAGGTCGATGCTTCCGTGCCTTCGAGGCGATTGAGGAACCACAGTCGGCGCTGCGCGAACGACAACGGCACCACCTCAGGGCGAACCACTGGCACCAATGGCGCGCGCGCACCCTCAGCATCCACCAATCGCTCGCCCAGCAACGCCACCGACGGCATCTCAAACAACGCCCGAACCGGCAATTCGACACCCAGCAGCGTGCGGATACGACTGACTACCCGAGTCGCCAACAGCGAATGCCCACCCAGATCAAAAAAGCTGTCGTCGATACCGACCCGCTCCAGGCTCAAAGCCTCCGCGAAGATCTGGCACAGGATTTTTTGTTGCGGCGTACACGGACCGCGGTCGGAGACCACGGACGAGAAATCTGGAGCGGGGAGGGCCTTACGGTCCAGCTTGCCGTTCACCGTCACCGGCAGCTCATCCAGGAACATGACGACCGAGGGCACCATGAACTCGGGCAGGCTCTCACCGACAAAAGCCCGCAGGGCCCTGGCGTCCCTGGTCGTCCCCCGAACGGGAACCACGTAGGCGACGAGTCGGTTGTCACCCTGGTGTGCAACGGCAGTCACCACGCCCTGGGCCACCTCAGGATGTTTGGTGATTACGGCTTCGATCTCACCGAGTTCCACTCGGAAGCCCCGGATCTTCACCTGGAAGTCGGTACGGCCAAGAAACTCGATGTTGCCGTCCGCGCGCCAGCGGACCAGGTCTCCAGTGCGATACATCCGTTCACCAGGGGTGAACGGGTCGGCAACAAATCGCTCTGCCGTGAGGCCAGCACGGCCCAGGTAACCACGAGCGAGCTGGACACCGGACACATAGAGCTCGCCCGGCACGTTGACCGGGACAGGTTGCAGTGCCGCGTCCAGTACATATGTGCAGGTGTTCCAGACCGGAGCGCCGATCGGAACGCTGGTGGCATGCGGCTCGCTGAGGTATGCCCACCGCGTCACGTCGATGGTGGCCTCTGTCGGTCCATAGAGGTTGTACAGTCCCGCGTCCAGCCTGGCCTCGAACTTCTCGGCCAGGTCCAAGGGCAATGCCTCGCCACCGAGAATCACAGTGTGTAGTGAAGAACACTTCGCCGCAGCTGGCTCCGCCAGGAACACCGCCAGCATGGACGGTACGAATTGGAGAGTCGTGACCTGCTGCTTGTCGATCAGCTCTGCCAGATACGCCGGGTCCCTATGGCCACCCGGCTTGGCCACCACCAAGGTCGCACCCACCTGCAATGGCCAGAAGAACTCCCAGACCGACACATCGAACCCGGTCGGCGTCTTCTGCAAGATCCGGTCCCCTGCCCCCTGCGGATGACACGCTTGCATCCACGCCAACCGGTTCACAATCGCCGCATGGGAAACCATCACGCCCTTGGGACGCCCCGTAGATCCGGATGTGTAGATCACATACGCCGGATGCGCCACACGCAGCACACCGACTCGATCGGCATCGGACACATCAGCGGACGGCAGACTGCTGAGCTCGGCAGCCAACTTCGGATCGTCCACCGCGATAGTCGATAGCGACTCCGGCAATGACGGCAGTGCGTCCATTGTCTCGAGAGATGTCAACACGCATACCGGCTGCGCGTCATTCAGCATGTAGGCGATTCGGTCGGCTGGATACTCGGGATCCACTGGCAGGTACGCGGCGCCGGCCTTGACCACCGCATACACGGCTACGACCTGCTCTACCGAACGCGGCATGGCCAGTGCGACGACACGCTCCGGACCCACTCCCAATCCGATGAGCAGCCGCGCTAGCCTATTTGCCTGCGCGTTCAACTCTTCGTAAGACAACTCGACATCGTCGTAAACAACCGCTGACGCATGGGCAGTCCGACGCACTTGTCCTTCGAACAACTCAGGCAGGGACGCTCCTGCGACCTCGACCTCCGTGTCGTTCCACTCATGCAGCAGAAGCTGTCGCTCATCCACCGACAGCAGTTCCACCCGCCCCACTGCGAGATCCGGAGCTGCGACGACCCCGGCCAGAAAGCGTGTGAAGCGCGCCGATAGCTGCTCCGCAGTCGACCGATCAAAGAGATCTGTGGCGAATTCCAACTCGCCGCGCAAGCCAGGGTGTGAGCCGTCATCTTCGTGCTGCTCGGTGACATAAAGACAGAGGTCGAAACGTGCCGTCTGTGCAGGAGCCAGGTCGGCAGACACCGAGACATTGGAAAGGTTCAGGTCGGCTTGCTCGTTGTTCTGGAAGGTGAGCATTACCTGGAACAGCGGGTGCCGGGACATCGAACGGGCAGGGTTGATCACCTCAACCAAGTGTTCGAATGGCACGTCCTGGTGGGCGAACGCTGCCAGGTCCGTCTCCCGTACCCGGTCGATCAGCTCGCGGAAGGTAGGGTTGCCGGAGAGATCGGTGCGCAATACAAGGGTGTTGACGAAGAACCCGACTAGTTCTTCCAGGGCCTCGTCTGTGCGGCCGGCGACGGGAGTGCCGATGGGAATGTCCGTCCCCGCACCCAGGCGCGACAGTAGTGCCGCAAACGCCGCTTGCACCACCATGAACACACTCGCACGCGACTCCCGGGCAAGCTCCACGATACGACGATGCAAATCCGCATCGATCTCGAACCAGATACTCTCCCCCCGGAACGACGCCACCGCCGGACGAGGCCGGTCGAAGGGCAACTCCAACTGCTCCGGCAGGTCCGCCAGCGTCTTGGCCCAGAAAGAAGTCTGCCGACTCAGCAGACTTTCCGGATCCGACTCATCCCCCAGCAGCTCTCGCTGCCACAAAGCGTAGTCCGCATACTGCACTGGCAGTGTGGCCCACTGCGGAGCCGTACCCTCGCAGCGGGCCGCGTAGGCGGTCGCGACGTCCCGGGCCAGCGGAGCCATCGACCAGCCGTCACCCGCAATGTGATGCAACACGACCACCAGCACATGCGTCCGCGCATCCAATGCCAACAGCCGTGCACGGATGGGCAGCTCAGTTGTCAGATCGAAACCCCGCGACGTCGCCCCGGCTAACGCCGCAGGCAACTCCTCCTCGGAGACCTCCACGACGTCCAGCTCCAGCTGGACTTCCGCGATCTGAATGATGTCCTGGTGAGGGGTGCCGTCCGCGCTCTCTGGGAAGATGGTGCGTAGGCTCTCATGCCGACCGATCACATCCCGCATAGCCTCTGCCAGCGCGTCGCGGTCCAAGTCTCCGGTCAGGCGCAGCGCGATCGGCATGTTGTACGTCGATGCTTCCGCACCTTCGAACCGGTTGAGGAACCACAGTCGGAGCTGGGAGTAGGAAAGAGGAATCATCTCAGATCTCGGCCCTGTCTCACATTCGGTGGTGGCACTGAGTGGCATCGACGTCGTTAACATCACGTGAGAGATGTCAACCAGTTTGTGAACGTAGTTTTTCCGGGGCTGTCCCCGCTGGTCGTCGAAGATGCAGCCAACGAGGGTGAGCGGATCCTGGTGCAGGCGCGGACTTCGGAGGACACCGCGGTCTGCCCAGTGCGAGGCATCGCCGGGACGGGTGCACGGCTGAGCATCTGGCCGTAGGTAACCGACTTGCGGTGGCCGAGGCCGTACCCCACCGCCTGACGCTCTCGGTGGTGCAGGCCGAGAAAGACGAGGGCCAGGCGGTGGCCGCGGTCGTCACCAGCGTACTTGGAGGGCGGCAAGGCCCCGAGTTGCTGCGGCGGGCTTCCAGCGCAGGTTGTCGATGTCCGCGGCGAGCTCGAGGCGGGGAAAACGGTTTAGCGTCAGGCGGATCACTGTGGCCAGCTGGAGTCGCGCCAAGGGTGCGCCGAGGCAGCGGTGCACTCCGTGACCGAAGGCCAGATGGGCTCCCATCGCCGAGCTTTCGGAATTGCGCCTTGCGCGATTCGCGCCCATGAGGAAGGCCACAACCGGCTGCCCCGGACGAATCATGACATCAGCTACCTGAACGGGCTCAGTGACCGCGCGGCTGAAGCTGAGGGGGGCCGAGGGGTTGGTCTGCAGGATCACTTCCACCTCGGAGGGGATGAGGTCGGGGTTGGCGCGCAGGCCGTCCGCACGCGCCGGGTCATGCAAAAGAGTCAGAAAGGCGAGGGTGATCTGGTCCGCAGTGGATTCGTACCCGGCCATCAGCAGCGACAGTGACAAGGTGACGAGCTCGCGGTTTGTCAGCTTCCCTTCAGTGTCAGCGGCCTGAATGAGGGCGCTGATGAGGTCGGCGCCTGGTTCACGCCGCTTCTCCCCGATGAGCTTCGTCATGTAGTAGGTGATACGGAAGGCGCGGGCCCGGCTGTCAGGGCCCTTTCCGGCCAGGTCGAATAGAACAGGCACCCACTCGCGGAAGCTGTCATGGTCGGTGACCGGGACGCCGAGCATGTGACAGAGCACGCTCAGCGGCAGCGGCGCAGCAAGTCCGGCGACCAGATCGGCTGGTTGCTTCCTGGTGGCCAGCTCGTCCAGAAGTTCGTGCACACGGGCTTCGATCACCGGGCGCAGCGCGGTGACGCGGCGCTCTGTGAAGGCTCCGGCCACGATCCTGCGTAGCCGCGCGTGCTCCTTGCCGTCCAGGCTGATGATGGAGTCGGGTGATGGGTCGATGGCGGCTAGCTTGGGCATGTCCGGCGCCAGAGTGGCCGCGCGGCTGAAGCGAGGGTCAGCGAGGACTTGACGGGCGAGCCGATAGTCGGATATAGCCCAGCAGCCAGTGCCATTCGGCATCTGCACCCAGCGTATAGGCGCCGGGTCATCAGGGTCGCAGGGGATCGGAAGTGGGCCAGGTGGCAACTCCTCGGGTACGTCCAGCTCTTTAAGTGTGTCTCGCGAATTCGGCATCGACAAATCTCCCGTAACAACGCGCCACCCACCACCATGCGCATGCTGTCTATCGCTTCGTTTTCACTCATATATCGCAGCGTGATGGATGCAGCGTCCCTGCCTGGTGAAAGGGGTCTCGCAAGTGGACATTAAGGAAGGAGCTGGGAAGTTGACGCTTGCCACGGCGGAGATCCTGACCTAGGGTCCCGACCCATCACGTACGCAGCGTTTCCATAGCTGGCGCGCGGCCGGACTCAACGTTCGGCCGCGCGCACTCCCGCCGGATTTGCCGCGAGTAACCCTAGTGTCACTTCTGTCCACGTCTGCTGCGGCCTGCTCACAGTCCACGGTGAATTTGCGCCAATCGCTGATCCGAAAACCGATGGCAAGCTTCTCTGGCCATTCCTGGAAGGACGTCCGATGTCCGGTCTTCACGACGAGATAGCCCAGCGACTTTCGGATACGCTGGGCATCGACAAGTCGCTCATCACTCCTGACGTCACCTTCGTCGAGCTCAAGATCGACTCGCTGGCGTTGGTCGAGTTCTCGGTGATCCTGGACGAGGAGTACGGGGTTCCACCCCTGCATCTGACGCCGGACAGCACCATCGGCGAAGCGGTGGCCCTCGTGGCGGCCGCCATGACCGGCCCCGCTGAGGCCGCGTCGTGAGCGCCCGTTCCGCCGTAGCGGTGACGGGGCTCGGCTTGGTTTCCCCGTTGGGTATCGGCATCGAGGCCACTTGGGCCGGACTTCTCGCAGGCGTCTCGACGGCTGCCACAGACAGCCTGCTGCAGGGGCTGCCTGTCGACTTCTGCTGCGCCGTGCCGGGCTTCGATGGAGACGCCTTGCTTGGACGCCGGCTGACATGGCGGCTCGAGCCGTATGCGCAGATGGCTCTTGTCGCAGCCCGGGAGGCCGTGGCCGATGCCGGTCTCGATCCTGCTCATTGGGACGGTTCCCGAGTCGCCGTCGTCCTGGGTGTGGGCGGCACCAGCACCCACCACTGGGACAAGCAGTCCAAGCACTTCGCCGCAGCACACCATGAGCGTGTCTCGCCGCTGTTCATACCACGCTGCCTCACCAACCTGGCTGCCGGTGAGATCAGCAGTGACGTGCGGGCGTTCGGCCCCAGCCTGAGCGTCAGCACTGCTTGCGCCTCCGGCGCCACGGCTATCGGTCTGGGCCGTGACCTGCTGCTCTCCGGCAGCTGCGATATCGCGATCGTCGGCGGCGCAGAGTCGGGCCGGGCCCGCATCGCCAGCATCGGCTTCAGCCGCATGGGGGCACTGTCGACCCGCGTCTCGGCTCCGGCCAAGGCGTCTCGTCCCTTCGACGCCAACCGGGATGGCTTCGTACTCGGTGAGGGCGCGGGCATCCTTGTGCTGGAGCGAGCGGATGACGCGCGGGCGCGCAGCGCCCACATCCATGGCCACGTCGCCGGATTCGGAGCCTCTGCCGACGCTTACCACTTCACCACGCCTGACCCCGAAGGTCATGGCACGGAGCTGGCCACGCGCACGGCCCTCACCGACGCAGGCATGGTGGCGTCCGACATCGGGCACATCAACGCCCACGGCACCGCGACCCCCGTCGGTGACGTGGCGGAGGCGGCCATGCTCGGCCGCGTCTTCCCCCACGCTCCTCCAGTGACCGCCACCAAGAGCCTGACGGGACACACCCTGGGTGCGTCGGGTGCTCTGGAGGCGGCCTTCACGCTCCTGACGCTTGAACGTCAACAGGTGCCGGTCACGGCGAACATGGACAGCCTGGACGAGGCGGCCGCCGAGCTCGACTTGGTCACGGAGAAGCCCCGAGACGTGGTAACGGACACCGCGCTCAGCACGTCCTTCGGCTTTGGTGGTCAGAACGCGGCCCTCGTCCTGACGTCCGCCTGACAGAAGCCGTCTTGTTTCTTCCCGTCTCCGCCCCACACAGGAGGTTGGCCATGGCCAGTACCGGCGTCCTTCCGCACGTCGACCTCAAATCTACATATGACAAGCACGGTTGGTGCGAGCCGCCCCACCGCTTCAGCGACGGCGCCGTAGCACTGATCCGGGAGCACGCCCTTGCTATCAGTCGCGAGCGCAGGCCCGAGGTGGTTCACGAGAAGGACAGTGGGATCGTCCGGGCCATCCACGGCTGCCATGCGTTCGACGAGGTATGCGCGGCGCTCGTGCGCCATCCGTACCTCGTGGAGCTTGCCGAACAGCTTGTCGGCGGGCCCGTGTACGTCTACCAGTTCAAGGTCAACCTGAAGCAGGCGCATGAAGGCGCAGCCTGGCCGTGGCACCAGGACTTCGCGTTCTGGCACGAAGAGGACGACATGCCGCGCCCGGATGCCGTGAACATCGCGATCAACCTGGACGATGTTCACGAGGACAACGGACCGCTCATCGCGATCCCCGGATCACATCGTTTGGGCCTACTCGACCTGCCGGAAGGCCGCGCAGACGGCGAAGAGTCCGACTGGCACAGCCATGTCTCCTTCAACCTCCCCTACACCGTGAACGCCGACCGTGCCCGTGCCCTCGCCGAGCAAAGCGGGCGGAAAATGTTTCTCGGCCCACAGGGCTCCATCCAGGTCTTCCACCCCAGCATCGTCCACTCGTCGTCGAACAACGTGTCAGCGAACCGCCGCGCGGTGCTGCTCATCACGTACAACGCCGTCGCCAACGCCCCGGCGTACCCCACCCGCCCCGCGTTCCTGGTTTCACGCGACACCACGCCTGTCGAGCGACGCGCCGACGAGCGTCTGGACCTCCAGGCGCTCCACGACCCCGAAGCGTCCCTTTGAAACGCCGAGCAGAACAGCGAGACACCCGCATGCCGACCGAGCCCGCTGAGCAGCCGCCGCTCATCAACCTGGTGGACCCCGAGCTCTACGCGAAGGGCGACCCCTTTATCCAGTGGCGCTGGCTGCGCAGTCACCAGCCCGTGTACTGGCATGCACCGACGGAATACCCAGGCTTCTGGGTGTTGTCCCGGTACGAGGACATCCGCGCGGCCTACCGTGACGCGGCCACCTTCAGCTCCGCACAGGGCATTCTGCTGCGTCCCGAGAGCCACGGCGCCGATCCTGGCGGCGGCCGCACCCTCGCACTGACCGACCCACCCCGACACCGGCAGCTGCGGGGACTGATCGACAAGTGGTTCTCCGTGCGGTCGACACGGGCTATGGAACAGGACGTCCTGAGCGTTGTGCGTCGCGTGGTGGACGACGCTCTGGAACAGGAAACGTGCGACTTCGTCACTGACGTCGCTGCCCGTGTCCCGCTGTACGTGATCTGCAAGATGATGGGAATTCCCAGTGGCGACTGGGAGAAACTCTTCATGCTCACCAGCGACGCGTTCGGCGCCGGTGACCCGCTCACCCGGCGCCTCGCGCACCTGGACATCCTCAACTACTTCGAAGCGCTCCAGGTCGACAAGGCGAAGCACCCGGCCGACGACCTGGTCAGCGTGCTGGCGACGGCCAGCACCGACGGTGAGCCTCTGTCGCCGGACGATGTAATTCTGAACTGTGACAACCTCCTCGTCGGCGGTACCGAGAACACACGTATCGCTACAGCCGGCGGCATGCTCGCGTTTCTACGCCATCCCGACCAGTGGCAGATCCTTGCGGACAGCCCCGACCTGCTGCCGACGGCGGTGGAGGAGGTACTGCGCTGGACGTCGACCGCCACACACATCATGCGCACCGCGACACGAGCGGTGGAAGTCCGTGGCCACCAGATCGCCGCCGGCGATCGCGTCACCTTCTGGCTGCCCTCGGCCAATCGAGACGAGTCGGTGTTTTCCGCCTCTGATCAATTCGACATTCGACGGCAGCCGAACCGGCATTTGGCGCTCGGCTTCGGCGAACACTTCTGCGTCGGTAGCGTGCTGGCCCGTGTCGAAATGCGGCTGCTGTACAACGAACTGCTCAGCCGCTCGGTCCACGTCACACTGGATGGCGCGCCGACACTCTTGAGCTCCATCGTCGTCAACGGCCCTGAGTGTCTGCCCGTGCGCATGACCGCTTTCTAAGCGGTAAGGGCTATCCCGTAAATGATCTACGGCATGGCGGATGGTCTGCTGGATTCTTCGTCATCCGGCGAGGGTGAGGTTGTGCAGGCAGGCGATGCCGAGCATGGAGTGGTGGACGCCGTCACCATTCATGCGGGCGAGGGTGTGCTCGACGCGTACGCCCTCGCGGTGGGAGGCGTTGTGTTCCTCTTTCCAGGTCAAAAGCAGATACCTGAGAGTGGAGGTTCGAAGAACTTCGCAGATGTTGAGTGCTCGCAGTTTCCGTGATGTCGAAGATAAGAGGGGAATACTCATGTCAAAAATAGTCGAGCAAGTAAGCCTGCCTCTGCCTGAGCTTCTTCCGAACAGTAGAGAACAACTCATGGGGGCAGGTAAGCTCATGGCCAAGCATCAGCTAGGTTCATCCATCATCACGCTCATGCAGGCGGATCCGTCACGTGCACGTGAACGCATCTATGCCCTCTATGAAAACTCAGTCGTGCAAGACGCAACTGCCCCTAACAGTGCAAAATGGGATGCGGAGGCTCGGTCGCAGGATGGCTTCTTCGGTATCAGGCGAGTATACGGAAACAGTGCCGGAATTCTGATAGCTGGCCTCTTGCTTTCATTTTTAGAGGTACTTGAGAACGTGAAGTCAACAGGATGCGCTGTTCCCGACCAGGAATTTCAGGAACTTTTCCAAGGTGCCGCTTCAATTCTAAGCTACTGCAAGAATGGGACAGCGGAAGCAATCGAAAAAGTATCGCTGCCTGTAGCAAAGGAGAGGGTGACCAACTTTGATCCCAAGCTCCGATGGGAGGTGGGACATCGCCTGTTCTTCTCGCTAACCCAGGGGATCACTGCAGCTCTCTCCTGCTTCGCCACGGCTATGGCAGACGGCCAGATGCTCCACGCCATTGAAGCAATGCGTCTCGCAACGGCACTCATGGAAGCGTCGCGAGGAGCACTGTTGTTCACCTCTGACTTTCCGAAGAGCTCCTACAGTGACGACGTTCGGATCAGTATGATGCCGCCGTACGCTGCACCCGGATTTAGCGGCGTTCAGGGGCGTGATCACCAAGTCCTCGTGGGGGTTTTGCGTGGCCTGCGGCCTGTATTCGGCGAAATCAATCGCGACAGTTATCCGTACGAGGAGTTTAAATCGGCCACTATGCGTCTCCATGCTGCTCACGAGTACGTTTGCGCTAAATTTGTTGGCGAAACGAGACCTAGTCTCCTAATGGAGGCCCGCGGTGGGAACAACAGCAGCAGAATCGGTGCTGCGTCCGTAGTTCGCCAGATCAATGAACGACGACTGCGTTTGATCGATCCAAGCCTCCCTAAAGGATGAGTGACACATGATGTCTCCTTCCCCTTCTGGCAGGCATACTTCCTGGATTCGTCGGCATCCACGTTCGCCGAACCCGCGGGCTCGAATCATCTGCTTTCCGCCGGCCGGCTCCTCGGCAAGTTTCTATCGATCCTGGCCTGGGCACGTGCCCGCAGGTTTGGATGTCGTTACGGTTCAGTACCCGGGGCGGCAGGACCGACTCAATGAGCCGTGTCTGGACCGAATAGAATCAATGGCTGAGCACATCGCAGCCGAGCTTCTCACGCTGTCTGATCTGCCGCTCGGACTCTTCGGGCACAGTATGGGAGCTTCTGTTGCCTACGAGGTCGCGGTAAGGCTGGAGAATGCTCCCGGAGTTCGGTTGGCCTTCCTGGGTGTTTCAGCAAGGAAGGCTCCGCAGGAATTAAAACCTCGCGGGATAGACTGCCAGAACGACGACGAACTCATCTCCCTGCTGGAGGAGCTGGGCGGCCCGGACGCAGACGCGATGAAGAACCGGCAGCTGCGTGAACTCATCATGCCGGGCATCAGAGCGGATTTCACCGCATGCGAGTCGTACCACCCTGCTCACCCTCCTGTCGTGAACGTACCGATCACCTTCTACAGAGGGTCCGTCGACCGGGCCACAGATGCCGATGACATCAAGTACTGGGCCGACCTCACGAAAGGGAATTCAGTCGAGCGTGTGCTGCCCGGAGGCCACTTCTACTTGCTCGAGCACGAGCAATTGATCATGCTCGATGTTGCGCGACGTATCTATACGAATCTTTAGACGAAATTGTCGTCAAGCTCGTAGCCTTATTTTTACCAACCTGGCCATTACTCCCATGCGTGTAACCGCAATGGATAGGGGAACGACTGGCAGGATCCCGGGAATAACCGTCGGGAAGTATGGTGGTTGATTCGTTCATTCCAGATTGATGTTCACGTGCCCTTTATTTTCTTTTGATAAGGCACATAGGCAAGACTGCAGCCTTGCGGCCCCTGCATGGCAGATCCCGTTCGCCTGCTTCAGCTTGCCACAACAGTGCGACGGTCTCCTTCCCCTCCTGACACGCCGCGTTGACCTTCCCGGGAATAACGCTCGCAAATTCCCATTTTGTCGCACTCCCCATCCTGGTCACGGCCCAGGGCGATTGCAAAGTCGCGGTGATCTCGTGAGTGTGCAGGTCGCAGCGGTGTGACGATTCCGGAAGGGCCCGCGACCGGACGCAACGAAGCTCCGTTGTGGAGGTGACCTTCCCAAGTCGCCTGCGCCCAACGGAGCTTCGATGTGCCGTCAGTCTGCCACCGTCTGCCTGATCAAGTCGCCCACCCGTCAGCACCGCGCGACGGGTCCGCTGGCCGATCGGCTGGCCACGCTGGCCGATCCGCGGTGCCCGCGCGGGAAGCGTCACCCTTTCGTGGCAGTGCTGCTGATCGCCTGTTCCGCAGTGGTGAGCGGGGCGAGGAGTTTCGTGGCGATCGCTGAGTGGGCCACCGACGCCCCGCAGGACGTTCTGGCCCGGCTCGGCGCCCGTACCGCGACAGTCCTGGCCGTGCGCATCCCGCCGAGCGGTGCGACGATCCGCCGGGTCGTCAAGGACACCTGCCCCGGCGGCCTGGCCGACCTCCTCGGCCACGACCCGGCCGGCGCCGACACCCTCGCCATCGACGGCACGAGCGCCCGCGGCTCGCGCCTCGGCACCACCCCGGCCGCCCACCTGCTGGCCGCGATGACCGGCACCGGCATGACCGTCACCCAGCTCAGGGTCCCCGAGAAGACGAACGAGATCACGTGCTTCGCCGCCCTTCTGGACCCCTACGACCTGCAAGGAGTCACCGTGACCGGCGATGCCCTCCACACTCAGCGTGACCATGCCCGCTTCCTCGTCGAGATGAAGAAGGCGCACTACGCCTTCACCGTGAAGCGGAACCAGAAGAACCTCTACGAACAGCTGCGAACCCTGCCCTGGCAGGAGGCGACGGCGAAGTTCTACGACCGCACCACCGGCCACGGCCGTAAGGAGACACGCGTGGTGCAGGCCCTGACCGTTATCGACCTCGGCGTCGACTTCCCCCACGCCGCTCAGGTCGCCAGGGTCGTACGCCACCGCACCGACACCAGGACCGGCCGGCAGAGCCGCGAGACGGTCTATGTCATCACCGACCTGACCAGCCGCCAGGCATCCCCGGAACGAATCGCGACGATCTTGAGGGCGCACTGGGTGATCGAAAACAGGCTCCACTTCGTCCGCGACACCGCCTTCCGCGAGGACGCCTCCAAGATTCGCACCGGACACGGTCCAGAGAACATGGCCACCCTCCGCAGCTTCGCCATCAACCGACTCCGCGCTGCGGGCCACAGCAACATCGCCGCAGGACTCCGCACGACAGCCCTCCGCCCCTACGAACGTCCCCTGGACCTCATCGGCCTCGACTGACCTGCAACGACCCGGGATCAGAGGACTTTGCAATCGCCCTGGGTCACGGCCCCGGCGTTGTTCAGTTGTGTCCGGATTCGTAGTGGTTGATCAGATGCCGTAGACGGCGAAGGCGTGGCCGTGGTCGAGGAGGTCGCGGCGGGCGTGAGCGATGTTGGCGCGTCCGGCAAGGCGGAACGCGCTGATGCCCAGGTTGCGGAGACTGGCCAGTACTCGGGGCGCGGTACCGGTCCTGACCTGGGAGTTGTCCTCATGGAAAGTGACGTCGCGGACCCAGTGGAGCCGGTTTTCCACCGACCAGTGCGAACGCTCGTAGTGGTTGAGGTGTTCGGGGCCGGCAAGGTCGGCGGGCAGGCTGGTGACACCGAAGACGATCTCCTTGCCGGTCCACGTGCCGTCCAGTGTGCCGGTGTCGCGACGTAGGCGGAATACCTGGTGGGCGCCGGGGAAGAGCTCGTCGTCAGCCGGGGCGGTGCGGATTGTGCGGCGCTCGGTGCGGCCGTGCCCGCGGTCGTCCTCAACCGCGGTGGTCTGCACCCACTCGGCGTCTTTCCCGGTCAGCAGGGCTTGGGCGGCGGCGCGGGCAAGCGGCTGGTTCCCCTTGAGGACCAGGACGTAGTGCCCGTGCAGCGGTCCGGTGATCAGGCGGGCGGTCGCCTTCGTGGTGTGCAGGGCGTCCAGTGTGAACACCATGCCGGGGACGGACAGTTGGGACAGCAACGCGCGGGCCGCGGGGCCTTCGCCGCGCCTGTCGGGGACCTGGACCTGTCCCATCACCGCGCCGCCGGCGTGGGCGATCGCGCCGACCAGGAAGACCTGCCCGGACGGGGTGTGGGCGCCGCGCAGGGCCTTGCCGTCCACGGCTGCGGCGGGCAGCAGCCCGGACGGGGCCGGGTGCTCGGCCGCCCGTTGCAGGGCACGGCGCTCCTCGCGCTCCAGTGGGCCGGGGGTGCGCGCAACCTCGGGGGCCCGGGCGGCGCCGCGTACGACATCCGCCGTATAGCCGCAGGTCGCGGAGTCCAATGCGTCCGCGTCCAGGTCGGTGAGCACTCGCCAGAAGGTGCGCTCGCTGGGAACGAGGTAGCGGCCGGTGAGCGGGTCCCGGCGGGCACCGATGCGGGCGAGCTTGTCCTGCGGAGAGCGTGCCGCCCACTGCCAGATGGCCGCGACACAGTCACCGCCGACCACCAGCGTCGCGCAGGCGGTCAGCACCAGGACCACTACGAGCGGGTGCCGCAGCCCGCGCCGCGCACGACGGTCCGGCACCTGAGCCAACCGACGCAGCAGTGCCGACTCCACCTCGACCGGCTCCGCTACCAGCTCCGTTTCCCATAGGGCCAGATCGGCGAGCTGGTCAAGAACGGGGCCCGTCAGGGAGGATACGGACACGAGCACGACTCCTCGAAGATCATCCGGCCTAGAGAACTGGAAGATCATCAGAAGTCGTGCTTGCCTGCCAACTCCATTCCGACGCAGGGTGAAACGGACAGACGCGCTCAAGCCAGACAACGCCGGGCCCGTGCCCCTGATCCCCACCCCACAGTCAACGGGAAGCCCATTGAGAACCAGGCAGTTTGGATTCATCCTCGCTTTCGCCGTCACACTCCTCGCCTCATTCATCGGCTACCAGGCCAATGGCGGCCACCCAAGCATCCCGTTTGCACTCTCAGGAGCAGCTGCGGGCACGGCCATCGCCTTCGCGACACGCCTTATCCGAGGCAAATGAAAGCTGACTGCTTTGGACGGCCCACGGTCCACGGCCTGCAGTGATGCTGTGACGTGGCAGCGTCACGTCACAGCATCACTGCAGGCCGCCTACTCCGCCAATAGCATGGTCGCCCGTCAGACCCTGAACGGCCGCCACCCCGGCAAGGAGCCGGTGCCGCCACGACCACGCCTTCGCCGTCTACGGCACCTGATCAACCACTACAAAGTCGGACACAACGGAACAACGCCGGGGCCGTGGGAGTCCCGTGGGACTTTCCTGGGACTTCCGGCTGCGTCAACGGATACGGCGACGAAACAGCCGAAAGTCCATCTGCGCAGCTCAGCCCCCTGCTGCCATCCGACGCGGCAGCAACATAGCTCGGTAACGCCGGTTAGCCAAACCGGCGTTCTCGGAGACGATTGTTTCGCCAACGTCCGCTCCCGAGCACAACCACGGACCTAAGCGACAGGGAAGGCGCATCGCTATTTTCGGCCCGAAATTCGCCGCGCGCGTTCTCCGTTCGTGAACTGTGTCGTCCATCTCTGGACTCTTTCACCAATCCGTCTAGTGTTCCGTACTCCCCGGAGAATAGCCACACTTGCCCGATGAGCCGATAGCAGCCATTGCCAACGCCGAACCGCATCACGAGAAGGAGGCCGCAGCGTACCGTGCAGCTCCCCACCATCATGTCGTCTCACCTGATAACCAAGCGCCTCTCCTGACCAGCGCCTGGTATTCAACCAGTGACCTCGCCGCTTGCCTGAGGGTGGACGCCTCAACCCTGCGCCGTTGGCGCACCGCTCAGCCTCCTCAGGGGCCGCCTTTCGTCACAGCATCGGAACGCGTCGTCATGTACAGCGCCCTCGACGTCGAGGAATGGCTGCACCGCCGACGCACGGTCCCGACCAAGGGGCCCAATGGCCGATAAGACCAACGTTCCTGTCGGAGTCCGGCTCTCCACCGACATCGAGTACCGGCCTGATCGCCCCACTCCGTATCGGGCACGCGTCCGGTGGACCGACCCGGCCACCAAGCGCCGCCAGTCACTGTCCGAGGGAAAGGACAGCGAAGACGAAGCGCAGGAATGGCTCCGGGCCATTATCGAGGCCGCACAGGCCGGCCTGAGCCCGTCGCTGGCCACCATGAAGCTCGCCGAATACGGCGAAGCGAACATGGACCTGGCCCTGCGCGGCCTGGAGTTGAAGACGCTGGACCCCTATCTGTCGGGGTGGCGGATGCGTGTGGTCCCCGCCCTGGGCCACCTCGCGGTACGGATGATCACCAACGGCGTCGTCGACCGCACCGTGCAGAACTGGATCGCCGACGAGCACAGCCGCTCCACGGTGAAGAACACCATCGCCGTCCTGGTCCGCGTCATGGAGCAGGCAGTCCGTGACGGCATCATCAAGGTCAACCCCGCCCGGGTGACCGGCTGGCAGAAGCTTTACAAGCAGGCAGAGGACGAACTTCTCGACCCACGCGCGCTGGCTCTGCCCGACTGGGAGACCCTCCTCGCACTGGCCGACGCGCTCGTGGCCGCCTCCCACGACCAGTACCGCGGCTGGGGAGAAGTGGTCATCTTTGCCGCGTGCACCGCCGCACGGATCGGCGAGGTCTCAGGCTGCCGTGTCGGAGACATCGACACCACCCAGTGGATCTGGACCGTGCGGCGTCAGACCACACCCGCCCCCGGCGGGCTGACCGACAAGGGCACCAAGGGCAAGCGGGCCCGCAAGGTTCCCATCGTCGAGGAGATCCGCCCCCTCGTCGCCCAGCGCATCCTGTCCGCCGGCCCCGACCCCGATGCCCGCCTGTTCACCGGCCCGCGCGGCGGACGCATCTCCACCGCCGTCCTGCGCGACGCGACGCACTGGGACGACGTGGTCACCAAACTCGGCTACGAACACCTGCGCCGCCACGACCTGCGGCACACCGGCCTGACCTGGTTCGCCGACGCTGGCGTCCAGGTCCACGTCCTGCGACGCATCGCTGGCCACGGATCGCTGACCACCACCCAGCGATACCTCCACCCCGACGTACACAAGATCACGGCCGCCGGAGCGGCGCTCTCCGCACACCTCAGCGTGCTGCGCGCGCCGCGCTCACTGCCGAGTCCGATCGTCGTCACCCGCTGACGCCAGTCAAGGACGCCGGTCCCCAACTGGTCCCCAAAAATGATCAAGGGCCGGTTTCGGAGGCACCCGAAACCGGCCCTGACCTGCGACTCTTACGAGTCGGGACGACAGGATTTGAACCTGCGACCCCTTGACCCCCAGTCAAGTGCGCTACCAAGCTGCGCCACGTCCCGTTGCGCTCCCGCGGTGACCCGTGTGATCGCGTGAACAGAACTTTACCCCACGACGGGGACTGCCCTGCAGCGGGGCGGGCACGCGCGGGACAATCAGGGTATGAGCGACGCATCGGGAGTTCGAGCGGGCCGGGGGCGCGACCGGGACGTGCAGGGGCGGGCCCGTAACGCGCGGCCGCGGGACGGGTTGGGGCGGCCCTTGCCTTACGGTGCGCGGGGAGTGGCGCGCCAGCCCGAGGGGATCGTACGCGCCCCGGAGGAGACCGTCGCCGAGGCCCAGGCCCTGCTGGACGCCGGGAAGCCGTTCCACGCACACGAGGTGTTCGAGGACGCCTGGAAGTCCGGCCCCGACGAGGAACGCGCTCTGTGGCGGGGGCTCGCCCAGCTCGCGGTGGGCCTCACGCACGCGGCCCGGGGCAACACCGCAGGCGGCGCCCGGCTACTGCGGCGCGGAGCCGGGGCGGTCGAGGGGTGGGCGGCCGAGACGGGACGGGGCAGGCCGTACGGCATGGAGGTGGCTGGTCTGGCGGTCTGGGCTCGGGAGCTGGCCGTGGTCGTGGAACGGGACGCGGCCATCGTGGATGCGCGGGCCTGGGCGCCCCGGCTGCACGGGAAGCAGCTGTAGGGCGTCCCGAGACAGGGGCGTGCGCGGGTTGTCAGAGGCGTACGGCAGACTCGGGGTCGTGCGGAAGATTCATGTCATAGGCATCGGGGCGGGCGACCCCGACCAGCTGACCCTGCAGGCAGTCAAAGCGCTGAAGAGCACGGACGTGTTCTTCATCCTCGACAAGGGCGAGGTGAAGTCGGACCTCACCCGGCTGCGCCGTGACCTTCTCGACGTACACCGACCGGAGGGGACGTACCGCCTGGTCGAGGCACGTGACCCGGAGCGCGACCGGGCGGCGGGCGGCGCGGCCTACTCCCCCGCCGTCGGCGACTGGCGTTCGGCGCGTGCCGGCATATACGAGCGGCTGATCGCCGAGGAACTGGGCGAGAACGAGAGCGGTGCGTTCCTGGTGTGGGGCGACCCCGCACTGTACGACAGCACACTCGGCATCCTGGAGGAGGTCCAGGACCGGGGCGCGGTGACGTTCTCGTACGACGTCATACCCGGCATCAGCAGCGTCTCGGCGCTCGTCTCGAGGCACCGCACGGGGCTCAACCGGGTGGCCCGGCCCGTCCAGATCACCACGGGCCGCCGTCTCGCCGAGGGCTTCCCGGAAGGTGTGGACGACGTGGTCGTGATGCTCGACGCCCACCAGGCCTTCCGGCGGTACGCGGACCAGGACATCGACATCTACTGGGGCGCCTACATCGGCACGCCGGACGAGATACTCGTCTCCGGTCCCCTCGCCGAGACCGCCGAGCACATCGCGAGGGTGCGCGCTGAGGCCCGGGAGCGCAAGGGCTGGATCATGGACACATATCTGCTGCGCAGGCATCCGCAGGGCCGTGGCGGAGCGGCCGAGTAGCGGCGGTCCCGCGGCCATCCGGGCGGCCGGTCCTCGCCCGTAGGCGTGGCCCACCGGTGTGCTCGCGCCCCGGTGGCGACCGCCGCAAAGGTGCCGCACGCGAGCGGCCGGATCCATGGGCCCGTCATCGGAGGCCGAGTCCCAGCCGGGCCAGCGCCCCGGCCACGTCCGGCACCGGGGTCACACCCTCGGGCAGGGGCGGGCGGCGTACGACGACCACCGCAAGCCCGAGATCCCGCGAGGCCGTGAGTTTGGCCGCCGTCGCCGCTCCACCGCTGTCCTTCGTCACGAGCACGTCGATGCGGTGCTCGCGCAGCAGAACCGTCTCTCCTTCGACCGTGAACGGCCCGCGGGCCAGCAGCACTTCCACGTCAGACGGCATGGGGGGCTCGGGCGGTTCCACCGACCGGACGACGAAGTGGAGGTCGGCCAGGTGAGCGAAGGCCGCGAGCCCCAGGCGGCCGGTGGTGAGGAAGACGCGTCGGCCGAGCGGCGGCAGCAGGTGCGCCGCTTCGGCGAGCGAGGCCGCCTCATGCCAGCGGTCTCCGGAGCACGCGCTCCAGCCGGGTCTGCGCAGCACCACAACGGGAAGTCCGGTGATCGCCGCGGCACGCGCCGCGTTCGCCGTGATGCCGGTGGCGAAGGGGTGCGTGGCGTCGACCACCGCGTCCACATGGTGCTCGCACAGCCAGGCGGCCAGCCCCTGCGCGCCGCCGAAGCCCCCGACGCGTACATCCCCGGCGAGCGCTCCCGGCCGTGACACCCGCCCGGCCAGGGACGTGGTCACCCGCACACCGGTACGGGAGGCCAGCAACGCAGCGAGTTCGCGCGCCTCGGCGGTGCCGCCGAGGACCAGGACGTGCAGGGACATGACGTCGAGGGTACGGGCCGCTTTCCCTCACCCTCCCCGGAGGACCTTCACAGCCCACGGACCCGGGGGAACACCGGCCTGGTTCGCGTCACCTGACAGCGCCTCCCGTGCGGTCCGCGTTACGGTCGCAATCACCGCTGATGCCCGGCCGGCAACGTTCGCCGACCGCGGTCAGCGCAGCAGCAGTTGGACGGCACCGGCCACCGTCGCCGCGATCACCAGCCGCTCGAACAGGCGCTGGTTGATCCGGCTCACCGCCCACGTGCCGATGAACGCCCCCGGTACCACGAACACCGCGAGCGCCGCGTCCAACAGCAGCGACCGGCCGTCGATCAGGCCGAGGCCCGCGCTGAAGGGGACCTTGGAGACATTGACGATCAGGAAGAAGAACGCCGAGGTGCCGAGGAAGCCCAGTTTGCGGAAGCCGGCGGAGAGCAGGTACATCGACATCACCGGGCCGCCTGCGTTCGCGACCATCGTGGTGAAGCCGCCGACGATGCCGTAGGAGCGTGCCTTGATCCGGCCGGCGCGCGTGGTCACCAAGTCGGGATCCTCGTCCCGGTCGGCGCGTCGTCGGCGCCCCATCGTGACGGCCGCCATCAGCAGCAGGATCGCGCCGATCGACGTCCGTACGATCCCGTCGTCGGCCCACACCAGGAACAGCGTGCCCAGGACGACGCCCGCGGCGACCGCCGGGAACAGGCGCCACAACGTGGGCCAGTGGGCATGCCGCCGGTAGGTGAGGACCGCGAGGACGTCACCGACAATCAGAACGGGCAGCAGGATGCCGGTCGAGGCCCGGGCGGGCAGGACGGCCGCGAAGATCGCGAGACTGACCGTGTTGGCGCCGCTCACCGCGGTCTTGGAGAAGCCGACGAGCAGCGCCGCGGCGGCCAGCACGGCGAATCCCCACGGGGATATGCCCCAGAGCGTCATTGTGTTCATGCGGGGACCGATGCTAGTGCCGTGGCAGGCAACGTTTGCCCG
>NZ_MLYP01000053.1 GCF_001866645.1 Streptomyces colonosanans
ACCACCCCTCAACGAGGCGCTTCGCGCCACACTTGCCAATAGGAGGCTCCAGCCGTGTCAAAGCCGCCGTTCACGCACCTGCACGTCCACACCCAGTACTCGCTGCTGGACGGTGCCGCGCGGCTGAAGGACATGTTCAACGCCTGCAATGAGATGGGCATGACACACATCGCCATGTCCGACCACGGCAACCTCCACGGTGCGTATGACTTCTTCCACTCCGCGAAGAAGGCCGGGATCACCCCGATCATCGGCATCGAGGCATATGTCGCCCCCGAGTCGCGGCGCAACAAGCGCAAAATCCGGTGGGGCCAGCCGCACCAGAAGCGGGACGACATCTCCGGTTCGGGTGGTTACACCCACAAGACGATCTGGGCGGCGAACGGGACGGGCCTGCACAACCTCTTCCGGCTCTCCTCGGACGCCTACGCCGAGGGCTGGCTGCAGAAGTGGCCCCGGATGGACAAGGAGACCATCGCCCAGTGGTCCGAGGGGCTCATCGCCTCCACCGGCTGCCCCTCTGGCGAGCTGCAGACCCGGCTGCGCCTCGGCCAGTTCGACGAGGCCCTGAAGTCGGCCGCCGAGTACCAGGACATCTTCGGCAAGGACCGCTACTTCCTGGAGCTGATGGACCACGGCATCGAGATCGAGCGCCGGGTCCGCGACGGCCTGCTGGAGATCGGCAAGAAGCTCGGTATCCCGCCGCTGGTCACGAACGACTCGCACTACACCTACGCCCACGAGGCCGGCGCCCACGACGCCCTGCTGTGCATCCAGACCGGCAAGAACCTCTCCGACCCGGACCGCTTCAAGTTCGACGGCACCGGCTACTACCTGAAGTCCACGGACGAGATGTACGCCATCGACTCCTCGGACGCCTGGCAGGAGGGCTGCCGCAACACCCTTTTGGTGGCCGAGCAGATCGACACCACAGGCATGTTCGAGAAGCGCGACCTCATGCCCAAGTTCGACATCCCCGAGGGCTACACGGAGGTCACCTGGTTCAAGGAGGAGGTCCGCCGCGGCATGGAGCGCCGCTTCCCGGGCGGCGTTCCCGAGGACCGTCAGAAGCAGGCGGACTACGAGATGGACGTCATCATCTCGATGGGGTTCCCGGGCTACTTCCTCGTGGTCGCCGACTTCATCATGTGGGCCAAGAACAACGGCATCGCGGTGGGCCCCGGCCGAGGCTCCGCGGCAGGCTCGATCGTCGCCTACGCCATGGGCATCACCGACCTCGACCCGATTCCGCACGGTCTGATCTTCGAGCGGTTCCTCAACCCCGAGCGCATCTCGATGCCCGATGTCGACATCGACTTCGACGAGCGTCGGCGCGTCGAGGTGATCCGGTACGTGACGGAGAAGTACGGCGCCGACAAGGTCGCCATGATCGGCACGTACGGCACCATCAAGGCCAAGAACGCGATCAAGGACTCCGCACGCGTGCTGGGCTACCCGTACGCGATGGGCGACCGCATCACCAAGGCGATGCCGGCCGACGTCCTCGGCAAGGGCATCCCGCTGTCCGGCATCACCGACCCGAACCACCCGCGCTACTCGGAGGCCGGCGAGGTGCGCGGGATGTACGAGAACGAGCCGGACGTGAAGAAGGTCATCGACACCGCCAAGGGCGTCGAGGGCCTGGTGCGGCAGATGGGCGTGCACGCGGCCGGCGTGATCATGTCCAGCGAGACCATCACCGATCACGTGCCGGTCTGGGTCCGGCACACCGACGGTGTCACCATCACCCAGTGGGACTACCCGAGCTGTGAGTCGCTCGGCCTGCTGAAGATGGACTTCCTCGGCCTGCGCAACCTGACGATCATGGACGACGCCGTCAAGATGGTGAAGTCCAACAAGGGCGTCGACATCGACCTGCTGGGCCTCCCGCTGGACGACCCCACGACCTTCGAACTGCTCCAGCGCGGCGACACGCTCGGCGTCTTCCAGTTCGACGGCGGCCCCATGCGCTCGCTGCTGCGGCTGATGAAGCCGGACAACTTCGAGGACATCTCCGCCGTGTCGGCCCTGTACCGGCCGGGCCCGATGGGCATGAACTCCCACACCAACTACGCGCTGCGCAAGAACGGCCAGCAGGAGATCACACCGATCCACCCGGAGCTGGAGGCGCCGCTCAAGGAGGTCCTGGACGTCACCTACGGCCTGATCGTCTACCAGGAGCAGGTGCAGAAGGCCGCCCAGATCATCGCGGGCTACACGCTCGGCGAGGCCGACGTGCTGCGGCGTGTGATGGGCAAGAAGAAGCCCGAGGAACTGGCGAAGAACTTCACCATCTTCCAGTCCGGTGCCCGCAACAAGGGCTTCAGCGACGAGGCGATCCAGGCCCTGTGGGACGTGCTGGTCCCCTTCGCCGGCTACGCCTTCAACAAGGCTCACTCCGCGGCGTACGGACTGGTCTCGTACTGGACCGCCTACCTGAAGGCGAACCACCCCGCCGAGTACATGGCCGCCCTGCTGACCTCGGTCAAGGACGACAAGGACAAGTCGGCCGTCTACCTCAACGAGTGCCGCCGCATGGGCATCAAGGTGCTCCCGCCGAACGTCAACGAGTCCGAGCAGAACTTCGCCGCCCAGGGCGACGACGTGATCCTGTTCGGTCTCTCCGCCGTCCGCAACGTCGGCACCAACGTCGTCGAGTCGATCATCAAGTGCCGCAAGGCCAAGGGGAAGTACACGTCCTTCCCGGACTACCTCGACAAGGTCGAGGCGGTGGTCTGCAACAAGCGCACCACGGAATCGCTGATCAAGGCCGGCGCCTTCGACACCATGGGTCACACCCGCAAGGGCCTCACCGCGCAGTACGAGCCGATGATCGACAACGTGGTCGCGGTCAAGCGCAAGGAGGCCGAGGGCCAGTTCGACCTCTTCGGCGGCATGGGCGAGGAGCAGAGCAGCGAGCCCGGCTTCGGCCTGGACGTCACCTTCACCGACGAGGAGTGGGACAAGACGTATCTGCTCGCCCAGGAGCGGGAGATGCTCGGTCTGTACGTCTCCGACCATCCGCTCTTCGGCCTGGAGCACGTGCTCTCCGACAAGGCGGACGCGGGCATCAACCAGCTCACCGGCGGCGAGCACGCGGACGGCGCGGTGGTGACCATCGGCGGCATCATCTCGGGCCTGCAGCGCAAGATGACCAAGCAGGGCAACGCCTGGGCGATCGCCACCGTGGAGGACCTGGCCGGCTCCATCGAGTGCATGTTCTTCCCGGCGACCTACCAACTGGTGTCGACCCAACTCGTCGAGGACGCCGTGGTGTTCGTCAAGGGCCGCCTCGACAAGCGCGAGGACGTGCCGCGGCTGGTCGCGATGGAACTGATGGTCCCGGACCTGTCGGCTGCGGGTACCAATGCGCCCGTGGTGCTCACCATCCCGGCGGTGAAGGTCACCCCGCCGATGGTGAGCCGCCTCGGTGAGATCCTCAGCCAGCACAAGGGCGACAGCGAAGTGCGGATCAAGCTCCAGGGGCCGCGCAAGACGACCGTCCTGCGACTGGACCGGCACCGCGTGAAGCCGGACCCGGCGCTCTACGGCGATCTCAAGGTCCTGCTCGGCCCGTCCTGTCTGGCGGGCTGATCACCCGGAGCGACAACGCATGTGAGGGGCGCACCCGTTGCCGGGTGCGCCCCTGCGTGTGTGCCCGGGCTTCAGCAGACCCACCGGCGGAGGGTCCGAGGGGCATCACCCGGAAATCACATCACGCGCCCGATGCCGGGCCTCAGTTGTGACCGAAGCGCTTCTGCTGCTTACGGGCAACATCCGCGGGGCCGCCCTGGGTCTGCGGGATCGGGGACTGGTGGGTCTCCGCCGTGGACCTCTCCGCCTGCTCCTGCGTCTTCTCGGTCTGGGAGGAGCGGCTCTGCTGGGCAGCCTGCTTGCGGTTCTTGTTCTTGGCCATGGTGATGCCTCCTGTGGGGGATCTAGGGGCCAGGGCCGGGACCAGATTCACATAGGCTGACAACACTCGCATGTCGGACAATTACCGTGTGTGACAAGGGCTGTCGGGGAACTATGTCCGGATACGCCACGCCGAAGATCGAGTTCGGGCCGTTAACCTCGGTGCGGTCGGGCAGACTCGAATCAAGCCCGAGGCAAACCTCCCGGAAAGAGGGTGGATCGCGTGGACCGCTGCATCGTCCTGGTGGACGCCGGATATCTGCTCGGGGCCGCCGCCAGTCTGCTCGCCGGGGAGCCCTCCCGGTCGCGGATCGCCGTCGACCATGCCGCTCTCATCCAGGGACTGCGTGAGCGCGCCGAGTCCGATACGCAGCGGCCGCTGCTGCGCATCTACTGGTTCGACGGCGCCCCCGACCGCCTGCCGCAGCCGGAGCACCGCAGGCTGCGCGTGATGCCCCGGGTGACCGTGCGGCTGGGCGCGCTGACCCGCAGCGACGGGCGGTGGGCGCAGAAGGGCGTTGACGCCGCCATGCACGCCGAGCTGACCGAGTTGGCCCGCAACCGCGCCTGCTCGGACATCGTGCTCGTCACCGGGGACGGCGATCTGCTTCCGGGCATGATGGCCGCGAAGGAGCACGGGGTCGCCGTGCACCTGTGGGCCGTCCAGGCCGCGGACGGCGACTACAACCAGTCCGAGGACCTGGTCGCGGAGGCCGACGAGCGCAGGGTGCTCGACCGGGAGTGGATCACCAGGGCCGTACGCGCCAAGGAACTGGGCGGAGTGTGTGCGCCCCCGCCGGTGCCGCGGCCGGAGATCGCCGCGATCCTGTCGGCACCACTGCCCGAGTCCGCGCTCGCGGCCACCACGGAACGACCTGCCGAGGAGCCGGTGCACGCCTCGCCGGCCGCCGCGCAGAACGGCGGCCAGGAGCGGATGCCGACGGCCAAGGGCGTACCGACCCCGAAGGACCTGGCGGCCCTGCGGGCGCCCGGGACGCAGTCCGTGCCGCAGCCTGCCGGAGCGACGCTGCGATGGTCGTCCGACAAGGGGTGGGTGGACCGGCCCGCGACGGCGGAGTCACCCGAGGCGGCCTTCCTGCCGACGCTGGCACAGCTGACGACCGCCGAGCAGCGGTGGGCCGACCGGGAGGAGGACATCACCACGGTCGGCGGTGACCCGTACGAGGTGGGGCAGGTCTTCGCGCGGCGGTGGATCGGACGGCTCACCGATCCGTCGCATCTGCAGAAGCTGTCGGGCATGTATCCGCGGATTCCGCACCGCATCGACGGCGAACTGCTGCGGTACGCGGCCCGGTTCGGGCTGCTCGCGCACAAGGACGACCAGATCGACGAGCACGACCGGTACGCGATCCGGGCGGGATTCTGGCGCGAGATCGACCAGCTCACGGCATCGGAGCACGCCCCCGCAGGGGAGTAGTGGTCCGTGCGGGTGACCAGCCCCGGGAACCGTTCACCGTGCGGCACCCCGTACCCTCGTCCCTTGTGAATACGCGCGCCGCACCGACACATCCGCAAAGTCGCGAGGTCGTGTGCGCCGTGCGCGGAGTGACCAAGACCTATCCGGCGATACGGGGCCGACGCGGCGCGCCCGGGACGCCCGAGGTGCGCGCCACCGACGACCTGTGCCTGGACATCCGGCGCGGTGAGATCTTCGGGCTGCTCGGACCGAACGGCGCCGGCAAGTCCACCCTCGTACGGCAGCTGACCGGGCTGATGCGGCCCGATCGCGGCAGTGTCGAGATCCTCGGACACGACATCGTGCGCCACCCCGAACGGGCCGCGCGGATCCTTGCCTACCTCGGCCAGGAGTCCACCGCCCTCGACGAGCTGACCGTCTCGCTCGCGGCCGAGACCACCGGGCGGCTGCGCGGGCTCGATCTGCGGCAGGCGCGCTCGGAGAGGGACGCCGTGCTCGACGAGCTCGGGCTCACGCCGATCGCCTCTCGGCCGCTCAAGAAGCTCTCCGGCGGTCAGCGCAGGCTCGCCTGCTTCGCCGCCGCACTCGTGGGGGAGCGGCCACTGCTCGTACTCGACGAGCCGACCACCGGTATGGATCCGGTCGCCCGGCGGGCCGTCTGGGCCGCCGTGGACCGGCGGCGGGCCGAGCGCGGGACGACCGTCCTGCTGGTCACCCACAACGTCATCGAGGCGGAGACCGTCCTCGACCGGGTCGCCGTCCTCGACCAGGGGCGCGTCATCGCCTGCGACACCCCTGCGGGGCTCAAGGAGCAGGTCGCGGGCGAGGTGCGTGTCGAACTCGTGTGGCGCGACCGGGCGCCGCTGGAGGTGCCCGAGGTCGCGGCGCTGCGCACCCGGGCCGTCGAGTCCGGGCGTCGCTGGTCGCTGCGGATGGCCCCCGAGGAGGCGCGGGCGGCCGTCGCCACCGTGACCGGGGGCGCCGCCTTTGCCGCACTCGACGACTTCACACTGGCCACGCCGAGCCTGGAAGATGTCTATCTGGCACTCGGAGGCAGTGCCCAGGGGTTGGTGAAGGCATGAGCGCGCGGGTCGTCGTATCCGTAGGGAGCGGAAGGGGTGCCGCGTTCGTCGGGGACGGAGCGGCGGCAGGAGCGAAGAGGAGCAGCGCGACGTGAGTGCCGTACCCGCCGAGGTTCTGCCCGGCGCCGGGATGGCGGAGGGCGACACCCTGGGCGAGGCCGCCCTCGGGCCGCGAGCGCGACTGTGGCCGTCGCTGGCCGCCGTGTACCGGGCCCAGCTGTCCCGGGCGCGGGTCGCGCGGATCCCGCTGCTGTTCGTCGCGACCTTCCAGTCGGTCGGCATCATGATCATGATGCGCGGGGTCGTGGACGGCGGGGGCGACGCGCGGTCCGTGGTCGCCGGGTCCTCCGTGCTGGTGGTCGCGTACGTCGGGCTGAACCTGCTGGCGCAGTACTTCGGCCAGTTGCGCAGCAGCGGCGGGCTCGACCACTACGCCACGCTTCCGGCGCCGGCCGCCGCGGTGGTGCTGGGGGCGGCGGGGGCGTACGCGTCGTTCACGGTGCCCGGGACCGTGGTGACCGCCGTCTTCGGGTGTGTGCTGTTCGGGCTGCCGATGGCCCACCTGTGGGTGCTGGCAGTGGTGATCCCGCTCGCCGGGGCCGCGCTGTCCGGGCTCGGGGCTGCCCTCGGACTGCTCGCTCCGCGGCCTGAACTGGCCACGTTGCTCGGGCAGTTGGGCATGTCGGCGGCACTGCTGCTGGGGGTCCTGCCGGCCCACCGGATGCCGGAGACCGTGCAACTCGTACGGGATCTGCTGCCGTCCACCTACGGTGTCGAGGCGTTCGCCAGGACCTTCGGCGAGCACCCGGACTGGGTGTCCGTCCTCGGCGACCTCGCCGTGTGCGGCGCCGTCGGGGTGGCCTCGCTGGCGATGGCGACCTGGGCGTACCGCAGGGCAGCCGTCCGGTGACGCAACTGACAGATACGCCTGGCAGGATGTGAAGGTGACCGCTCCGTTGACTCCGCCACCGCCGCCGCATGAACAGCGCCCGGACTCCTCGCCGAACGCGTGGCAGGCGGCGTCCGCCCCCGGGATGACGGGGCCCGCTCCGCACGGCGCCACGTCCCTGTACGGGCATGACGGGCCCGGGATGAGGACCGAGGTACGGGAGGCGGCCGTCATCACGGTGGGCGTCGCCCTCGCCGGGGTGCTGCTCGGGGTGCTGTGGGCGTGGCTGGCGCCGCGGGTGCCGCTGGTGGGGGATCTGGTCGGCAAGAACTGGGTGGTCTACCTGAAGGACACCGAGGGGGAGCAGGCCATCGCGGTGGACGGTACGTTCACGCTGCTCGCGCTCGGCTTCGGACTGGTCAGCGCACTGGTCGTCTTCCTGGTGCGCAAGCGAGGCGGGGTGCCGCTGGTGGTGGCGCTCGTCGTGGGCGGACTTCTCGGCTCGCTGCTCGCATGGCGGGTGGGAGTCTGGCTGGGGCCCACACAGGACGTGATCGCGCATGCGAAGGCCGTGGGCAAGGGGGTGACGTTCTCCGCGCCGCTGAAACTGGGGGCGAAGGGGGCGTTGCTCGCATGGCCGGTGGCCGCGCTGGTGGTCCACCTCGGGCTGACGGGGCTGTTCGGTCCGCGGGATCCGGATCCGTATGCGACGCCGTACGAGTCGGCTGCGCCGCCGTCGGCATAAGGGCCCTCCTGGAGCGCCGGAGCAGCCGAGGGGCTGTCCGGCGCCGGGGTGAGGGGCGTGCGTGGTCACGCCGGGCGGTGGCCGTGATTCGCGTGGCCCTTCTTCATGCGCCATTTGCGCTTACGTGTCCTCTTCGACATATATCCCTACTAGCCGAGGACAGGCCGTTCGTCGAGTCGTCAGGCCCGGCCGATCCGGGCCAGGGCCGCCTGCGTGAGGTTCGCCAGGTCCGCGGGGGACACTTCCACCTCAAGGCCCCGGCGGCCCGCCGAGACGCAGATCGTGGCGTGCGACGACGCCGACTCGTCCAGGACCGTGCGCAGCCTCTTGCGCTGGCCCAGGGGGGAGATGCCGCCGCGCACGTACCCCGTCGTGCGTTCGGCGAGCGCCGGGTCCGCCATTGCCGCCTTCTTGCCGCCCACGGCCGCCGCCAGCGCCTTCAGGTCCAGTGAGCCCGCCACCGGGACCACCCCGACCACCAGCGCGCCGTCCACGTCCGCCACCAGTGTCTTGAAGACCCGGTCGGGGGACACTCCCATCGCCTCGGCCGCCTCGTCGCCGTAGGAGGGGTGCGAGGGGTCGTGGTCGTAGGAGTGGACCGTGAACTCCACCCCGGCGGCCGTCAGCGCCACCGTCGCCGGCGTTCCACCTGCCCCTTTTTCCTGCTGTTTCTTCGACTTCTTGGCCATGGGCCTGCATCCTCCCAGACGGCCGCGTCGGCCCCTGTCTCAGTTGAGGCTGGTCGGAACCCGCGTCAGGTCCGACGCCGGCAACGACGGCAGACTGCGGATGATCGCCGTCTCCGCCCGCAGCATTTTCAGCTCGTCACGGAGGCGGGAGGAGGTGTCCGGCGCCTGGAGCAGCCGCTGCTTCGTCGGCGTGTCCAGCATCACCGCGGCTGCCACCAAGTACGACACCACCGCCGGTTCGTCCGGCAGTTCCACGCCGGCCGACAGGGACCTCTCCCGCGCGCCCGCCAGCCGCTTCTGGTACTGGCGGAAAGCCCGCAGCACCCCCTCGGCCAGCGCGCCCGCCTCGTCGCCCTGCTCCTCCGGCAGCTCCTCCACCTCGGCGGTCAGATACGCGCCCGACGCGTCCACCGACAGCAGTCGGATCCGCGTCGTGCCCGTCGCCAGCACCTCGAACGTGCCATCGGTGCGCTCCCGGATCGTCGCCGCGTCCGCGACGCAGCCCACCGAGTGGAACGCCTTGGCCGGGTCGGGGCCGAAGCCCGCTGCGGGCCCGCGGACGGGCAGGGCCGTCGGGTCCGGCATGCCGGGCGCGCTCGGCGCGACCTCGTGGCCGTCGCGGATGGCCACGACGGCGAAGCGGCGCGGTTCGTCCTCGGGGGTCTTCAGCAGGTCGCGCATCAGGGCGCGATAGCGCTCCTCGAAGACGTTCAGCGGGAGAACGAGCCCCGGGAACAGTACCGAGTTCAGCGGGAAGAGCGGGAGCCGGACGGTGGTCACGACCCGAAAGCCTAATGGTCCCGGGCGGGCGTGTGTCCGGTGCGCTCACTCCGTGGGAAGAGAGGTGCCCGGCAGGGTGCCTGCGCCCCGCGCTGCTCAGCCGCGCCGCAGCAGCCGTGTCGCCCCCGCCGCGACCGTGGTCGCCAGGATCCAGCCGAGCAGGATCACCGCCGTCGACGCCCACTGCCAGCCCCCGCTCAGTTGCCACCGGCCTGCCTGGCCGAGGTCGATGACCGGCAGTAGCAGGTCCAGGGCGAGGAGGGAGGGGTTCCATGCCGGATGCCCGTCCTTGCTGACCGGCGGATGGCTCGCGTGCGAGAACGCGAGCGACGCCGCCGCCCACAGCACCGCCATCCACACCGCCGCGCGGCCGGGCCGGTAGCCGTAGGCGACGGTCCAGTCCTGCGCGTACCCCCACAGCTTGGCCGCGAGCGGGAGCGTCTCGCGGCGCCGGCGCTGCTTGGCGAGCAGCACCTCGCGTGCGTCCTCGTCCTCCCCGGAGTTGCGCAGCACGGTCGCGAGCCGCTCGTACGGCTCCGGGTTGTACTCGGCGGTCGCCGCCGCCACCCACTCCAGGCGCCGCACGAGCGGGAAGGCGTCCTGCGGGACGAGGTTCTCGTAGACGAAGCCGCCCATGTGCAGATCGCCCAGGCCCGGCCAGCTCGTCCAGCGGTCGACCAGGTTCACCGTCCGCGCGCCCGACATGATCACCTTGCCGCGCTCGGGCCGGTCGCCCAGGAAGCGCAGCTCGGGTGTCTGGACCCGGCGCAGCGACAGCTCCTGGTCATCGTCGAGCACGAACCGGGCCCGGTCCAGGTCGACGGCGTCCCCGAACCGCCCGTCGTCCAGCCGGATCCCGCCCCGGCATTCGAACCGCTGCACCCGGGTCCCGCGCGCGGGCGTGGTACCGCTGGTCAACAGCGGGTTACCGACGGCCGCCGGGGTCAGGTACAGCGTCCGCTCGACGGTCAGTCGAGGGGCGTTCAGCGCCAGCCGGGTGTACGGGTTGGCCAGCCGGGCGCCGCGCAGACTCAGCGACACACCGACCTTGGCGCTGCGCAGGCTCAGCTCGCCGTGCGACTCCAGCATCTCGGCCTGCAGGTCCTGCCCGACCGTCATCCCGTCCGCGGTGATCGAACGCCCGCGCCGGTCGCGGTGGACGACCGCCTGATTGAGCAGGAGATCGGTGCCTATGTGCGCGTCGGTGAGCCGTATGCCGTTGTGGAACCGGCAGCGCGGCAGATGCAGATCGCCCACCGTGCGCACCCGCGCCGCCTCCAGCCGCGGCACCGAGCAGTTCACCAGCCGCAGGGTCGTGAAGTGGGCCTCCGGCAGCAGGACCTCCTTCTCGATCCGGCAGCCCTTCAGCTCCACGTACGGCACGACCGTGCCGCCCGCGAGATCCAGCGTGTCCGTGATCTGCACGCCGGTCAGCTCCAGAGACGGGACCCGCCCCGGCAGCGCGGGCGGCCCGTCGAGGAGCAGCCATGCCACGATCCACGCCCGCACGGTGCGCTCGGGCCCCCAGGGGTGGCCACCGTGGGGATCGTCCACGCTCACGTCCCCGCCGCGCAGGTCGTACACGCTGCCGTTGCGGAAGGCCTGCCACATCCCGGCCTCGGCGGTGGTCAGGTCGTCCGGCAGGCCCCCGGCGCTGAGGCCGGCACCCTCGGTCACGGCTGTTCCTTCCCTCTCGGCTGCTCGTGGGTTGTGTACGACCGTTCATGCCCGCTGTGCGACGGGCCGAACGCGCTGGGTGAAGGGGATCTTCCGGGTGTCGTGCCGGCCATCGGGATCCGGCCACGCCCCGTCCTGCACACCACGGGGACCAGCCGTATGCGCGGGGCGGGCTGCGACACGCGCGGCCCGCCCCGGGCCCGCCCCTGCGCCCGGGGTGCCGAGCGTTGCCGCGTCGGTGGCGGTGTGCGGCCCGTGTCCTGGCGGTCGCCGCGCGAAGTACCCCGGTCACGGAAGCCGCCCACCCGTCCACGCCGCGTTTCAGCCAGTGATACGGCCCTCCGGCCCGTCGTCGCCGTCTGAGAGAATTGGGCCTGTGATCTCCCGAATCGATCTGCGCGGCGACGCCCTCCCCGAGGGCCCCGCCCTGCGCGACCTGCTGCCCCGAGCCGACTTCGACGTTCAGGCCGCCCTGGAGAAGGTGCGTCCGATCTGCGAAGCCGTGCATCATCGGGGCGACGCGGCGCTGATCGACTTCGCGGAGAAGTTCGACGGAGTCCGGCTCGCATCCGTACGGGTCCCGGCGGAGGCGCTCGGCAAGGCGCTCGAGGAGCTGGACCCGGCCGTGCGCGCGGCCCTGGAGGAGTCCATCCGCCGCGCCCGTCTCGTCCACCGCGAGCAGCGCCGCACCGCGCACACCACCCAGGTCGTGCCCGGCGGCTCGGTCACCGAGAAGTGGGTGCCGGTCGAGCGCGTCGGGCTGTACGCGCCCGGCGGCCGGTCCGTCTACCCGTCCTCCGTGATCATGAATGTCGTGCCCGCGCAGGAGGCCGGCGTCGAGTCGATCGCGCTCGCCTCCCCGGCCCAGGCCCCCGCTTTTGAAAACGACCCAGCCGGTGGCCTGCCGCACCCGACGATCCTCGCCGCCTGCGCCCTGCTCGGCGTCGACGAGGTGTACGCGGCCGGCGGCGCGACCGCGGTCGCGATGTTCGCGTACGGCACCGAGTCCTGCCCGCCCGCCAACATGGTCACCGGCCCCGGCAACATCTGGGTCGCCGCCGCCAAGCGCTACTTCACCGGCAGGATCGGCATCGACACCGAGGCCGGCCCCACCGAGATCGCGATCCTCGCGGACGCGACCGCCGACCCGGCGCACGTGGCATCGGACCTGATCAGTCAGGCCGAGCACGACCCGCTGGCGGCCGCCGTCCTGGTCACCGACTCGACCGAGCTGGCCGACGCGGTGGAGAAGGAGCTTCAGCCGCAGGTCGAGGCCACCAAGCACGTCGAGGACCGGATCCGCCCCGCCCTCGCGGGCAAGCAGTCCGCGATCGTGCTGGTCGACGGCGTCGACGAGGGCCTCAGGGTGGTCGACGCGTACGGTGCCGAGCACCTGGAGATCCAGACGGCCGACGCCGCCGCGGTGGCCGACCGGGTACGGAACGCGGGCGCGATCTTCGTCGGCCCCTGGGCGCCGGTCTCGCTGGGCGACTACGCGGCCGGTTCCAACCATGTGCTGCCGACCGGCGGCTGCGCCTGCCACTCCTCGGGTCTGTCCGTCCAGTCCTTCCTGCGCGGCATCCACATCGTCGACTACACGAAGGACGCGCTGGCCGACGTCGCTCATCACGTGGTGACGCTGGCGGAGGCGGAGGACCTGCCGGCGCACGGCGCGGCGATCAAGGCAAGGTTCGGTTGGAAGGTGCCTGAGAGCAAGTGAGCATCGGAATCGACGATCTTCCCGTACGGGACGAGCTGCGCGGCAAGTCCCCCTACGGCGCCCCTCAACTGGACGTTCCCGTACGGCTGAACACCAACGAGAACCCGTACCCGCTGCCCGAACCGCTGGTCGAACGGATCGCCGAGCGTGTGCGCGAGGCAGCCCGCGACCTGAACCGCTACCCGGACCGGGACGCGGTCGAGCTGCGCACCAAGCTCGCCGAGTATCTGACGAAGACCGGCAAGCACCGGGTCGGCGCCGAGAACGTCTGGGCGGCCAACGGCTCCAACGAGGTCATCCAGCAGCTGCTGCAGACCTTCGGCGGGCCGGGCCGCAGCGCGATCGGCTTCGAGCCGTCGTACTCGATGCACGCGCTCATCGCGCGCGGCACGGGCACGGGCTGGATCGCCGGTCCGCGGGGCGAGGACTTCACGATCGACCTGGCCGCCGCCGAACAGGCGATCGCCGAGCAGCGGCCGGACGTCGTCTTCGTCACGACCCCCAACAACCCCACGGGGAACGCGGTTCCCGCGCAGACGGTCCTCGCCCTGTACGAGGCCGCGCAGACGGCCAAGCCGTCCATGGTCATCGTGGACGAGGCGTACGTCGAGTTCAGCCACGGCGACTCGCTGCTGCCCCTCATCGAAGGTCGGCCGAATCTCGTCGTCTCACGGACCATGTCCAAGGCGTTCGGAGCTGCCGGTCTGCGCCTCGGCTACCTCGCCGCGCACCCCGCGGTCGTGGACGCCGTCCAGCTCGTCCGGCTGCCGTACCACCTGTCGGCGATCACGCAGGCGACCGCCCTGGCCGCGCTGGAGCACACCGATACGCTGCTGAAGTACGTCGAGCAGCTGAAGTGCGAGCGGGACCGGCTGGTCACCGAACTGCGGGCGATCGGCTACGAGGTCACCGAGTCCGACGCGAACTTCGTCCAGTTCGGGCGCTTCGCCGACGCCCAGGAGGCCTGGCGGAAGATCCTCGACCGGGGCGTCCTGGTCCGGGACAACGGGGTACCGGGCTGGTTGCGTGTGTCCGCCGGAACGCCGGAGGAGAACGACGCGTTCCTCGACGCGGTACGTGAGTTGAAGAAGGAGCAGAGCACATGACTCGCGAGGGTCGCATCGGAAGAGTCGAGCGGACGACCAAGGAGACGTCGGTCGTCGTGGAGATCGACCTCGACGGCACCGGCAGGACCGACATCTCCACGGGCGTCGGCTTCTACGACCACATGCTCGACCAGCTCGGCCGCCACGGTCTGTTCGACCTGACCGTGAAGACCGACGGCGATCTGCACATCGACTCGCACCACACCATCGAGGACACCGCCCTCGCGCTGGGCGCCGCCTTCAAACAGGCACTCGGCGACAAGACCGGGATCTACCGCTTCGGCAACTGCACGGTCCCGCTCGACGAGTCCCTCGCCCAGGTCACCGTCGACCTGTCCGGCCGGCCCTACCTCGTGCACACCGAGCCCGAGAACATGGCGCCGATGATCGGCGCGTACGACACCACGATGACCCGGCACATCCTGGAGTCCTTCGTCGCCCAGGCCCAGATCGCGCTGCACGTGCACGTACCGTACGGACGCAACGCGCACCACATCGTGGAGTGCCAGTTCAAGGCGCTCGCGCGGGCCCTGCGCTACGCGAGCGAGCGCGACCCCCGCGCCGCCGGCATTCTCCCGTCCACGAAGGGTGCGCTGTAAAGCCATGAACGGAACCTCGACCCTGCTGATCGTCGTCGGCCTCTTCCTCGGCGGCGGCGTCATCTCCTTCGTCAAGCAGAAGATGCCCAAGAACCTCATCGTGCTGCTGTCGATAGGCGCGGCGATGTGTCTCGTCTCGGGCGTCCTGCGGCTGGAGGTGTGGAATTGAGCATCCCGGTCAAAAAGCGGCAGGTCGTGGTCTTCGACTACGGCTTCGGTAACGTCCGCTCCGCCGAGCGCGCCCTCGCCCGCGCGGGAGCCGACGTCGAGATCACCCGCGACTACGGCCGGGCCATGAACGCCGACGGCCTGCTGGTGCCGGGCGTCGGCGCCTTCGCCGCCTGCATGCAGGGCCTGAAGCAGGCGCGCGGCGACTGGATCATCGAGCGCCGCCTGGCGGGCGGGCGCCCGGTGATGGGCATCTGCGTCGGCATGCAGATCCTGTTCGCCCGCGGTATCGAGCACGGCGTGGAGAGCGAGGGCCTCGACGAGTGGCCCGGCACGGTCGAGCCGCTTCAGGCCGAGATCGTGCCCCACATGGGCTGGAACACTGTCGATGCACCGACGGGCTCCGAGCTGTTCGCCGGTCTGGACGCGGACGCGCGCTTCTACTTCGTGCACTCCTACGCCGTCCACGACTGGCAGCTGGAGACGCACAGCCCCCTGCTGCAGGCCCCCAAGGTGACCTGGTCGACGCACGGCAAGCCCTTCGTGGCGGCCGTGGAGAACGGCGCCCTGTGGGCCACGCAGTTCCACCCCGAGAAGTCCGGCGACGCCGGAGCGCAGCTCCTCACCAACTGGATCGGAACCCTGTAGACCATGGCCAAGCTCGAACTCCTCCCCGCGGTCGACGTCCGCGACGGCCAGGCCGTCCGCCTCGTGCACGGCGAGTCCGGCACGGAGACCTCGTACGGCTCCCCCCTGGAGGCCGCCCTGGCCTGGCAGCGGGCGGGCGCCGAGTGGCTGCACCTGGTCGACCTGGACGCCGCGTTCGGCACCGGTGACAACCGCGCGCTCATCGCCGAGGTCACCGGGGCGATGGACATCAAGGTCGAGCTGTCCGGAGGCATCCGGGACGACGACACCCTGGCCGCGGCCCTGGCCACCGGCTGTACGCGGGTGAACCTCGGCACGGCCGCCCTGGAGAGCCCCGAGTGGGTCGCCGGGGTCATCGCCGAGCACGGCGACAAGATCGCGGTCGGTCTCGACGTACGCGGCACGACCCTGCGCGGTCGCGGCTGGACCCGCGACGGCGGCGACCTCTACGAGGCGCTGGAGCGCCTCGACAACGAGGGCTGCGCGCGGTACGTCGTCACGGACATCGCCAAGGACGGCACACTCCAGGGCCCGAACCTGCAGCTGCTGAAGAACGTCTGCGCGGCGACGGACCGTCCGGTCGTCGCCTCCGGCGGGGTCTCGTCCCTGGACGACCTGCGGGCGATCGCCGACCTCGTCCCCCTCGGTGTCGAGGGCGCGATTGTCGGGAAGGCCCTGTACGCGAAGGCGTTCACCCTGGAAGAAGCCTTGGAGGCTGTGTCGTCATGACGTCCGAAGCCGTACGGCGCGTGCAGAGTGGAAGTCCTTGGGAAGAGAACTTCGGGTTCGCGCGCGCCGTCGCGGCGGGCGACCGCGTCCTGGTGGCCGGCACCAGTGCCTTCAAGGGCAGCGTGCTGTACGGCGAGGGCGACCCGTACGAGCAGGCCAAGGTGGCCTTCGCCGACGCGGTCGAGGCGATCGGCGAGTTCGGGCTCGGTGTCGAGTCCGTACTCAGGACCCGGATGTACCTGGCGCACCTGCGGGACGTCGACGAGGTGGGCCGGGCCCACAAAGAGCTGTTCGACTCGGTGCGTCCGGTCTCGACCCTGCTGGTCGTGGAGGGCTTCGTCGACCCGCGCATCCTGGTCGAAGTGGAACTAGAGGCATTCAGAGGAGCCGTGGATTCATGACCCTGGCGGTCCGAGTCATCCCCTGCCTGGACGTGGACAACGGCCGGGTCGTCAAGGGTGTCAACTTCCAGAACCTGCGCGACGCGGGCGACCCCGTCGAGATGGCCAAGGTGTACGACGCCGAGGGCGCCGACGAACTGACGTTCCTGGACATCACCGCGTCCTCGGGCAACCGTGAGACGACCTACGACGTGGTGCGCCGCACCGCCGGGCAGGTGTTCATCCCGCTCACGGTCGGCGGCGGGGTCCGCACGGCCGAGGACGTCAACCGGCTGCTGCGCGCGGGCGCCGACAAGGTGGGCGTCAACACGGCCGCGATCGCGCGCCCGGACCTGATCCGCGAGATCGCCGAGCGCTTCGGCCGCCAGGTGCTGGTGCTCTCGGTCGACGCGCGCCGTACGGAGTCCGGTTCGTTCGAGGTGACCACCCACGGCGGCCGTCGCGGCACCGGCATCGACGCGGTCGAGTGGGCGCACCGGGCCGCGGAGCTGGGCGCGGGCGAGATCCTGCTGAACTCGATGGACGCGGACGGCACCAAGGACGGCTACGACCTGGAGATGATCGAGGCCGTACGCAAGCACGTGACGGTTCCCGTCATCGCGTCCGGCGGCGCGGGCAAGCTGGCCGACTTCCCGCCGGCGATCGCGGCGGGCGCGGACGCGGTGCTGGCGGCCTCGGTGTTCCACTTCGGGGACCTGCGGATCGGCGAGGTGAAGCAAACGCTGCGGGAGGCGGGGCACCCCGTCAGGTAGGCGCCAGGCCGGTACCGCGCGCCGCGGCCCAGGTGGAGGCCGTAAGCGGGAGGGGCCCCGACGACCGGGGCCCTTTTCCCGTGTCACGCGCGGCGCCGGCCGCTCAGAGCCCCAGTTCCTTCGTCTCCTGCGCCTTCGCGATCGCGTCCTTGTCGCCCTCCAGCTCCACGTCCGCCACCCCCTGCCGTCCGAGCGCGAACATCAGCAGCTCCGAGGGCTCGCCGGTCACCGTCACCACCGGAGTGCCCCGGTGCGCCACCGCCGTCTGCCCGTTCGGGCGGCGCAGCACCAGGCCCGTGGGCGCGCCGCGGCCGGTCAGCCGGGCCGTGCGCTCCAGCCGCGACCACAGCGCGTCCTGGAACACCGCGTCCAGATGGCGCGGCGTCCAGTCGGGCTGTGCCCGGCGCACGTCCTCGGTGTGGACGTAGAACTCGACGGTGTTCGACATCTCGTCGATCTGCTTCAGCGCGAACGGCGAGAAACGCGGCGGGCCCGTACGGATGAGCTGGATCAGCTCCTCGTACGGTTTCGCGGCGAACTCCGTCATCACGCGCTCCAGGCGTGGCAGCAGCTGCTTGACGAGGATGCCTCCGGCCGCGTCCGGGCGGCGCTCGCGCACCACCACATGCGCGGCTAGGTCACGGGTGGTCCAGCCCTCGCACAGGGTGCGGGCGTCCGGGCCGGTGGCCTCCAACAGGTCGGCGAGGAGAAGCCGTTCACGCTTGGCATGGGTCGACATGCAGTCAGCGTACGGCTGGGAAGACCGTCCGCCCACCGGACGGCGGCGGGGCGAACCGGTGCCGCGCGGCACAATGGTCGGCATGACCAGCACGCCTTCGCCCAGCACGCCCAGCGGTCTGGCCCCCCAGATCGCGGCACGCCTCAAGCGCAGCCCCGACGGGCTGATCCCCGCGATCGCCCAGCAGTACGACACCGGTGAGGTACTGATGCTCGGCTGGATGGACGACGAGGCACTGCACCGCACGCTCACCACCGGCCGGTGCACCTACTGGTCGCGCAGCCGTCGGGAGTACTGGGTGAAGGGCGACACCTCCGGCCACGTCCAGCACGTGAAGTCGGTCGCCCTGGACTGCGACGCCGACACCGTACTGGTCAAGGTCGACCAGGTCGGCGCCGCCTGCCACACCGGCGACCGGACGTGCTTCGACGCCGACGTACTGCTCGCCGACGCAACCTCACCCTCCGCGGATCAGTAAGGTCGGCGGCCATGGACCTCGAGACGTTCCGCAAGCTGGCCACCGACCGCCGCGTCATCCCGGTCACGCGCAAACTCCTCGCCGACGGCGACACCCCGGTCGCGCTCTACCGCAAACTCGCCGCGGAGCGCCCCGGCACCTTCCTGCTGGAGTCCGCGGAGAACGGCCGCTCCTGGTCCCGCTACTCCTTCGTGGGCGTCCGCAGCGCCGCCACCCTCACCGAGAAGGACGGCCGGACCCACTGGCTCGGCGCCCCGCCCGTCGGCGTCCCGGTCGACGGCGACCCGCTGGCCACGCTCCGCGCGACCATCGAGGCCCTGCACACCCCCCACCGGGAGGGCATGCCGCCCTTCACCGGGGGCATGGTCGGCTATCTGGGCTACGACATCGTGCGCCGCCTGGAGAAGATCGGCCCCGGCGAGCGCGACGACCTGCGGCTCCCCGAGCTGACCATGCTCCTCACCAGCGACCTCGCCGTCATGGACCACTGGGAGGGCTCGGTCCTGCTGATCGCCAACGCGATCAACCACAACGACCTCGACACGGGCGCCGACGAGGCATACGCGGACGCCGTGGCCCGGCTGGACGCGATGGAGGCCGACCTGTCCCGCGCGGTCGCCCAGCCGCCCGCCGTGCTCCCGCCCTCCGAACTGCCCGAGTACACCGCCCTGTGGGGCGGCCAGGACTTCCGGGAGGCCGTCGAGGACATCAAGGAGCGCATCCGCGCGGGCGAGGCCTTCCAGGTCGTCCCCTCGCAGCGCTTCGAAACACCGTGCACGGCGAGCGCGTTGGACGTCTACCGGGTGCTGCGGGCGACCAACCCGTCCCCGTACATGTACCTGTTCCGGTTCCCCTGCGGCGACGGGGAGGCCTTCGACGTCGTCGGCTCCAGCCCGGAAGCACTGGTGAAGGTCGAGGACGGCCGCGCGATGGTTCACCCCATCGCGGGCACCCGGCACCGCGGCGCGACCCCGCGGGAGGACCAGGCCCTCGCCGAGGAACTGCTCGCCGACCCCAAGGAGCGGGCCGAACACCTCATGCTCGTCGACCTGGGCCGCAACGACCTGGGACGGGTCTGCACACCCGGCTCGGTCGAGGTCGTCGACTTCATGTCCGTCGAGCGGTACTCCCACGTCATGCACATCGTCTCCACCGTCACCGGCCGGGTCGCGGAGGGCCGCACCGCCTTCGACGTCCTGACCTGCTGCTTCCCGGCCGGCACGCTCTCCGGCGCGCCCAAGCCGCGCGCGATGCAGATCATCGACGAACTCGAGCCGTCCCGGCGCGGGCTGTACGGCGGCTGCGTCGGCTACCTGGACTTCGCGGGCGACTCCGACACGGCCATCGCCATCCGCACCGCACTGCTGCGAGGCGGTACGGCGTACGTCCAGGCGGGCGCCGGAATCGTCGCCGACTCCGACCCGGTCGCCGAGGACGACGAATGCCGCAACAAGGCGGCGGCAGTGCTGCGGGCCGTCCACACGGCGAACCGCCTGGGCCGATGAGCCGCCTGCCGATCCGGACGAAAGGCCCTTGGGGGCCCCGGGTGAGGGTTCGCCCGGGCTTCGGGCGATAGTGGAGTACGTGACTGCCGTACCCGACCCCCGATCCGAGGCCGCCGCACCCGCCCGCTCCGGCCGCCGCAGCCTCGCCCTCGCCCTGCTGTGCGGGGCGGCCGGTGCCGCCGTGGCGCTGCTGTCCTCCCGGCAGGAATGGTCGGCGGGGACCGTGCCGGTGGCCGGCGGCGACTTCCCGCTCAGCGCCAACGGCAGCGACGTCACGGGTGTGCCCGCGGCCCTCGCCGTCGTGGGCCTCGCCGCACTCGTCGCCGTCTTCGCCGTCCGCAGGACCGGACGCCTCCTCGTCGCCGGGCTGCTCGCACTCTCCGGCGCCGGCACCATCGCCGCGGCGCTGCAGGGCGTCACCGACAGTTCGGCACTCGACGAGAAGGCGGCGCAGACGGCCGGCGACACCGCCGCGACCGCTACCGCGCTCACGCACACCGCCTGGCCGTACGTCGCGGTCCTCGGCGGCGCCCTCATCCTCCTCGCCGGACTGCTCGCCCTGCGCTACGGCCGGCTGTGGCCCACGATGTCCGGCCGCTACGAACGCGACGGCACCCCCCGGCCACGCCAGGCGAAGCCTGCCGACCCGGACCGCCCCGAGGATCTGTGGAAGGCGCTCGACCGGGGCGAGGACCCCACAAGTGCGTGACCGCCCCGGCCGACGCGCGACCCCGCACTCACTCCCTGCAAGCGGGTACGGGACAATGGGCGCCGAGTCTTTGACTCATCCACGTACAGACAGCTAACGAGGAGCAAGTCATGGCGGGCAGCAGCCACCACGGTCACACCCCGGCCGCCTGGGCCGGTGTCATCATCGCCTTCATCGGTTTCTGCGCCGCGGGCGCCTTCACCGTGTTGGCCCAGCCCGTTGGCTTCTGGGCCAGCATCGCGGTCATCCTCCTCGGCGCCGTCGTCGGCGGCATCATGCGCCAGATGGGCCACGGCCAGGGCGACGGCGTGCTGAAGCGGGCCGCGGACGTGGAGAGCTGACTCCTGCGCACCACCCGCGTGAGGCGGCCAGGGCGCTGAGTGCCCGGGCCGCCTCACGCGTCCCGGGCCGCGCTGGGCGCGCCGGGCGCTGGGCGGGCAGAATGCGAGGCGTGAACACCGCATCCCGCTGCGTGACCCCGCCCGCACCGCGCGCCCCGGCCGCCCGCCTGCTCCGGCGCACCGCCGCTCCCGCGGGTGTGCTCGCCGGTGTCCTCGGGGCCTTCGCGTACGTCGGGGTGGTGGACCCCAACCAACCCGGGCACTACCCCGTCTGCCCGCTGCTGGCCTACGCCGGAGTGTTCTGCCCCGGCTGCGGCGGACTGCGCAGTGCGCACGCCTTCGTGCACGGGGACTTTCCCGCGGCGCTCCAGGACAACGCTCTGGCTGTCGGCGGCTACCTGGTCTTCGCGGTGGTGTGGGCCGTCTGGATGGTCCGCGCGGTGCGGGGACGGCCCCTGCGGATCGAGCTCGGGCCGGTGCACCTGTGGAGCGTGGGCGCCTTGCTGCTGGTCTTCACCGTTGTCCGGAACCTGCCCTTCGGTGGCTGGCTGCATCCTTGATCAACCGGGGAACCTCCAGGTAAGGGGGGTCGGCGTCAACCGGATGCGAGGCCTTCGCCTTCCTCCGGATACCATCGCAGTGACGCCGGTTTCGTCCGTTCGGGCGCTCCCGGTGGACCAAGGCTCAACTCGACAGAGCCGCTTGAATCCTCAACCGTCAGGAAGGGGGCCGCTCGCGTGAGTGTGCTCGACGAGATCATCGACGGAGTCCGTGCCGACCTCGCGGAGCGGCAGGCGCGCGTCAGCCTCGACGAGCTCAAGGAGCGCGCGGCGAAAGCTCCCGCGGCCAAGGACGGCCTCGCCGCGCTGCGCGGGGACGGCGTCAAGGTGATCTGCGAGGTCAAGAGGTCCAGCCCGTCCAAGGGCGCGCTCGCCGCGATCGCCGACCCGGCGGGGCTCGCCGCGGACTACGAGGCGGGTGGCGCGGCCGTCATCTCCGTCCTGACCGAACAGCGCCGCTTCGGCGGCTCGTTGGCCGACCTGGAGGCCGTGCGGGCCCGGGTCGACATCCCGGTGCTGCGCAAGGACTTCATCGTCACCTCGTACCAGCTCTGGGAGGCGCGGGCCTACGGCGCCGACCTCGCGCTGCTGATCGTCGCCGCCCTGGATCAGCCGGCCCTGGAGTCCCTCATCGAGCGCGCCGAGTCCATCGGGCTCACGCCGCTCGTCGAGGTGCACGACGAGGAGGAGGTCGAGCGGGCGGTGGACGCCGGGGCGAAGGTGATCGGGGTCAACGCACGCAACCTCAAGACCCTGGAGGTCGACCGCTCCACCTTCGAGCGGGTGGCCCCCGAGATCCCCGGGTCGATCGTGAAGGTCGCCGAGTCCGGGGTCCGCGGACCGCACGACCTGATCGCCTACGCCGAGTACGGTGCCGACGCCGTGCTGGTGGGCGAGTCGCTGGTGACCGGGCGCGACCCGAAGACGGCGGTCGCCGACCTGGTCGCGGCCGGTGCGCACCCGGCACTGCGGCACGGCCGGAGCTGACACCCCGGTAGGGTTGGCGTCGATGAAGCTTCCGATCACCGCGGCGACCAGGGACCCCTATGCCCGCCTCGCCCGCGGGTGCCGGCCGCGTGGCTGCCGGGCGCCCGCGCGGCGGGTGCACGGGCGACGGGTGCGGTACGTCATCGGTGACGAACCCGGGCAGGTCAACGGGATGCGATGGCGTCGCCCGCGTGCGCGCCGGTCACCTGCGGTGAACTGAAGCAGTACCGGGTGAGCCCCGGGCCGGGGTGTCCCGTCGCCGCCGAGTGGTTCCGGCGGGTTCGGCATCGCCGGTCCCCGCCGTCATGGTCCTTCGCCCTCAGGCGAGGCATGCGACCGCGGTGGTCATCACACCGCAGGCCTGGCAGACCTCAGGGACAGCGCGCGCACGCGATCGACGTCGTCCTCAGCCCGACCGACACCGGGGCTTTCGCCCCTGCGAGGTAACCGCATGCCCAGCGAATTCTTCATTCCCGACCCGGAGGGTCAGGTGCCCAGCGCCGAGGGCTACTTCGGCGCGTTCGGCGGCAAGTTCATCCCGGAGGCCCTCGTGGCCGCCGTGGACGAGGTCGCCGCCGAATACGAGAAGGCGAAGGGCGACCCCGAGTTCGCCCGCGAGCTCGGCGACCTGCTCGTCCACTACACCGGCCGACCCAGCGCCCTCACCGAGGTGCCGCGGTTCGCCGAACACGCCGGTGGCGCCCGGGTCTTCCTCAAGCGGGAGGACCTGAACCACACCGGCTCCCACAAGATCAACAACGTGCTGGGCCAGGCCCTGCTCACCCGGCGCATGGGCAAGACCCGCGTCATCGCGGAGACCGGTGCCGGCCAGCACGGTGTCGCCACCGCCACCGCCTGCGCCCTCTTCGGCCTCGACTGCACGATCTACATGGGAGAGATCGACACCGAGCGGCAGGCCCTCAACGTCGCCCGCATGCGCATGCTCGGCGCCGAGGTCGTCGCGGTGAAGTCCGGCAGCCGCACCCTGAAGGACGCGATCAACGAGGCGTTCCGCGACTGGGTCGCCAACGTCGACCACACCCACTACCTGTTCGGCACGGTGGCCGGCCCCCACCCCTTCCCCGCCATGGTGCGCGACTTCCACCGTGTGATCGGTGTGGAGGCGCGGCGGCAGATCCTGGAGCGCGCCGGGCGCCTGCCCGACGCGGCCATCGCCTGTGTGGGCGGCGGATCCAACGCCATCGGGCTCTTCCACGCCTTCATCCCCGACACGTCCGTACGCCTCATCGGCTGCGAGCCCGCGGGTCACGGCATCGAGACCGGTGAGCACGCCGCCACCCTCACCGCCGGTGAGCCCGGCATCCTGCACGGTTCCCGGTCGTACGTCCTTCAGGACGACGAAGGGCAGATCACCGAGCCTTACTCGATCTCGGCGGGTCTGGACTACCCGGGCATCGGCCCCGAGCACGCGTACCTCAAGGACAGCGGCCGCGGCGAGTACCGCGCGGTCACCGACGACGCGGCCATGCAGGCCCTGCGGCTGCTGTCCCGCACCGAGGGCATCATCCCGGCCATCGAGAGCGCCCACGCGCTCGCCGGCGCTCTGGAGGTCGGCAAGGAGCTGGGCAAGGACGGGCTGATCGTCGTCAACCTGTCCGGGCGCGGCGACAAGGACATGGACACGGCCGCCCGGTACTTCGGCCTGTACGAAACCGACGCGTCCGTCGCCGCGGACGCCGGAAGCGACACCGCCGAGATCGAGGGGGACGCCAAGTGAGCGGAAACGTCCAGCTGCTGACCGACACCCTCGCCGCCGCGAAGGCGGAGGGCCGGTCCGCGCTCATCGCCTATCTGCCGGCGGGCTTCCCGACCGTCGACGGCGGCATCGCCGCGATCAAGGCCGCCTTCGACGGCGGCGCCGACATCGTGGAGGTGGGCCTGCCGCACAGCGACCCCGTCCTCGACGGTCCCGTCATCCAGACCGCCGATGACATCGCGCTGCGCGGCGGCGTCAGGATCGCCGACGTCATGCGCACGGTCCGCGAGGCACACGAGGCGACCGGCAAGCCGGTGCTCGTGATGACGTACTGGAACCCGATCGACCGCTACGGTGTGGAGCGCTTCACCGCCGAGCTGGCCGACGCGGGCGGCGCCGGCTGCATCCTGCCGGACCTGCCCGTGCAGGAGTCGGCCCTGTGGCGGGAGCACGCCGACAAGCACGGGCTCGCGACGGTCTTCGTGGTCGCGCCCAGCAGCAAGGACGAGCGGCTCGCCGAGATCACGGCGGCGGGCTCCGGCTTCGTGTACGCGGCCTCGCTCATGGGCGTCACCGGCACCCGCGAGTCGGTCGGCACCCAGGCCCAGGACCTGGTCCGGCGCACCCGGGCGACCACCGAGCTGCCGGTCTGCGTGGGCCTCGGCGTCTCCAACCCCACGCAGGCCGCCGAGGTCGCCGGCTTCGCCGACGGAGTGATCGTCGGCTCCGCGTTCGTGAAGCGGATGCTGGACGCGCCGGACGAGGAGGCCGCCCTGGAGGCCGTACGGACGCTGGCGGGCGAACTGGCCGAGGGCGTCCGCGGCAGGGCATGACACCCGGAGGTCCTCGCTCGCGCGGGTGAATCCCGGACAGAGCGGACCGTTGGCTCGCCCGAACGGGTGGACCTGGGGCCGGGGAGGCGCGCTGCGCCTCCCCGGTTCGTTCTGCCGGATGTGAGCGAGAAGAACCGTGACGGAAAGCGCGCCGCCCGTGAGCGGCTGGCCGTGCAGCGCGAGAAGCAGAAGGCTGCGGAGAAGCGCCGACGGGGGCTGATCGTGGGGGCCGCGATCGTCTGCGTCCTGGCCCTGGCGACGGTGGGGGGCATCCTGGCGGCGAACACCGGGAAGAGCGGCTCCTCGGGCCCCTCCATCGGGCCCTCGGGGGCGACGGGCAAGGACGGCCTCGCGATCCCCGTCGGCAGGGACTCCGCCAAGTCGACCCTCACGGTGTGGGAGGACTTCCGCTGCCCGGCCTGCAAGGTCTTCGAGACGGTCTACCGCCCGACGATCCACGAACTGGTCGACGCCGGAAAGCTGAGAGTGGAGTACCACCTGGTCACGCTCATCGACGGGAACCTGGGCGGCAGCGGCTCGCTCCACGCGGCCAACGCGGCGGCGTGCGCGCAGGACGCCGGAAAGTTCCGGCGCTACCACGACGTGCTGTACGACAACCAGCCCAAGGAGACCGTGGACACCTTCGCGGATCACGCCAAGCTGATCAAGCTGGCCGGCAAGGTGGGCGGTCTCGACACGCCGACGTTCCAGAAGTGCGTCAAGAGCGGCACGCACAACGGCTGGGTGACCAAGGTGAACAGCGCGTTCCAGAGCGGCGGCTACTCGGGCACGCCGACCGTGCTTCTCGGCGGCAAGAACATCAACGCGGACCAGACGATGAACCCGGCGAAGCTGAAGGAGATGGTGGAGGCGGCGAACAAGAGCTGAGACTGCCGTGACCAGTGGTGCCCCCGGTGCCGGTGTGCCGGGGGCGTCACACGTTATGGACCCGTAGCCGCGCGGGTTGCCACCCTACGTGCCCGGCACGGTAGCGTCGTTCCTGCCATGGAACTTGCCTACATCCCCAGCCCGTCGCGCGGAGTGCTGTACCTCGGCCCCATCCCGCTGCGCGGTTACGCGTTCTGCATCATCATCGGTGTCTTCGTGGCCGTGTGGCTCGGCAACAAGCGCTGGATCGCCCGAGGCGGGCGGGCCGGCACGGTGGCCGACATCGCGGTCTGGGCCGTGCCCTTCGGCCTCGTCGGCGGACGCCTGTACCACGTGATCACGGACTACGAGCTGTACTTCAGCGAAGGCCGTGACTGGGTGGACGCCTTCAAGGTCTGGCAGGGCGGGCTCGGCATCTGGGGCGCGATCGCGCTCGGGGCGGTCGGCGCGTGGATCGGCTGCCGCCGCCGGGGCATCCCGTTGCCCGCGTACGCCGACGCCCTCGCACCCGGCATCGTGTTCGCGCAGGCGATCGGGCGCTGGGGCAACTGGTTCAACCAGGAGCTGTACGGGCGGCCCACGGACCTGCCCTGGGCGCTGCACATCACGTCCGCGACGGACGGCCGGGTGCCCGGCTACTACCACCCGACGTTCCTGTACGAGTCGCTGTGGTGCATCGGGGTCGGGTTCCTGGTGATCTGGGCGGACCGCCGCTTCCGGCTGGGCCATGGACGGGCGTTCGCGCTGTACGTGGCCGCGTACTGCGTCGGCCGCGGCTGGATCGAGTACCTGCGGGTCGACGACGCGCACCACATCCTGGGCGTCCGGCTGAACGTGTGGACGGCGATCCTGGTCTTCCTGCTCGCCGTGGCGTACTTCGTGGTCTCGGCGCGGCTGCGGCCGGGGCGGGAGGCGGTCGTGGAACCGGGTGCGTCCGATGACGCCGTCGAAACCGCGGGCGACTCCACGGCCGACCAGGGGCCGAAGGACGAGAAGTCGGCCGACCCCGAGGTGACCGAGGACTCCGCGTCCTCCACTGTCACCGAGGCCGCAGAGGACGTCGAGGCCTCGGAGGGCGAGGTCAAGTCGGTGAAGAAGGGCTGAGCAGGGCCCGGGAACGCCGGGAGGGAGGCCTCGGCCTCCGATCCCGGCGTACGCCGCCTCATGGTTCTGACCGCGGCGTACGTCCCGCGCGAAGATCTCCCATGTGACCTCTGTGAGCGTCCGCGCCGGTGCGTGCAGGTCCCGGCGGCTCGCCTCCGCGACCGATTTCGCCGGGTCACGCGGCGCATCGGAGCCGAGCGCGCCGGCCGGAGCGCCCGCCATCGTCGCGGTGGAGCCGCAGCCCCGGCCGCGGTCTACCTGTATCGGGGAGGAATCGCCTCCCGCGGTCGCGACGCGAAGCGTCGTCGTACCCACTCTCGCGGGCCGTGCCGCAGACCGTCTCGAGGGCTGCGCGGCCCGTCCTTCGCGCCCGCCGGGGGGGCGGAGCCGGTGACCTGAGCGGTCGCCTCGAGCCTCATGCACCCTCAGCATCACCCGTCCGCTCTCTGCGCGGACGGCGGTCACGGATGCGCGCGTGAAGGTAAAAGCGCAGGTTAGCCCAGCCTCTCCTTGCTGGCGAGGACTCGATTTACGGCGTACTTTCACTCTTGTCGAAAAGTGGAAACAGTCCAATCAAGCAGCTCTGGGGGCTGGGGTATGGCCATCATCGAGACCGAGGCGAAGCTCCACGCGGCGCACCGGGACAATCACACCCACCGCGACGTCAACGGCGGCTGGCTGCGTCCGGCCGTCTTCGGTGCGGCGGACGGGCTGGTGTCCAACCTGGCCCTGATGACCGGTGTCGCCGGCGGATCCGTCAGCCAGGGGACCATCATTATCACCGGACTGGCGGGCCTGGCCGCGGGTGCCTTCTCCATGGCGGCCGGCGAGTACACGTCCGTCGCCTCGCAGCGCGAACTGGTCGAAGCCGAACTCGACGTGGAGCGGCGGGAGTTGCGGAAGCACCCGGAGGGCGAGGAGGAGGAGCTGGCGGCGCTCTACGAAGCGCGGGGCGTCGAGCCCGGGCTGGCCCGCGAGGTCGCCAGGCAGCTCTCCCGCGATTCCGAGCAGGCCCTGGAGATCCACGCGCGCGAGGAGCTCGGCATCGACCCGGGCGAACTGCCCTCCCCGATGCTCGCCGCCGTCTCCAGCTTCGCGGCCTTCGCGCTCGGCGCCCTCACGCCCGTCCTGCCGTATCTGCTCGGCGCCCGCACCCTGTGGCCCGCCGTGCTGTGCGCCCTCGTCGGGCTCTTCGTGTGCGGCGCGGTCGTGGCCAAGGTGACCGCGCGCACCTGGTGGTACAGCGGGCTGCGGCAGCTCGCCCTGGGTGGCGCCGCGGCGGGTGTGACCTACGCCCTGGGCGGCCTGTTCGGCGCGGCCGTAGGGTGATATTTGAGGCGAATTGCGTGAATGCTCGCACAAGGAGTCGCTGCTCGGCGGTTTCGACTGCTCGGCCGGCGGGCATGAGCCGTAGGCGCCGCGGGCAATGAGGCCTGCTCCGCAGTTTTCGCGGCGGGCGACGATGCCCGCAGCTCCCGGGCCCATGGACACGGATCTGTCCGGCTGCGCCCCCCTTGAATCCATTGCCGTACGGGGAACCATCCGCGCTGTACCCCGGCGATGTCCGCATACTGGAACAAGCTTTCCGGTTCCCGGAAAAGGCCTCATCATCTGATCTGTACGACTCCACGCAGAGGGCCAACGTCGTCCCTCGGTACCACCACATGCCATGACGACGACGGGAGAGCCGATGCGTACACCGCGCCAGCCGTCCCAGCACTCCGCGAACGGCCAGAACTGGTCGTTCATGGATGCTCGCCCTGCTGCGCAGGGTATGTACGACCCTCGCAACGAGCACGACGCCTGTGGCGTCGGCTTCGTGGCCACCCTCACCGGTGAGGCGAGCCATGCGCTGGTCGAGCAGGCGCTCACGGTCCTGCGCAACCTGGAGCACCGCGGTGCCACCGGCTGCGAGCCCGACTCGGGTGACGGCGCCGGCATCCTCTCCCAGATTCCCGACGCCTTCTTCCGCGAGGTGGCCGGATTCGAACTGCCCGAGGTGGGCGCCTACGCGGCCGGTATCGCCTTCCTGCCCGAGGTCGGCGCCGCCGAGGCCGTCGCGCAGATCGAGACGATCGCCGCGGACGAGGGTCTGACCGTCCTCGGCTGGCGCGCGGTCCCCGTCGCCCCCGAGCTGCTCGGCGCGACCGCTCGCTCGACGATGCCCGCCTTCCGCCAGCTCTTCGTGACCGGGGGCACCTCCCAGACGGAGTCCGGGGGAGGTGTGCGCAAGGGCATCGACCTCGACCGCAAGGCATTCGTGCTGCGCAAGCGCGCCGAGCGCGAGACCGGCGTGTACTTCCCGTCGCTGTCCGCCCGCACGATCATCTACAAGGGCATGCTGACCACCGGCCAGCTGGAGCCCTTCTTCCCGGACCTGTCCGACCGCCGCTTCGCCACCGCCATCGCGCTGGTCCACTCGCGCTTCTCCACGAACACCTTCCCGAGCTGGCCGCTCGCTCACCCGTACCGCTTCATCGCGCACAACGGCGAGATCAACACAGTCAAGGGCAACCGCAACTGGATGCGCGCCCGCGAGTCGCAGCTGCTCTCCGAGCTGTTCGGCTCTGCCGACCATGGACACCGCGGCCCGGGGGAGAATCTGGAGCGGCTCTTTCCTATCTGCACGCCGGAGGCCTCCGACTCCGCCTCCTTCGACGAGGTGCTCGAACTCCTGCACCTCGGCGGCCGCTCCCTGCCGCACTCCGTGCTGATGATGATCCCGGAGGCGTGGGAGAACCACACCTCCATAAATCCGGCCCGGCGCGCCTTCTACCAGTACCACTCCACGATGATGGAGCCCTGGGACGGCCCGGCCTGCGTCACCTTCACCGACGGCACCCAGGTCGGCGCCGTGCTGGACCGCAACGGTCTGCGCCCCGGCCGCTACTGGGTCACCGACGACGGACTGGTCGTCCTCGGCTCCGAGGTCGGCGTCCTGGACATCGAGCCGTCCCGAGTCGTCCGCAAGGGCCGCCTGCAGCCCGGCCGCATGTTCCTCGTCGACACCGCCGAGCACCGCATCATCGAGGACGACGAGATCAAGGCGACCCTCGCCGCCGAGCAGCCGTACCAGGAGTGGCTCCAGGCCGGTGAGATCGAGCTGGGCGACCTGCCCGAGCGCGAGCACATCGTCCACACCCATGCCTCCGTCACCCGCCGCCAGCAGACCTTCGGCTACACCGAGGAGGAACTGCGCGTCATCCTCGCGCCGATGGCCAAGGCCGGTGCCGAGCCGATCGGCTCGATGGGCACGGACTCGCCGATCGCCGCGCTGTCCGAGCGTCCGCGGCTGCTCTTCGACTACTTCACCCAGCTGTTCGCGCAGGTCACCAACCCGCCGCTGGACGCGATCCGCGAGGAGCTGGTCACCTCCCTGCGCTCGTCGCTGGGCCCGCAGGGCAACCTGCTGGAGCCGACCGCCGCGTCCTGCCGCAGCGTCGTGCTGCCCTTCCCGGTCATCGACAACGACGAGCTCGCCAAGCTGATCCACATCAACGCCGACGGCGACATGCCCGGCATGAAGGCGGCGACGCTCTCCGGCCTCTACCGGGTCTCCGGAGGCGGCGACGCCCTCGCCGCGCGCATCGAGGAGATCTGCGCCGAGACCGACGCCGCGATCGGCAACGGCGCCCGGCTGATCGTCCTCTCCGACCGCCATTCGGACGCCGAGCACGCCCCGATCCCGTCGCTGCTGCTCACCGCGGCCGTCCACCACCACCTCATCCGCACCAAGCAGCGCACCCAGGTGGGCCTGCTGGTCGAGGCCGGCGACGTCCGCGAGGTCCACCACGTCGCCCTGCTCATCGGCTACGGCGCCGCCGCCGTCAACCCGTACCTGGCGATGGAGTCCGTCGAGGACCTGGTTCGCGCCGGCACGTTCCTGCCGGGCATCGTCCCCGAGAAGGCCATCCGCAACCTGATCCACGCCCTCGGCAAGGGCGTCCTGAAGGTCATGTCCAAGATGGGTATCTCGACCGTCGCCTCCTACCGCGGCGCCCAGGTCTTCGAGGCCGTCGGCCTGGACGAGGCCTTCGTCGAGAAGTACTTCGACGGCACCGCCACCAAGATCGGCGGCGTCGGCATCGACGTCATCGCGGGGGAGGTCGCCGCCCGCCACGCCAAGGCCTACCCCGCCTCCGGCATCGCGCCCGCGCACCGCGCGCTGGAGATCGGCGGCGAGTACCAGTGGCGCCGCGAGGGCGAGCCGCACCTGTTCGACCCGGAGACCGTCTTCCGCCTCCAGCACGCCACGAGCACCGGCCGTTACGACGTCTTCAAGAAGTACACGTCCCGCGTGAACGAGCAGTCCGAGCGCCTGATGACGCTGCGCGGCCTGTTCGGCTTCACAACCGACCGCGAGCCGGTCCCCCTCGACGAGGTCGAGCCCGTCTCCGAGATCGTCAGGCGCTTCTCCACGGGCGCCATGTCGTACGGCTCCATCTCCAAGGAGGCGCACGAGACGCTCGCCATCGCCATGAACCGGCTGGGCGCCAAGTCCAACACCGGCGAGGGCGGCGAGGACCCGGAGCGCCTGTACGACCCGGCGCGCCGCTCGGCGATCAAGCAGGTGGCCTCCGGCCGCTTCGGCGTGACCTCCGAGTACCTGGTCAACGCGGACGACATCCAGATCAAGATGGCCCAGGGCGCCAAGCCCGGCGAGGGCGGCCAGCTGCCCGGCCACAAGGTGTACCCGTGGGTGGCCAGGACCCGGTACTCGACGCCGGGCGTGGGGCTCATCTCCCCGCCGCCGCACCACGACATCTACTCCATCGAGGACCTGGCCCAGCTGATCCACGATCTCAAGAACGCCAACCCGGCGGCACGCATCCACGTGAAGCTGGTGTCGGAGGTCGGTGTCGGCACGGTGGCCGCGGGCGTCTCCAAGGCGCACGCCGACGTCGTACTGATCTCCGGTCACGACGGCGGCACCGGCGCCTCCCCGCTCACCTCGCTGAAGCACGCCGGGGGCCCCTGGGAACTCGGCCTCGCCGAGACCCAGCAGACACTGCTGCTCAACGGGCTGCGTGACCGCATCGTCGTACAGACCGACGGCCAGCTGAAGACCGGCCGTGACGTCGTGATCGCCGCTCTGCTCGGCGCCGAGGAGTTCGGTTTCGCGACCGCGCCGCTCGTCGTCTCCGGCTGCGTCATGATGCGCGTCTGCCACCTGGACACCTGCCCGGTCGGCATCGCCACGCAGAACCCGGTGCTGCGCGAGCGCTTCACCGGCAAGGCCGACCACATCGTGAACTTCTTCGAGTTCATCGCCGAGGAGGTCCGCGAGCTGCTGGCCGAGCTGGGCTTCCGCTCCCTCGAGGAGGCCGTCGGCCACGCCGAGGTCCTCGACGTGAGGCGGGCCGTCGACCACTGGAAGGCACAGGGCCTGGACCTGGAACCGCTGCTCCACGTGCCCGAGCTGCCCGCAGGCGCGGTGCGCCACCGGGTCGTCGCCCAGGACCACGGCCTGCAGAAGGCGCTCGACAACCAGCTGATCAAGCTCGCCGCCGACGCCCTGGCCGCGACCTCGCAGGCCGAGGCCCAGCCGGTGCGCGCCCAGATCCCGATCCGCAACATCAACCGCACGGTCGGCACCATGCTCGGCCACGAGGTGACCAGGAAGTTCGGCGGCGCCGGCCTGCCCGACGACACGATCGACATCACCTTCACGGGCTCGGCCGGCCAGTCCTTCGGCGCCTTCCTGCCGCGCGGCGTCACGCTGCGCCTGGAGGGCGACGCCAACGACTACGTCGCCAAGGGCCTGTCCGGCGGCCGGGTCGTCGTCCGCCCGGACCGCGGCGCCGAGCACCTCGCCGAGTACTCGACGATCGCGGGCAACACCATCGCCTATGGCGCGACCGCCGGCGAGCTGTTCCTGCGCGGCCGTACGGGCGAGCGGTTCTGCGTCCGCAACTCCGGTGCGCTGGTGGTGGCCGAGGGCGTGGGCGACCACGGCTGCGAGTACATGACCGGCGGGCACGCGGTCGTGCTCGGCGAGACGGGCCGCAACTTCGCGGCCGGCATGTCCGGCGGCATCGCCTACGTCATCGACCTGAACCGCGACGACGTCAACGCCGGCAACCACGGCTCCATCGAGGCCCTGGACGACGCCGACAGGCAGTGGCTGCACGACGTGGTGCGCCGCCACGCCGAGGAGACCGGCTCCACGGTCGCCGGGAAGCTCCTCGCCGAGTGGTCCGCCTCCGTGGACCGCTTCAGCAAGATCATCCCCAGTACGTACAAGGCAGTGCTCGCCGCCAAGGACGCCGCCGAGCGAGCCGGTCTCTCCGAGACCGAGATCACCGAGAAGATGATGGAGGCGGCGACCCATGGCTGATCCCAAGGGCTTCCTGACACACGGCCGCGAGGTCGCCATGTCCCGTCCGGTGGGCGAGCGCGTCAAGGACTGGAACGAGGTGTACGTTCCCGGTTCGCTGCTGCCGATCATCAGCAAGCAGGCCGGCCGGTGCATGGACTGCGGCATCCCGTTCTGCCACAACGGCTGCCCGCTCGGGAACCTGATCCCCGAGTGGAACGACTACGCGTACCGCGGGGACTGGACGGCCGCCCTGGAGCGGCTGCACGCCACGAACAACTTCCCGGAGTTCACGGGCCGGTTGTGCCCCGCCCCGTGCGAGTCGGCGTGCGTGCTCGGCATCAGCCGGCAGCCGGTCACCATCAAGAACGTCGAGGTCTCGATCATCGACAAGGCGTGGGACGGCGGTGCGGTGAAGCCGCAGGTCCCCGAGCGCCTGTCGGGCAAGACGGTCGCGGTCATCGGTTCGGGACCGGCGGGTCTCGCCGCCGCCCAGCAGCTGACCCGGGCGGGCCACACGGTCGCGGTGTACGAGCGTGCGGACCGCGTCGGCGGCCTGCTCCGCTACGGCATCCCCGAGTTCAAGATGGAGAAGCGGCACATCAACCGCCGTATCGAGCAGATGCGCGCGGAGGGCACCCGCTTTCGTACGGGCGTCGAGGTCGGCCGCGACGTCACGGCGACGGACCTGCGCAGGCGGTACGACGCGGTGGTGATCGCGGCGGGCGCGACGACCGCCCGCGACCTGCCGGTCCCCGGCCGTGAACTCAAGGGCGTGTACCAGGCCATGGAGTACCTGCCGCTGTCCAACAAGGTCCAGGAGGGCGACTACGTCACCGCGCCGATCTCGGCCGAGGGCCAGCACGTCGTCGTGATCGGCGGCGGTGACACGGGTGCGGACTGCGTGGGCACGGCCCACCGCCAGGGCGCGGCCTCCGTCACTCAGCTGGAGATCATGCCCCGCCCGAACGACGAGCGGCACCCGGTCGACCAGCCGTGGCCGACCTTCCCGATCCTCTACAAGGTCACCTCGGCCCACGAGGAGGGCGGCGAGCGGGTCTACTCGGCCTCCACGACCCACTTCGAGGGCGACGAGGACGGCAACGTGCAGTGGCTGCACCTGGCCGAGGTCGAGTTCGTGGACGGCAGGCCGACCCGGAAGCCGGGCACCGAGCGGAGGATCCCGGCGCAGCTGGTCACACTGGCGATGGGCTTCACGGGCACGGACCAGCACAACGGTCTGGTCGAGCAGTTCGGCCTGGAGCTGGACGGGCGCGGCAACATCGCGCGCGACGCCGACTTCCAGACCAACCATCCCGGGGTGTTCGTGGCGGGCGACGCCGGCCGCGGCCAGTCCCTCATCGTGTGGGCCATCGCCGAGGGCCGCTCGGCGGCGCGCGGCGTCGACCGCTTCCTCACCGGCGCCAGCGACCTGCCGGCCCCGATCCGCCCGACGGACCGCGCGCTCATGGCCTGACGCACCGCCTCAACAGACGTCCCGTACAACGGCGTACGGGCTGGCCGTCCGGGGATCTCCCCGGACGGGCTTCCCACAGACGGCGCCTGCCCACCAGTCCCCGACCGGACGACCGGGCAGGCGCCGTCGCATGTGGTCCGCAAGAGCGGCCGGATCCCGCTGTCGGTCCTCTTGGTCCGGGCCGCCCTCCATGTCACCCTGAAGTGAAGCATGGGGGAGGCGTTGCATGGACGGCGTTCGAACGGTGAACGGATCGGCGACGGACGGGAGTTCGCGACGGCGACGGGCGGGTACGGGCGAGCGCGTCGCCGACTGGGCCGACGGGCGGCTCGGGACGAACACCGCCGCCAACTCCCTGATGCGCAAGGTGTTTCCGGACCACTGGTCCTTCATGCTGGGCGAGGTCTGCCTCTACAGCTTCCTCGTCCTGATCCTCACCGGCATCTACCTCACGCTCTTCTTCGAGCCGAGCGGCGCCGAGGTCGTCTACCACGGCTCCTACGGCCCGCTCAAGGGCATCATCATGACCAGGGCGTACGAGTCGACGCTGCACATCAGCTTCGATGTGCGCGGCGGACTGCTCATCCGGCAGATCCACCACTGGGCGGCCCTCGTCTTCGTCGCCGGGATGCTCGTCCACATGATGCGGGTCTTCTTCACCGGCGCCTTCCGCAAGCCCCGCGAGGTGAACTGGCTGTTCGGCTGGACCCTGCTGATGCTCGCCCTGATCACCGGCCTGACCGGCTACTCGCTCCCCGACGACCTGCTCTCCGGCACCGGCGTCCGCTTCGCGCAGGGCGCCATCCTGTCTGTGCCGGTCGTGGGAACGTACCTCGCGTTCTTCCTCTTCGGCGGCGAGTTCCCGGGCCACGACATCATCTCGCGGTTCTTCCCGGTCCATGTGCTCCTGCTGCCCGGGATCATGCTGGGCCTGGTCGTCGCCCACCTGATCCTGGTCTTCTACCACAAGCACACGCAGTACCCCGGCCCGGGACGGAACGAGAAGAGCGTGGTGGGCATGCCCTTCATGCCCGTCTACATGGCCAAGGCCGGCGGGTTCTTCTTCCTGGTCTTCGGCGTGCTGGCGCTCCTCGGCGGGATCGCCACCATCAATCCCGTGTGGGCCTTCGGGCCCTACCGGCCCGACCTGGTCACCACCGGCGCCCAGCCCGACTGGTACCTGGGCTTCTCCGAGGGCCTGATCCGAGTGATGCCGGGATGGGAGATCAACGCCTGGGGCCACACCCTGCAACTGGGCGTCTTCATCCCCTTCATGCTGTTCCCGCTCATCATGACGGCCATCGGCGTCTACCCCTTCATCGAGGCATGGTTGACCGGCGACCGGCGCGAGCACCACATCCTGGACCGGCCGCGCAACGTTCCCGTACGCACCGCCCTCGGCGTGGCCTGGCTCACCCTGTACGGGGTGCTGCTGATGGGCGGCGGCAACGACATATGGGCCACCCGCTTCCATCTCTCCATCAACGCGATCACCTGGTTCGTACGCATCGCGTTCTTCGCCGCACCGACGGTCGCGTTCATCGTCACGAAACGGATCTGCCTCGGGCTCCAGCGCCGCGACCACGACACGGTGCTGCACGGGCGGGAGAGCGGCATCATCAAACGGCTGCCGAACGGCGAGTACGTCGAGGTCCACGAACCCCTCTCGCAGGCACAGCTGTTCACCCGCACCCAGCACGAGCAGACCCCGCCGTACGAGATCGGGCCGCTCGTCGACGCCAACGGCGTCACCCGGCGCGTCGGGCCGGGACGCAGACTGCGCGCACGGCTCGCCAAGGCCATGTACGGACCCTCGGCGCAGATCCCGAAACCGACGGCGGAGGAGTACCGCGCCCTCACCCGCGACGGCGACCACCACTGAACGTCATGTGTCGCACTCCAGCACCGTCCGGCACAGCCCGCACCGCGCCCGCACCCGCCCCCGCACAGGCACCCTGATCCGCTGCCGGCAGGTCGGGCACGGGAAGGAGACCAGCAGCGATCCGCTGCCGGCCGGTGTGAAGGAGTACGAGACACCCGGTTGCGGGCCCAGGGCGGAATGCTCCTGGGCGTGGCGGCGGTCCCTGGCATAGTGGCGGCGGCCCGCCCACCCGGCCGCCGTCAGCGGCGGCTGCTGCGCATCGCGGCGGGCCTGCGCCATGCCCTTCGTGTACGCCGTGTACGCCTGCGGGCTGGTGAACCAGACCGCAGGGTCCTCGCCGAACAGCAGGGCCCGCTTGGCGAGGACGTAGCCGAACTCCTCCGGGGTGAGATAGCCCAGCTTCTGCGACGACACCCCGTCCTCGCGGAAGGCGTCCAGAAGCAGCCAGCCCGCGCCCAGATAGGTCGTCGCCGTGTCGGTGAGGATCTCGTTGTCACGCGTCCCCGGGAAGGACAGGCCGAGCCGGTGCAGATAGACGTGCATCACCTCGTGCGCGAGAGCCGCGCCGATGTCCCGCCGATGGGTGCGGAAACGGTCGTTCAGCTCGATGAAGTACTCGGGGCCCGCCGCGAGTTCGACATTCGCCGCATAAGTCATCTCACGAAAGCTGACGATCATCCGGGCATCCGGCAGCCGGTAGTGCCGCACCAGCTCGCGCGCCACACGCTGCGCCCCCAGATACAGGTCGTCCTGGTCGCAGAAGGCCACATCGGCAGGGGCCACGCTGGTCGCGAAGGTCTGGACGGTGTCGTACGACAGCCGTTTGTACAGCGCGGTGATCGCCGCCCGCACCGTGTCCAGATGCGGAAAGCCATGCTCTACCGGTCCGCCGTTCGCCACGTCCGCACCCCCAAAGACGCCAGCACTGCATTCCACTGTAGGCGTGCTCGTCCCCCGCGGCAGGGCGCACGGGCACAGGACCGCCACGGACACCCGAGCACCACGCATCGACGATCCGCACTGCGGACAAAGACGATCGAGAACCCGCACGCCCCCAGTGCTGTGACCGGAAGGGTTCACCGGCTCGCGACGCCCGGCGCGGCTCCCCCCACGCTCGGCTTCTCCCCCACTCTCGGCTCCGCTCGAGCGGGGGGACCCCCAGCGCGGGAGGGGCCCCCACCGCCGCGTTGTCGCATCACCCGAGTACATCCGGAGTACGCGGGTGATACTCCGCCTTGCGATGCTCCCCCAGCACCGGACGCCGCGAGCTTTCCGGCAGACCTTTCCGGCCACAGCACTAGGCTGGTCGCCCATGACCGCCCGCCACACCGCCACCCCGGACGTCGACCCGGCCGTCCGCGCCGAACTCGCCCGGCTGCGCGACAGCATCGACAACATCGACGCCGCACTCGTCCACATGCTCGCCGAACGCTTCAAGTGCACCCAGCAGGTCGGCCACCTCAAGGCCGCACACCAGCTGCCGCCCGCCGACCCGGCCCGCGAAGCCGCCCAGATCGCCCGGCTGCGCCGGCTCGCCGAGAGCGCCAAGCTCGACCCTGCGTTCGCGGAAAAACTCCTCAACTTCATCATCGCCGAGGTCATCCGCCACCACGAGCGCATCGCCGAGGACACCACCGGCCCCACCACCGCCGACGGGCACTGACAACCGGCGACCCGTCGGCCCCACCGCCGCCCACGGCAACCGACAACCGGCGACCCGCCGGGCACCCGACGCCGGGCTCGCCCGGCCGCACCCGGAGGCACACCTCCAGGCACCGCGCAAACGCCCTCCGAACACCGATGCGCTCCGGCACAAGGAACGCGCAGGCCGTGTACCGGACCGCCCCTGTGCACCGTCACCGGCATCAGGCAGCATGTCCCCATGTCCGTACTGACGCGCGACGAAGCGCAGACCCGTGCCCGGCTCCTCGACGTCCAGCACTACGAGATCGGCCTCGACCTGACCCACGGCGACGAGACCTTCGACTCCCGTACCGTCATCCGCTTCACCGTACGCGGGGACCACGAGGCCACGGACACCTTCGTCGAGCTCAAGCCCGCCGAGCTGCGCTCCGCCACCCTCGACGGCGAGCCGCTCGACCCCGAGACCCTCGAAGAGAACCGGCTGCCCCTCAAGGGCCTCGCCACGGGCGAACACGAACTGCGCATCGACGCAACGATGCGCTACTCGCGCACCGGTGAGGGCATGCACCGCTTCACCGACCCCACCGACGGCGAAACATACGTCTACACCCAGCTGTTCATGGAAGACGTCCAACGCGTCTTCGCCGCCTTCGACCAGCCCGACCTCAAAGCCGTCTTCGACCTGACCGTCACGGCACCCGACGGCTGGAGCGTCCTCGCCAACGGCATCACCACCCACCAGGGCGACGGCACCTGGCACGCCGCCACCACCCCGCCCATCTCCACCTACCTGGTCGCCGTCGCCGCCGGCCCCTGGCACTCCGTGCGCACCGAACACCGCGGCCTCCCCTTCGGCATCCACTGCCGCCGCTCCCTCGCCCCCCACCTCGACGCCGACGCGGAAGAAATCTTCGAGATCACCCGCCAGTGCTACGACCGCTACCACGAGAAGTTCGAGGAGCCCTACCCCTTCGACTCCTACGACCAGGCGTTCGTCCCCGAATTCAACGCCGGCGCCATGGAGAACCCCGGACTCGTCACCTTCCGCGACGAGTTCGTCTACCGCTCCGCCGTCACCGACACCGAGCGCCAGACCCGCGCCATGGTCATCGCCCACGAGATGGCCCACATGTGGTTCGGCGACCTCGTCACCCTGCGCTGGTGGGACGACATCTGGCTGAACGAGTCCTTCGCCGAGTACATGGGCTACCAGACCCTCACCGAAGCCACCCGCTTCACCGACACCTGGACCGACTTCGCCGTCGCCCGCAAGACCTGGGGATACGACGCCGACCAGCGCCCCTCCACCCACCCCGTCGCCCCCGAAGCAGTCGACGACACCGCCTCCGCACTCCTCAACTTCGACGGCATCTCCTACGCCAAGGGCGCCTCCGCACTACGCCAACTGGTGGCCTGGCTCGGCGAGAAGGACTTCCTCGCCGGCATCAACACCCATTTCACCCGCCACCGCTTCGGCAACGCCACCCTCGCCGACTTCATCGACTCCCTCGCCGGCGCCACCGAACGCGACGTACACGCCTGGGCCGACACTTGGCTGCGCACCACCGGCGTCGACACCCTCACCCCCCACCTCACCCAGGCCGCCGATGGCACCTGCACCCTCACCGTCGAGCACGACGGCAGCCGCCCCCACCGCATCGCCGTCGGCCTCTACGACCACCACCTCCCCGACAACGGCGACCTCACCCTGCGCGAACGCCTCGACCTCGACATCCCGCAGACCACACCGCACCCCCTCGGCAAGCGCCCCGCCCTGCTCGTCCTCAACGACCAGGACCTCACCTACGCCAAGGTCCGCTTCGACCCCGACTCTTTCGAAACCGTCCGCCACGCCCTGTCCGGACTGCCCGACCCCCTCACCCGGGCTGTCGTGTGGAACGCCCTGCGCGACGTCGTCCGCGACGGCCGCCTCCCCGCCACCGCCTACCTGGAGACCGTCCGCACCCACCTGCCCCACGAAACCGACCTCGCCCTCGTCGAAGGCGTCCTCGCCTTCGCCTCCACCCACGTCGCCGACCGCTACCTCGCCCCCGACCAGCGGCCCGCCGCACTCTCCACCCTCACCGCCGTGTGCCGCGACCTCATCCGCCGCACCGAGGACGGCACCCACCCCGGACTGCGCCTGATCGCCGTACGCCGCCTCATCGACGCCGCCGCCCACCCCGACACCATCGCCGCCTGGTTCGCCGACGGCACCATCCCCGGCGGGCCCGAACTCGACCCCGAACTGCGCTGGCGCATCCTCGGCCGCCTCGCCGTCCTCGGCGCCGTCGACGAGACGGCGATCGCCGAAGAACTCGACCGCGACCCCAGCGCCACCGGTCAGGAAGGCGCCGCCCGCTGCCGCGCCGCCCTCCCCGACCCCGAGGCCAAGCGGCGCGCCTGGGAGGCGATGTTCACCACCGACGACCTCTCCAACTACCTGTTCACCGCCACCGCACAGGGCTTCTGGCAGCCCGAACAGGCCGAACTGACCGAGGAATACGTCGACCGCTTCTGGACCGACGCACCCGCCCTCGCCGCCCGCCGCGGCCCCGCCATCGCCGCCGAAGCGGGCCGTTGGGCCTTCCCCCGCTACGCCGTCCACGCGGACACCGTCCGCCGCGGCGAACAGTGCCTGCGCGAGGCGGACCTCATCCCCGCCCTGCACCGCAGGCTCGTCGACGAACTCGACGACATGGCACGGGCGTTGCGTATCCGCGAGGCGTAGTACCCCAGCCGGCCGGGCACCGGCCCCACACCGGGCGCCCGGCCGGCGGCGCGTATCCCACACCTTGGCGCGGACACCCGCCCCCCGCGCGGCAGTACCTCCATTCGGGTCGGATCGTCGCCCTCATCTGGCGGCCGAACTCCCCGCCATGCAGGCTTGGTTCCCCCGTCGCGCGTCTCAAAGGACCAAGCCCATGAGCCTGCTGCCGCCCCTCGCCTCAGGACCCGAAGGACCCGACGCACTAAGGCCGTTGCTCACAACGGTCCTCGACGCCCTGGCGGAGGGCGCACGCGAACGCGGCGGACCACTGCCCGCAGGCGGACCTGACACGGTCGCCGCGCGACTGCGCTCCGCCGTCGGCGACGTACTGCCGCAAGAGGGCGACCCGGACGCCGTACGAGCCCTCGTCCGCGCCCTCGCCGAAGGCGCCGCCGACCCCGCCGACCCGCTGTGCGCCGCCCACCTGCACTGCCCGCCCCTCGCCGTCGCCACCGCCGCGGACCTCGCCGCCTCAGCCCTCAACCCCTCCCTCGACTCCTGGGACCAGGCCCCCGCCGCCTCCGAACTGGAGACCCTCGTCACCCAGGCCCTCGCCCGGCAGGCCGGCGCGGCCGACGCCCTCGTCACCACCGGCGGCAGCGAATCCAACCAGTTGGCCCTCCTCTTCGCCCGCGAGGCCCTCGGCACCGTCCGACTCGTCTGCTCATCCGCCTCCCATCACTCCCTGACCCGCGCCGCCTGGCTCCTCGGCCTGCCCGAACCCGTCGTCGTTCCCGCCCCGAACGGCACCCTCGACCCCGCGGCCCTCGACGAAGCCCTCAGCTCCCTGCGCGGACCCGTCCTCGTCGCCGCCACCGCCGGCACCACCGACGCCGGACTCATCGACCCCCTGCCCGCCATCGCCGACGTCTGCGCCACCCACGGCGCCCGCCTCCACATCGACGCCGCCTACGGAGGCGGACTCCTCTTCAGCGACCGCCACCGCTCCAAACTCACCGGCCTGGGCCGCGCCCACACCGTCACCCTCGACCTGCACAAACTCGGCTGGCAGCCCGTCGCCGCCGGCCTCCTCACCCTCCGCGACCCTCGCGACCTGCAAGCCCTCCACCACCGCGCCGACTACCTCAGCGCCGACGACGACACCGCAGCCGGCATCCCCGACCTCCTCGGACGCTCCCTGCGCACCACCAGACGCCCCGACATCCTCAAGATCGCCGTCACCCTCAAAACCCTCGGCCGCACCGGACTCGGCACCCTCGTCGACCAGGTCTGCGCCCACGCACACGAGCTCGCCGACCTCATCCGGGCACACCCCGCCCTCGAACTCCACGCGCCCCCCACCATCAGCACCGTCCTGTTCCGGCCCGCCAACGCCCCCGACGACACCGTCGCCGCGATCCGTCGCACCCTCCTGCGCGACGGCCGCGCCGTCCTCGGCCGCGCCCGGACGGACGGCCGCCTCTGGCTCAAGGCCACCCTCCTCAACCCTCACACCCGGCCCGGCGACCTGGCCGCACTCCTGAAACTGGTAGAAGGAAGCACCCCCCGATGACCATCCCCCCACAGCACGAACCCGATGCACCCCGCGACCTCGTCGGCATCGGCATCGGCCCGTTCAACCTCTCCCTCGCCGCCCTCGCCCAGCCCCTCACCCACCTCGACGCCGCCTTCTACGAGCAGCGCCCCCGCTTCGACTGGCACCCCGGCCTCCTCATCGACGGTGCCACCCTCCAAGTGCCCTTCCTCGCCGACCTGGTGACCCTCGCGGACCCCACCAGCCGCTGGACCTTCCTCAACTACCTCAAGACCCGCGAACGCCTCTTCCCCTTCTACTTCGCAGAGCGCTTCCACATCCAACGCGCCGAATACGACGCCTACTGCCGCTGGGTCGCCGGCAACCTCCCCGGACTCCACTTCGGCCACCAGATCGACGCCATCCGCTGGAACGCCGCGCGCGACGCCTTCGACATCGACTTCACCCACCTCGACATCGACGGCACAGTCACGTCCCTCGGCCGCGCCCACGCACGCAACATCGTCCTTGGCATCGGCACCGAACCCCATGTGCCCGAACCACTACAGCCCCTCGTCGACGCCCCCGACGTCCCCGTCCTGCACGCCGCGGACTACCTCGGACGCCGCGACACCCTCCTGGCCGCCGAACACATCACCGTCATCGGCGCCGGCCAGTCCGGCGCCGAGGTCTTCCTCGATCTGCTCCGCCACCGCCCCACGGGCCACGAGAAGATCCACTGGCTCGCCCGCACCGAAGCCTTCGCCCCCATGGAGTACTCCAAGCTCGGCCTGGAGCACTTCACCCCCGACTACACCCGCTACTTCCACGGCCTCGCCGAACCCGCACGCGACCGCCTCGTCTCCGCCCAATGGCAGCTCCACAAGGGCATCGGCGCCGACACCATCGCCGCCATCCACGACGAGCTCTACCAGCGCACCCTTCACGGCGGCTGGCCCGACACCGTCCTCACCCCCGGCGTCCACGTCCGCACCGCCGACCACATCGCCACCGGCACCGTCGAACTCCAGCTGGAACACACCCAGCAGGGCACCCGCTCCCGCCACACCACCAACGCCGTCGTCCTCGCCACCGGCTACCGCGAACGCCCCCTCGGCCGCATCCTCGCCGGACTCGACCCGTACCTCCAGCGCGACCGCAGCCGACGCCTCAGCATCGACGACCAGTTCCGCCTGGTCCTGGACCCCTCCATCACCGGGTCCGTCTACGTCCAGAACGCCGAACTCCACACCCACGGCATCGGCGCCCCCGACCTCGGCCTCGCCGCCTGGCGCAGCGCCACCATCCTCAACTCCCTCACCGGCAAGGAGCCCTACCCCCTGCCCCGGCGAACAGCCTTCACCACCTTCGGACTCCACCCGCACGGGCAGACCGCACCCGACCACATGGCCGAAGCCCTCGTCGACCAGGCGTGAGAAATCCGTCCCCGCCACGGATCCGGCCCGGTGCGGCCGGATCCGCACACAACACGACGCCGACGACAGCTGCACACCGACCACAGCGGCGCACCAGCCATCGTCGACGCCGTCGACATGACCCCGGGCTACTAGAACACCGGCGCACCGTTCCGCGTGAGCTTCCAGTCCACCGAAGCGAAGTCCTTCGGATCCAGGACCCCCTTCGCGGTCACCCACTCCGCGATCCGGGTCCGGATCTCCGTCGACTCCGACCACAGTTCCTTTGCCGACGCCACATACGGGAAGGCACCACCGCCATTGGCACGGTAGTTGTTCACCGCGAACACGAACTCCTGCGCGTCATCCAGCGCGGCACCATTGAACGTCAGGTTCTTGATACGCGAACCCGCCGGCTGAGCGATGTCGATGTCGTACCGCAGGCCCGACACATAGTCATAGTTGTAGTCAGGACGGTTGTTCGCGTTGGTCAGCTTGTCCACGTCCACCACCGCATCGGCGGCCGTCTGCACGAAGTACCCCGCCGAGTACTCCAGGTACGCACGGACCTGCGCACCCGTCATCAGCTTCGCGACCAGCGTGTTGTCGTACACATACAGACTCGACAGATCCCGGATCGTCACATCGCCCGCCGGGATCTGAGACGTGCGAGAGAACGGCGACGCCTGCGAGATCACCGGCAGCGACGCATACGCGCCACCCGCCATCGCCGCCTTGACCACGTCCTCCTGCACCTTGTTGATCAGGTCGATGATCGAGGCGTCCTTGTAGCGCGCGTCCACCGTCGTCAGGGTCTCGGTGGCCTTGCCGACGACCTGGTTGACGTACTTCACCACCGCCGCGTGCTGCTCCGACAGCAACTTGGTGATCTCCGGGTCGTCAGGAACCGTGTTGGAATTGCGCAGCGAAGCCGCCACCGACTCCACCTGCCACCGGCCCTTCTCGAAGACCAGCTCGATGTCGAAGAGCGTCAGCCGCTCCGCGTAGCACAGCGGTTCCGACAGGACGACCGTCTTCCCCGTCTGCTCATTGGTGACCCTCAGCTCCGGAATCTCCGCATGCGCGTGACCGACCAGAATCGCATCGATACCCGGCACCTGCCGGGCCACGTTCGCGGCCGCGTTCTCCACATACGGAACCTGGTCACCGTACGACGACGTGCCGTCGGAACCCGAGTGCGCCGACACGATGACCACGTCCGCACCCATGGACCTGAGCTTCGGCACCCACTTCGCCGCCTGCTCCTCCAGACCCGGGAACGTCAACTTCCCTTGCACATAAGCCTTGTCCCAGATCGCGATGCCCGGGTTGGTCAGACCCAGCACCGCAACCTTCACCGGCGCCCCGCCCGGTGCGTGGAACGTCTTGATGACGTACGGCGCGAAGGCCGGCTTCAGCGTCTTCGCGTCCAGCGCGTTCGCGCCCAGCAGCGGGAAGTCGCACTGCGACTCGAACTTCCGCAGCGTCTCGATGCCGTAGTTGAACTCGTGGTTCCCGAGCGCCACCGCGTCGTACCCGATCGCGTTCATCGCGCGCGCCATCGGATGCACCGGCCCGCCCTTGGCCGTGATCGGGTCGACTTTCGCGTAGTAGTACGCCAGCGGTGTGCCCTGAATCGTGTCGCCCGCGTCCACCAGAAGGGTGTGGTCCCGGCCCTTCTCCTCGCGCACCTGGTTCACCAGCGTCGAAATCCGCGACAGGCCCTGCGCGTTGCCCGCCGTGTCGTTGTACGTCGCGTCCTTGAAGTAGTCCCAGTTGAAGACGTGCCCATGGAGATCGGTGGTGCCCATCACGGTCAGCGAGTACCGCTTGGGACCCTTCTGCGCCGGCGCGGCCGGCGCGGCCTGCGCCGCCGGAGCCGCCACGGCACCGGTCAACGCCACCCCCGCTCCGGTTGCAGCGGAACTTGTGAGGAACTTCCGGCGGTTCAACGGCATGTCTCTAACTCCTCGAGGGAACGGTCAATGACGGGCGCCAATGACGCGCGTAGATTGTGGCCCGCCGTGACCCATCGCAACAGCCCTCACAGGTTTCGATCTGATGACCGGAAAGCGACCACTGACGGACCATCGGTGACAGAGCGGGACGTATGACCCCCGGCCCGCGCACCACCCGAGCCGACACCCGTCGCCTACGGCACCCCCACCGCGTCGCCGCGGACGTCAAGGGGCCCGCGTAGCCCTCCGATGCTCATCGGAGCGCCCCAACGCACAACTCGCTGCTTGTCAAGACGGTTTCATGTAAAAGTTGGTGAGCAGTCACACACCACCAACCCCCTACCGGCCGGTAAGGCCTAGGGTCGAACCATGCGCCGAGCGAAGATCGTCTGCACACTGGGGCCCGCCACCGACTCCTACGGCCAGATCAAGGAACTGGTCGAAGCCGGAATGGACATCGCCCGCTTCAACCTCAGCCACGGCGACTACACCGACCACGAGCAGCGCTACCAGCGCGTCCGCGAAGCCTCCGACGAGACCGGCCGCACCGTCGGAATCCTCGCCGACCTGCAGGGCCCGAAGATCCGACTCGGCCGCTTCACCGAAGGCCCCGTACTCCTCGAACGCGGAGACACCTTCACCATCACCGTCGAAGAAGGCGCCGAAGGCGACCGCCAGACCTGCGGAACGACCTACCCCGGGCTGGCGTCCGACGTCACTCCCGGCGAACGCATCCTCATCGACGACGGCAAGGTCACCCTCGAAGTCACCTCCGTCGACGGCCCCCGCGTCCACACCACCGTCGTCGAAGGCGGCATGGTCTCCGACAACAAGGGCCTCAACCTCCCCGGCGTCGCCCTCTCCGTCCCCGCCCTCTCCAAGAAGGACGAGGACGACCTCCGCTGGGCCCTGCACGCCGGCTTCGACGTCATCGCCCTCTCCTTCGTCCGCAGCGGCAGAGACATCAAGGACGTCCACCGCATCATGGACGAAGAAGGTCGCCGGCTCCCCGTCATCGCCAAGATCGAGAAGCCCCAGGCCGTCGCGAACATCGACGACATCGTGGCCGCGTTCGACGGCATCATGGTGGCGCGCGGCGACCTCGGCGTCGAAATGCCCCTGGAACAGGTCCCGATCGTCCAGAAGCGCGCGATCAAACTCGCCAAACGCAACGCCAAACCCGTCATCGTCGCCACCCAGATGCTCGACTCGATGATCGACAACTCACGCCCGACCAGGGCCGAGGCCTCGGACGTGGCGAACGCCGTGATCGACGGCGCGGACGCGGTGATGCTGTCCGGCGAGACCAGCGTCGGCAAGTACCCCGTGGAGACGGTCAGGACGATGGCACGCATCGTCGAAGCGGCGGAGGAGGACATCCTCGCCAAGGGCCTCCCGCCCCTGACCGACCGCAACAAGCCCCGCACCCAGGGCGGCGCCGTAGCCCGCGCGGCAGCGGAGATCGGCGACTTCCTCGGCGCCAGGTTCCTCGTCGCCTTCACCCAGTCCGGCGACACCGCCCGCCGCCTCTCCCGCTACCGTTCCCCGATCCCGCTCCTCGCCTTCACCCCCACCCCGGCCACGCGCTCCCAGCTCAACCTCAGCTGGGGCGTGGAGACGTTCCTGGGCCCGCACGTCGACTCCACGGATGCGATGGTGGGCCAGGTCGACGAACTGCTGCTGAAGTACGGCCGCTGCGAGAAGGGCGACATCGTGGTGATCACGGCGGGTTCCCCGCCCGGGGTCTCGGGGGCGACGAACATGGTGCGGGTACACCACATCGGCGAGGACGACAGCCCGCGGTAGATGGCGCGTACGCGCGGCCAGCGCCAGGGCTCGTTCGCGAGTGCCGATGTCGTACATGTGGCCACTTTGTGCGACTGGAGGTGACCGCGTGCAGCAAAAAGCGGAGGTTCACGAGAACGTGAACCTCCGCTACGCCTGACCTTGGAATCAAAGGTGAAGTGCCCCGGGTGGGATTCGAACCCACGCTGTCGGTGGTTTGAGCACCGGGCCTCTACCGCTGGGCTACCGGGGCTTCCTCTAATACGAAGGTTGGCGGTCGCCCGCCGTGCTCCACCCTACCGCAGCTAGGTACGCTTCTGGGAGCAGTAACCTGCCTGCACTGAACGAGGAGCCCCCGTGACCGCCCCCGAGTCGCCCCAGCCTGTCGCCGCCGACGACGACACGTCGCACGTGCCTCCGCTGACGACCCGTGTCGTCATCGCCGAGGACGAGGCGCTCATCCGCCTCGACCTCAAGGAGATGCTCGAGGAAGAGGGCTACCACGTCGTCGGTGAGGCCGGCGATGGTGAGCGGGCCGTCGAGCTGGCCCGTGAGCACAAGCCCGACCTCGTCATCCTCGATGTGAAGATGCCGAAGCTCGACGGCATCTCGGCCGCCGAGAAGATCGCCGAGGAGCGCATCGCCCCGGTGCTGATGCTGACCGCCTTCTCGCAGCGTGATCTCGTGGAGCGGGCGCGGGACGCGGGTGCGATGGCGTATCTGGTGAAGCCGTTCAGCAAGAGCGATGTCGTACCGGCGATCGAGATGGCCGTCTCCCGGTTCACCGAGTTGAAGACGCTGGAGAAGGAGGTCGCGGACCTCGCGCAGCGGCTGGAGACCCGCAAGCTGGTCGACCGGGCGAAGTCCGTTCTGCAGACCGAGTACGGGCTGACCGAGCCCGCCGCTTTCCGGTGGATTCAGAAGACCTCGATGGATCGGCGCATGTCCATGCAACAGGTCGCCGAGGCCGTCATCCAGGACGGCGAGGAGAAGAAGGCCGCGAAGGGCTGACGTCCCGCGGTACAGCGTGCACTGGAGAGGCCCGCACCCGTTGTCCCGGGTGCGGGCCTCTCGTGTACGCCTGGTAGGGGTGGCGCTCAGTCTTCGCCGAGGTAGGCCTTGCGGACGGACTCGTCATGGAGCAGGTCCTGTCCTGTGCCGGACAGGACGATGTTGCCGATTTCCATGACGTGGCCCTGGTCGGCGAGGGACAGTGCCGCCTGGGCGTTCTGTTCGACGAGCAGGATGGTCGTGCCCTGGGACTTCAGCTCGGCGATCGTGGACATGATCTTCTGCATCATGATCGGTGAGAGGCCCATGGAGGGTTCGTCGAGCATGAGGAGTTTCGGCCGGGACATGAGGGCGCGTCCCATGGCGAGCATCTGCTGTTCGCCGCCGGAGAGGGTGCCCGCGGCCTGCTTGCGGCGTTCACCGAGGATGGGGAAGAGGTCGTAGGCCCGCTGGATGTCCTTTTCGATGCCTTCCTTGTCCTTGCGGAGGAAGGCGCCGAGCTGGAGGTTCTCCGCGATGCTCAGACGGGGGAAGATGTGCCGGCCTTCGGGGGAGTGGGCGAGTCCGAGGGCGACGATCTTGTGGGCGGGGACGCCGGTGAGTGGTTTGCCGTCGAAGGTGATCTTGCCGGCGGTCGGCTTGAGCAGGCCGGACAGGGTGCGCAGGGTGGTTGTCTTGCCGGCGCCGTTGGTGCCGATGAGGGTGACGACCTGGCCGGCGTCGACGCTGAAGGAGATGCCTTTGACGGCTTCGATCTTGCCGTAGGCGACCCTGAGGTCTTCGACCTCGAGTAGTGCGGTCACTGGGTTTCTCCCTTGGTGCTGCCGGTGGTGCTGTCTGCGGGTGCGTCGGCGGCGGCTTCCGCGGCTGCGACCTCGGCGGCTTCCTCTTCTCCGGGTTCGCCTTCGAAGGGGGTGCCGAGATAGGCGGCGATGACGCGTTCGTCGGCCTGGACGATGTCGGGGGTGCCTTCGACGAGCTTCTCGCCCTGGACGAGGACGGCGACGCGGTCGCAGAGGTTGAAGATGAAGCGTATGTCGTGCTCGATGACGAGGACGGCGATGCCCTTGTCACGGATGGCGAAGACGAGTTCTTCGGTGGCCCGTGTCTCTTGGGGGTTCATGCCGGCCGTGGGCTCGTCGAGCAGGAGTAGTCCTGGTTCGCTGGCCAGTGCTCGTGCGATCTCCAGCTTGCGCTGTTCGCCGTAGGGCAGGTTGCGTGCGAGGTGGTCGCGTTTGTGGGCGAGGCCGACGAAGGAGAGCAGCTCCATGGCCCGCGCTTCGGACTCCTTCTCGGCCTTCTTGAAGCCGGGGCCGCGCAGGAGGGCCGACCAGAGGCCTTCCTTGGTGCGGGTGTGGCGTCCGACGAGCACGTTTTCCAGGACGGTCATGTTGGCGAAGAGCCGGATGTTCTGGAAGGTGCGGGCGATGCCCGCCTTGGTCACCAGGTGTGGCTTCGGGGGAAGGACGGTGCCTTGGTAGGAGACCGTGCCTTCCGTGGGGACGTACAGGCCGGTGAGGCAGTTGAAGAAGGTGGTCTTGCCGGCGCCGTTGGGGCCGATGAGGCCGACGATTTCGCCGCTGTTGACGGTGAAGTCGACGGAGCGCACGGCGGTGAGGCCGCCGAAGCGCATGGTGACGGCGCGGGCTTCGAGTACGGGTGTGGTCATGGTGGTCAGGCCCCCGCCTTGGTGACGGCCGGTTCGTCGGGGAGTGTTCCTTGTTCTGGTTCGTCGGGGCCGTTCTCGTGGAACTCGAGCTGGTGGCGGCGGTTGGCGATGATGCCTTCCGGCCTGAAGCGCATCAGCAGGACGAGTGCGATACCGAAGGCGAACAGCTCGTAGTTCTTGAGGAACTGGAGCTTTTCGGGGATGAGGTAGAGCAGGCTGGCGCCGAGCAGGGGGCCGCTGACGGTGCCCATGCCGCCGAGGACGACGGCGGCGAGGAGGAAGGCGGAGTTGGGCGGGGCGGCGCCGGCGAACTGGTAGGGCTGCGGGTTGACGCTGTAGTTGACGTGGGCCATGACGGTGCCGGCGAGTCCGGCGAGGGCGGCACCGAGGGCGAAGGCGATGAGCTTGACGCGGAATCCGTTGATGCCCATGGCGGTGGCGGCGGTCTCGTCCTCGCGGATGGCGATCCAGGAGCGGCCGATGCGGGAGTCGGCGGCGCGGGTGAAGACGAGGACGACGATGGCCGTGAAGATGAGCATCAGGAAGAGGTAGTTGGCGAATCGGCCGAGGGTGAAGGAGCCGAGGTCGTGGGCTTCGCCGAGGTCGAATCCGAAGACTTCGAGGTCGGGGATGCGGGAGATTCCGTTGGGCCCGTTGGTGAGGTTGGGGCCGGAGACGCCGTCGAGGTTGTTGACGGCGATACGGAAGATCTCTCCGAAGCCGAGGGTGACGATGGCGAGGTAGTCGCCGCGCAGGCGCAGGGTGGGTGCGCCGATGAGGACGCCGAAGACGAGGGAGGCGGCCATGCCGGTGAGGGCGGCGGCCCAGAAGGGGAACTGGACGCCGGAGAACCGGGAGAACTCGGAGCCGGAGACGAGGGCGGCGGCGTAGGCGCCGACGCCGAGGAAGGCGACGTATCCGAGGTCGAGGAGTCCGGTGAGGCCGACGACGATGTTCAGGCCGAGGGCGACGGTCGCGAAGACGAGGATGCTGACGCCGAGGTTGGCGTTGTGGTCTTCGGACTGGGTGAAGGGGAAGACGGCGACGGCGACGAAGGCGAGGGTGGCGGAGAAACCCTTGTGCCGGGCGCTGATGGCCGCGTAGCGGTCGAGGAGTCCGGCGTGGACGAGGGCCCAGGCGGTGAAGACGGCGACGAGGAGGTAGCCGATGAAGGTTTCGCTCTCGTCGTCGTTGATGCCGATGCCGTAGGTGAAGACGACGAGGGCGAGGGCGGTGCCGACGGTGATGACGGCGCGTTCGGCGAGGGCGGGCAGCTTGCCGGGGCGAGGCTGGTCGGGCTTGGTGAGGTAGCCGCGGATGCCGGTGCCGGGGTCGGGATGGGGCAGTGCGAGGGCGCCGATGACGGGGAGTGCGGAGGCGATGACCGCCACGTAGGCGCCGGGGTCGAGGTTGACCAGGCCGCCGAGGTCGACGGCGATCGCGATGGCGGTGTACCAGCAGACGGCGAAGGCGGAGAGGGCCGTCAGGAGGACGGGGGTGGTGGCGCCCGCGGGGTTGAGCCGGTGCAGTCCTCGTACGTTCCACAGGGTGAGGGAGTACAGGAGGGTGAGGGCGCCGGCGACGATGGCGAGGATCTGGAGTCCTGCCGGGTAGCCGTAGATGGTGAGGTCGCCGGGGAAGTCGGGGGTCCAGGTCCAGCTCATGAAGGCGCTGGCGATGGTCCCGATCGCGCCGGCGGTGACGAGGGTGTGGGCGACGGCCGGGGGGAGCGGGACGGGCCCGTGCTCGGGCGCGGTCGTGGTGCCGGTGGTGTTGGTCATGGTGGTCACGCCCTGTCCGCGACGCGTTCGCCGAGCAGGCCTTGTGGCCTGAAGAGGAGTACGAGGATGAGGAGGACGAAGGCCCATACCGCGGCCCAGCCCTGTCCGCCGAACTGCTCCATGCCGGGGATGTCGGCGATGTAGGCGGTGGCCAAAGCTTCGGCGAGGCCGAGGACGAGGCCGCCGAGCATGGCGCCGTAGATGTTGCCGATGCCGCCGAGGACGGCCGCGGTGAAGGCCTTGAGGCCGGCGATGAAGCCCATGCTGTATTCGACGGAGCCGTATTTGACGCCGTAGGCGACGCCGGCGACGGCGGCGAAGAAGCCGCCGATGGCGAAGGCGATGACGATGATGCGGTTGGTGTCGATGCCCATCAGCTGCGCGGTGCCCGGGTCCTGGGCGGTGGCCTGCATGGCGCGACCGGTGCGGGAGAGCCGGACGAAGAAGGCGAGGGCGGCCATACAGAGGGGGGCGGCGACGATGAGGAAGACGTCGCCGCTCTGGATGTTGACGGAGCCGAGGTGGTAGGGCCCGAAGGGGAGCTGGGGGAAGACTCGGGCGGCCTTGGCGTCGGGGTACCAGTTGAAGACGGCCTGCTGGAGCGCGAGGGAGAGGCCGATGGCGGTGATGAGGGGGGCGAGGCGTGGTGCTCCGCGCAGGGGGCGGTAGGCGAAGCGTTCTGCGCCGACGGCGATGAGCACGGAGACGAGTGCGCCGCCGAGGAGCATCGCAGGTAGGGCTATCCACATGGATATGCCGTCTGGCAGGGCGAGGTAGACCGAGAGGGCACCGAAGCCTCCGGTCATGAAGATCTCGCCGTGGGCGAAGTTGATGAGCTGGACGATGCCGTACACCATCGTGTAGCCGATGGCGATCAGCCCGTACATCGAGCCGAGGAACAGCCCGTTGGCCAGCTGCTGCGGCAGGGTGTTCACCGCATGGCCTCCATGTGGTGGGAGAGTCGGGGTAGAAGGCGGGCCGCGCGGTGACGGTGGTCTGCGCCGCGCGGCCCTGGGTGTTGCGGTGGGCTGTTCCGGTCAGCTCTTGGGCTCGAAGTTGCCGCTGTGGACGGACTTCCACTCGCCGTTCTTGACCTGGTAGACGGTCAGCTGCTTGTTGGTGGTGTCGCCGAAATCGTCGAAGGCGATCTTGCCGGAGATGCCGTCGAAGGAGTTCTTCTGGACGGCTTCGACGACCTGTGCGCGGGCGTCGGAGGGGAGCTTGCCGTCCTTCACGACCTGGCCGACGGCCTTGATGATGGCGGTGGTGGCGTCGTAGGAGTAGCTGCCGTAGGTGCCGTAGTCGCCGGGGTACTTCTTGGCCTTGTAGGTGGCGACGAAGTCCTTGGCGGCGGGCAGGGTGTCGACGGGGACACCGATGGAGGTGACGAGGTCGCCCTCGGATGCCTTGCCGGCGGTCTTGATGTAGGTCGGGGAGAACATTCCGTCGCCGCCGAAGAGCGGGATATTGGCGCCCGCGTCCTTGAGCTGCTTGGTGAGGACCTCGGACTCGTCGTACTGACCGCCGTAATACAGCAGGTCGGCACCCGAGTTCTTGATCTTGGTGACGAGGGTGGAGAAGTCGCGGTCGCCGGTGCTGACGTGGTCGGTGCCGGCGACCTTGCCGCCGAGTTTGGTGAACTGTTCCGTGAAGATCTTGGAGAGGCCGGCGCCGTAGGTCTGCTTGTCGTCGACGACGAAGGCCTTCTTCTTCTTGAGGCCGTTGTAGGCGTAGTCCGCGGCGAAGCCGCCCTGGAGGACGTCGGTGGTGGCGGTGCGGAAGTACGACTTGTAGGGGCGGACCTTCTTGGTCTGCCAGTCCTTGCCCTGGCTGAGCTCGGGGGAGGTGTTGGAGGGCGAGATCTCGACCATGTTGGCGGTGTCGAAGACCTGCTGCATCTGCGTGGCCACGCCGGAGTTGAGGGGGCCGACGACGCCGATGACGCTGGAGTCGGCGACGAGCGCGGTGGCGTTCTGCTGGCCGGTGGCGGGCAGCGCCTTGTCGTCCATGGCCTTGAGCTTGAAGGTGACGCCGGGGACAGTGTGGTTCTTGTTGGCGTCATCGACGGCGATCTGGGAGCCGTACTGGATGCCGAGGCCGGTGGCGGAGTTCGCGCCGGTGAGCGGGGCGTCGACGCCGATGGTGACGGTGATGTTGCTCTTGTCGCCGCTCTTGTTGCTGTTGTTGTCGCGGGAGCCGCACGCGGTGAGAGTCAGAGCTCCGGTCGTGAGAACGGAGGTGAGGATCACCAGAGAACGCTGTCGCACAATCAGTCCTTTCCGCAAGCACGGCCGTCCCGTGCGGGGGTGGCGCGAGTGCCGCGCTGGTACCGAACTCCCGATGGAGCGGTGACTGGCCGTGACTCTAGGCCCGGTCTTACGGAATAGGCATGGTCGTGCGCTGGCTTGTGACTTTCTTGTTATGACGTGCGGGTTGTCGGGCTTCGGGGAAGGTGGATCTTGGCCGGTTTGGCGGAAATTCCGTGTAGCGCACACACTTATTGAATGTGTAATTCCGCTTGGCTGTGGCAGGCCCGGAACGGGTGGTCGCGGGTCGCTCGGAGGGGTTCGGAAAGGTCACCGGGGTGGCACTGCGGAGGATGAAGCAGTGATCTTGTATTGCGCGCGTGTTACGCAGTGTTACGTGTTACACAGTGTCACATCTGGAAAAGGGCATCAGGATTCAGTGGTAATCCGGAACAGTCGGATACGGATATCTCGAGTCCGATGCGGTGTGTTGTACCGGCGCGCGCGGTAATGGACGCGTTGGGTGCGGTCCGGGCGCGGCGTCCGGTGAAGCCGGTCTCGCCGCCGCAGCCGGTGCCGGGCGGTCCGCCGCGGACGGAGATGCCGAGTCGGCGGGTGGCGGGGGAAGGGGTGGTGGCTCGCCGGACAACTCCCGCGTACGCGGGCTCCGTTCCGTTCACGGGCCAGGGCGGCAGCTTCGGCTCGGGAATGCGGTGGAGGGCGCGTCGGGTGACAGCGGGAAAGCGGTGCCCGTGACGGTGAGGGCTGCGGCCGCGTCCAGGGCGGCGGCGCGTGCGGCGGTCTGGGTCGCCCGTGGCTCACGCGGGGCGACGTGCCGCCGATGGTGTCGTGGCTGCTCGGGTGCGACCGGTCTGCTGCCGCTCCTGGCCGGGGCGTGGGGGCCGGCCGGAAAGGTGCGTGATGTGGCGTGCGCGGACGGGGAGTTGAGGAGGCGGACGGGGGTGGTGCGGCAGGGGGCGTCCGGGTGCCGCGGCCACCCCCTGGGAGTCAGCCCGCCGCGGGGACCTGGTCCGCGTCGCCCTGCTTCACGTCGCGCAGCAGGCAGGTGAGGCGGGCGCTGCACACGCGCTTGCCGTCCTCGTCGCTGATCACGATCTCGTACGTCGCGGTGGAACGCCCCCGGTGGACGGGGGTGGCGACACCGGTGACCAGGCCGGAGCGCACCCCGCGGTGGTGGGTGCAGTTGAGGTCGACACCGACGGCGATCTTGGAGATGCCGCCGTGCAGCATGGAGCCGACCGAGCCGAGGGTCTCGGCGAGGACGGCGGAGGCACCGCCGTGCAGCAGGCCGTACGGCTGGGTGTTGCCCTCCACCGGCATGGTGCCGACGACCCGCTCCGCGGAGGCCTCGAGGATCTGGACGCCCATGCGGGTGCCGAGGTGTCCGGCGGAGAAGAGGGCGGGCAGGTCGACGCCGAACGCGGCGTACTCGTCGATGACTTCCTGCGGGAACTTCACGGTGTGCTGCTCGCCCATGGGCACGGCTCCGTTCGTCGGTGATCGGTCACACGGCTGGTGGCTGAGCAAACGCTCAGTCGGCCGCCGATTGTTCCAGGCGGACCACGACGGACTTGCTCGCGGGGGTGTTGCTGGTATCGGCGGTGGCATCCAGCGGGACCAGGACGTTGGTCTCCGGGTAGTAGGCGGCGGCGCAGCCGCGTGCGGTGGGGTAGTGCACGACGCGGAAGCCGGGGGCGCGCCGCTCGACGCCGTCCTTCCATTCGCTGACCAGGTCGACGTACGAGCCGTCCGCGATGTTCAGCGAGCGGGCGTCCTCGGGGTGGACGAGGACGACGCGACGGCCGTTCCTGATGCCCCGGTAGCGGTCGTCCAGGCCGTAGATCGTGGTGTTGTACTGGTCGTGCGAGCGCAGGGTCTGCAGCAGCAGGCGGCCCTCGGGCAGTTTCGGGTACTCCACGGGGGCCGCGGTGAAGTTGGCCTTGCCGGTGGCGGTGGGGAAGCGGCGCTCGTCGCGGGGGGCGTGGGGCAGTGTGAAGCCGCCGGGGCGGGCCACGCGCGCGTTGAAGTCCTCGAAGCCGGGGATCACGCGCGCGATGCGGTCGCGGACGGTCGCGTAGTCCTTCTCGAACTGCTCCCACGGGACCTTGCTGCCGGTGCCGAGTACGCGGCGGGCGAGGCGGCACACGATGGCCGGTTCGGACAGCAGGTGAGGGCTTGCGGGTGCCAGGCGGCCCCGGGAGGCGTGCACCATGCCCATGGAGTCCTCGACGGTCACGAACTGCTCTGTGCTCTCCCCGTTCGGGCCGACCTGCAGGTCGCGTTCGGTGCGGCCGAGGGTGGGCAGGATCAGGGCGCGTGCGCCGGTGACGGTGTGCGAGCGGTTCAGCTTGGTCGACACGTGCACGGTGAGGCGGGCGCGGCGCATGGCGGCCTCGGTCACTTCGGTGTCGGGCGATGCGGAGACGAAGTTGCCGCCCATCGCGAAGAAGACCTTCGCCTCGCCGTCGCGCAGGGCGCGGATGGCCCGTACGACGTCGTAGCCGTGCTCGCGCGGGGGTGCGAACCCGAACTCCTTCTCCAGGGCGTCCAGGAAGGCGGGTGCGGGGCGTTCGAAGATGCCCATGGTGCGGTCGCCCTGGACGTTCGAGTGGCCGCGCACGGGGCACACGCCCGCGCCGGGCCGGCCGATGTCGCCGCGCAGCAGAAGGAAGTTGACGACCTCGCGGATGGTGGGGACGGAGTGCTTGTGCTGGGTGAGGCCCATGGCCCAGCACACGATGGTGCGCCGGGAGGCGAGGACCATGCGCAGGGCCTGTTCGATCTCCTCGCGGGTGAGACCGGTCGCGGTGAGGGTCTCGTCCCAGTCGGCGGCGCGCGCGGCCGCGGCGAACTCCTCGAAGCCGTGGGTGTGTTCGCGGACGAACTCCTCGTCGACCGCGCCGTCCGTCTGCAGGATCAGCTTGTTGAGGAGGCGGAAGAGGGCCTGGTCGCCGCCGATACGGATCTGCAGGAACAGGTCCGTGAGGGCGGCACCCTTGAGCATGCCCTGGGGGGTCTGCGGGTTCTTGAAGCGCTCCAGGCCCGCCTCGGGCAGCGGGTTGACGCTGATGATCGTCGCGCCGTTCGCCTTGGCCTTCTCCAGGGCGGAGAGCATGCGCGGGTGGTTCGTGCCGGGGTTCTGTCCGGCGACGATGATCAGGTCCGCCTTGTAGAGGTCCTCCAGCAGGACGCTGCCCTTGCCGATGCCGATGGTCTCGGAGAGCGCGGAGCCGGACGACTCGTGGCACATGTTCGAGCAGTCGGGCAGGTTGTTGGTGCCCAGTTCGCGGGCGAAGAGCTGGTAGAGGAACGCGGCCTCGTTGCTGGTGCGGCCCGAGGTGTAGAAGACGGCCTCGTCGGGGGAGGAGAGCGCGGTGATCTCCTCGGCGATGATGTCGAAGGCGCGCTCCCAGCTGACCGGCTCGTAGCGATCTCCGCCTTCGGGGAGGTACACGGGATGCGTCAGGCGTCCCTGCTGGCCCAGCCAGTAGCCGCTGCGGCCGGCGAGGTCGGTCACCGGGTGGGCGGCGAAGAACTCCGGGGTGACCCGGCGCAGGGTGGCCTCCTCGGCGACCGCCTTCGCGCCGTTCTCGCAGAACTCCGCCGTGTGCCGGTGGTCGGGCTCGGGCCAGGCGCAGCCCGGGCAGTCGAAGCCGTCCTTCTGGTTGACCCGCAGCAGCGTCAGCGCCGTGCGCCGCACACCCATCTGCTGCTGGGCTATGCGCAGGGTGTGCTTGAGGGCGGGCAGCCCCGCGGCGGCGTGCTTCGGCTCGGCGACCTGCGGCGCGTCCTGAACCGGGTCACCCTTGGGCGGCTTGCTGGCCATCTCGGCTCTCCCCTTCGCTTACCCGTGTGAGGTATGTCTCCGATCCTCGCACGCGGCGGTGGCGCGGCCGCAGCCCGGGACCGGACGGCTTTCGCTGTCAGTGGGGCGTGGCAGGATCGAGGGCGTGGCAGAGACAGCATCGAAGAAGACCGAGAAGACCTCCGGCGGCGGCCGTCCGCGGCTGATGCTCATGGACGGGCACTCCCTCGCGTACCGCGCGTTCTTCGCGCTGCCCGTGGAGAATTTCACGACCGCGACCGGCCAGCCGACGAACGCGATCTACGGCTTCGCGTCGATGCTGGCGAACACTTTGCGTGACGAGATGCCCACGCATTTCGCGGTGGCGTTCGATGTCTCCCGCAAGACGTGGCGCTCCGAGGAGTTCGCGGAGTACAAGGCGAACCGTTCGAAGACGCCGGACGAGTTCAAGGGCCAGGTCGAGCTGATCGGCGAGCTGCTGGACGCGATGCACGCCCCGCGTTTCGCGGTCGAGGGCTTCGAGGCGGACGACGTCATCGCCACGCTCGCCACGCAGGCCGAGGCCGCGGGCTTCGAGGTGCTGATCGTCACCGGCGACCGCGACTCCTTCCAGCTGGTCACCGAGAACACGACGGTGCTGTACCCGACGAGGGGTGTGTCCGAGCTGACCCGGTTCACCCCGGAGAAGGTGTTCGAGAAGTACGGGCTGACGCCGGCGCAGTACCCGGACTTCGCTGCGCTGCGCGGCGACCCGTCGGACAACCTGCCGGGCATCCCGGGCGTCGGCGAGAAGACGGCCGCGAAGTGGATCAACCAGTTCGGTTCGTTCGCGGAGCTGGTCGAGCGTGTCGACGAGGTCAAGGGCAAGGCGGGGCAGAACCTGCGCGACCACCTGGAGTCGGTGAAGCTGAACCGCCGGCTCACGGAGCTGGAGCGGCGCGTGGAGCTGTCGAAGGCGGTCGCGGACCTGGAGCGGGCGGCGTACGACCGCAAGGGCGTCGCCATGGTTCTGGACACGCTGGAGATCAGGAACCCCTCGCTGCGTGAGCGGCTCTTCGCCGTCGACCCCGGCGCCGAGGAGGCCGAGACGACACCGGTCGCGGCGGACGGCGTCGAGCTGGACGGTGCGGTGCTCGGGGCGGGCGAGCTGAAGCCGTGGCTCGCCGAGCACGGCGAGCAGCCCCTGGGTGTGGCCACCGTCGACGCGTGGGCGCTGGGCGCGGGCGCGGTGGCCGAGATCGCGCTGGCCGCGGCCGACGGGGCGGCGGTGTGGTTCGACCCGGCGCAGCTGGACGAGGCCGATGAGCAGGCGTTCGCGCAGTGGCTCGCCGACCCGGCCAGGCCCAAGGTGCTGCACAACGCCAAGGGCGCGATGCGGGTCCTGCCCGAGCACGGTTGGTCCCTCGACGGTGTGACCATGGACACGGCGCTCGCGGCGTATCTGGTCAAGCCGGGCCGGCGTTCCTTCGCACTGGACGCGCTGTCGCTGGAGTACCTCGGGCGGGAGCTGGAACCGGCGGCCGCGGCGGACGGTCAGCTCGCGTTCGGGGCGGACGAGGGCGCCGAGGCCGAGGCGCTGATGATCCAGGCCCGCGCGATCCTCGACCTCGGCCAGGCGTTCGAGGAGAAGCTGCGGGAGGTCGGTGCGGCGGACCTGCTGCGCGACATGGAGCTGCCCGTCTCCGCGCTGCTGGCCCGCATGGAGCGGCACGGTATCGCCGCGGACCGCACGCATCTTCAGGCGATGGAGCAGATGTTCGCGGGCGCCGTGCAGCAGGCGGTGAAGGAGGCGCACGCGGCGGCGGGGCACGAGTTCAACCTGGGCTCGCCCAAGCAGCTTCAGGAGGTCCTCTTCGGTGAGCTGGGCCTGCCCAAGACCAAGAAGACCAAGACGGGTTACACGACGGACGCGGATGCGCTGGCGTGGCTCGCCACCCAGACGGACAACGAACTGCCGGTGGTCATGCTGCGCCACCGTGAGCAGGCGAAGCTGCGGGTGACGGTCGAGGGCCTGATCAAGACGATCGCGGCGGACGGCCGGATCCACACGACGTTCAACCAGACGGTCGCGGCGACGGGCCGTCTGTCCTCGACGGACCCGAACCTGCAGAACATCCCGGTGCGGACGGACGAGGGCAGGGCGATCCGCCGTGGCTTCGTGGTCGGTGAGGGCTTCGAGTCCCTGATGACGGCGGACTACAGTCAGATCGAACTGCGCGTGATGGCCCATCTGTCCGAGGACGAGGGCCTGATCGAGGCGTTCACCTCCGGCGAGGACCTGCACACCACGGTCGCCTCCCAGGTGTTCGGGGTCGGCCGCTCGGCGGTGGATGCCGAGATGCGGCGCAAGATCAAGGCGATGTCGTACGGCCTGGCGTACGGCCTGTCGGCGTTCGGTCTGTCCCAGCAGCTGAACATCGAGGCGGCGGAGGCCCGTTCCCTCATGGACACGTACTTCGAGCGCTTCGGCGGAGTGCGGGACTATCTGCGCCGCGTGGTGGACGAGGCGCGGGCCACCGGCTACACGGAGACGCTCTTCGGCCGCCGCCGCTATCTGCCGGACCTGAACAGCGACAACCGCCAGCGCCGGGAGATGGCGGAACGCATGGCGTTGAACGCGCCGATCCAGGGCACGGCCGCGGACATCGTCAAGATGGCCATGCTGAACGTGGACCGGGCCCTGCGCGAGTCCGGCCTCAAGTCCCGCATGCTTCTGCAGGTCCACGACGAAATCGTCCTGGAAGTCGCCCCGGGTGAGCGTGGGAGCACCGAGGAGCTGGTCCGCCGCGAGATGGCGGGCGCGGTACGCCTGAGGGCACCCCTGGACGTCTCGGTGGGCGAAGGGGTCGACTGGGAGTCGGCGGCGCACTAGGCGTCGCGTCAGAGGATCGCCGGGCGTAACCGCCCGGCGATCAACGATGTCCGGTATGCGGGGCCGATGAAAAGGTGAGGTGAGCCCGGCCGGCTTGCGCGCCTGGTAAAGCGTGCATGACCAAAGGGGAAATTGGGGCACCAACAGGTGCCCGAATGACTGAAGTTGTCGTAGGGTCACTTGGTTGCCGCGTCGGGGGCGTGGTCGCGCACAGGCAACAGCACGACAGCACATGCGGTCGTCGACGGGAGGGGTCATTTTGGCGGCGCATTTCGGCAACAGGCTGCGCAAGGGCGCGGCCAACACGGCTGTGGCCGCGGTCGCGGTCGCGGCTCTCGCGGCGTCCCAGGGGCCGGGAGCGACCACCGACAACCAGGGCAGACCGACCAGCGGCACGCAGGCGACGCAAGACGCGGGCGGCGACGCCGGCGGCACGGCCACCGGCAACGGCCGCTATTACACCGACCTGCCGCCCCTCAGCAGCCCCACCGAGTCACCCGGCCCGGGCCTTGATCCCACCACCGACCCCACCATCGGCCCCGGTTCCACCGGCGGCTCCGAGGCCGGCATACCGGCCACCGTTCTCGACGCCTACAAGAAGGCGGCGGCCGAGGCCCGGACGTCCAAGTCGGGCTGCAACATGCCCTGGCAACTGCTCGCCGCCATCGGCAAGGTGGAGTCCGGCCATGCACGCGGCGGCCGGGTCGATGCCCAAGGCACGACCCTCTCGCCGATCCTCGGTCCCAAGCTCGACGGAAGCAGCGGTTTCGCGCGGATCCTGAACTCCGACGGCACCTACGCCCGCGCCATCGGCCCCATGCAGTTCCTCTCCACCACCTGGGACTGGGCGGGCCGTGACGGCAACGGCGACGGCGTCAAGGACCCCAACAACATCTACGACGCCGCCCTCGCCGCCGCCCACTACCTCTGCCGTGTCGACCGCGACATGTCGGTCCAGGCGGAGATGAACGCGGCGATCCTGAGCTACAACAACTCGCGGGACTACCTGAACACCGTCCTGTCCTGGTACGCCTACTACAGCAAGGGCACCCACTCCATCCCGGACGGCACGGGCCCGCTGCCCTCGCGCCGTAGCGACGACAACTCCGGCGCGAGCCCCACCCCCACGCCGCCGAAGACCCGGAAGCCCAGTACCCACAAGCCCAGCGGCGGCGGCTCCACCGGCTCCACCCCGTCGCCGCCCGCCGACCGCACCCCCACGCCGAGTCCGAAGCCCACGCCGCCCTCGAAGCCCACGCCGCCCTCGAAGCCCACGCCCACGCCCACGCCGACCGACACCGTGGACCACCTGGCGGACCGCGGCACCGGCAGGCTCTCGGCCATGGCGGGCGACACATTCGACCGGAAGGTCGCGGTCGAGGCCGTGACCAAGGCGGGCAAGGCCGTGCCGAAGGTCCGCGTGCGGTTCACGATCATCGGCGACACGGACGCCACGTTCACCGGCGGCGAGACCGTCGCGACCGTCGCCACCGACAGCTCGGGCAAGGCCACCGCGCCCGCGCTCGTCGCCGGAGAGAAGACCGGCACCTTCAAGGTCCGCGCCCTCCTCGTGGGCCGCTCGGTCACCGGCCTCGACTACACGGCCACCGTCACCGAGCGGGAGGCCGACACCCTCGCCCGCACCGGCGACACCGAGTTGACCTGCACTCCGGGCGGCGAGTTCGCGAACCAGGTCGAGGTGAAGGCGACGTACAAGGGCGCCGTCGCGGACGGTGTCGCAGCCACCGCCACCCTCATCACGTCCTCTTCCGACCCGGCCGAGAACGACAAGGGCCCCTTCTTCAAGGACGCGGACGGCAAGCCGGTACGCGCCCTCACCGGCCTCAAGACCGACGCGAACGGCCTGCTCAAGCTCCCGAAGCTGTACGCCGACAACACGACCGGCACGTTCCTGCTCCGCATCGGCACCGCGGGCGGCGCGACCCTCACGGTCGAACTGAAGGTCGCAGCGGCCACCTCCTGAGTTCCACGAACGTCGGCGGCGCCCCTCCCCTGGCGGAGGGGCGCCGTCTTGCGTGCAGCGACCCGGCGCCCGCCGAGGCCGTGGAACCCGGGCCGGTCAGTGCCTGATCCGCGCGTTGGTGTGCCGGGTCGGTTCCGCGCCGGCCGGGTCCTCGGGCCAGGGGTGCTTGGGGTAGCGGCCCCGCAACTCGGCCCGTACCGCCTTGTAGCCCTCCCGCCAGAAGGAGGCGAGATCGGCGGTGACGGCGGCGGGCCGCCCGGCGGGGGAGAGCAGATGCACGAGGACGGGCACGCCCGCGAGCGAAGGCGACTCCTGGAGCCCGAACATCTCCTGCAGCTTGACGGCGAGGACGGGCCGCTCGGGGTCGGCATAGTCGATCCGGATCCTGGACCCGCTCGGTACGGCGATCCGCTCGGGGGCCAGCTCGTCGAGGCGGGAGGCCTCCCCGGTCGACCAGGGCAGCAGCCGGGCGAGAGCCTGACCCGCGTCGATCCGCGCAAGGTCGGCACGCCGCCGGGCACGGCCCAGCTCGGGCTCCAGCCACTCGTCCACGCGCGCGTGGAGCGCGTCGTCGCGGACGTCCGGCCAGGGATCCCCCAGGTGCAGTCGCAGAAAGGCGAGCCGCTGCCGCAGGACGCGGGCCTCCGGGGACCACCGCAGCAGACCGACCCCCTCGTCCCGCAGCCCTTCCAGGAGGGCTCCCCGTACGAGGGCGGGGGCGGGGTCCCGCAGCGGCCGCACCGTCAGCTCGACAGCCCCGAGCCGTTCGACGCTCCGGGCCACCACATCCCCGTCGGCCCAGTGGACCTCATCCCCCTCGGCATGCAGGGCGCCCGCGGCCCGCAGTGCCACGTCCTCGTGGACCGCCGCGGCGAGCCCCACACGCGCGTGCCCCGCGCCGACGGGCCGGTCGGCGACGGCGACGGCGAGCCACGGGGCACCGCGTAGCCCCGACCCGTCCCGCGGTTCCGCGCGGGTGCCGTTCACCATGAGATACGAACCGCCGTCGGCCCGTGCGAGCCGCTCGGGGAAGGCGAGGGCGGCGACGAGACCGGCCGCCTCATCGTCCCGGGCCCCGGCCGCACCTCCCGCGTCGCGGGAAAGGGCCCGGGAAGGCCCCTGGGACGGGCCATTCACCGAGGCGCGCAGCCGGCGTGTCTCGTCCCGCCAGCGGGCCGCATAGGCGTCGCCTCCGCGCCGGGCCGTCCGCCACGCCGCCGCCAGGTCGTCGCCGTACTCCCGCGGCGGCTCCTCGCTCAGCAGGGCGACCACCTCGGCGGCCCGCTCCGCGCCGATCTGCGGGGCAGCGTCCAGCAGCGACCGCGCCAGCCGCGGATGCAGACCGAGCCGGGACATCTCCACCCCCCGCCGCGTGGCCCGTCCGGCCGGATCCACCGCGCCGATCGCCGCCAGCACCGACCGCGCCGCCGCCATCGCCCCGCCCGGGGGCGCGTCCAGGAGCGCCAGTCCCGACGCGTCCGGGTCGCCCCAGCACGCAGCCTGCAACGCGAACGCCGTCAGATCGGCGAGCCTGATCTCCGGCGCCGGGAAACGGGGCAGCCGCGCGTCCTCCGCCTCGGACCAGCAGCGATAGACCCGGCCCGGCCCCTCGCGCCCCGCCCGGCCCGCGCGCTGCCGCCCCGCCGCCTGCGAGGCCCGCACTGTCGTCAGCGCGCTCAGCCCACGCGCATGATCCACCCGCGGCTCCCGGGCCAGCCCGGAGTCGACGACCACCCGCACTCCCGGCACGGTCAGCGACGACTCCGCCACGGCCGTCGTCAGCACCACCCGCCTCCCGGTACCGGCCGACAGCACCGCGTCCTGCACGGCCGCGGGCGCCCGTCCGTGCACCTGGAGCACCTCGACGTCCCCGAGGTCCCCCAGCCGTTCCGCCACGCGTGCGATCTCCCCGACGCCGGGCAGGAAGCACAGGACGTCCCCCGCGCACTCCACGAGCGCCCGCCGCACCACCGACGCCACATGCGTCAGCAGGGCCGGATCCACGCGCATCCCGTGCGGCGGCCGGACGGGACGCGCGGGCGGAGCCCACACCACCTCGACGGGATACGACACGCCCTGCGCCTCGACGACCGGCGCCCCGCCCAGCAGCCGGGACCAGCCCTGCGCGTCCGTCGTCGCGGAGGCCGCCACCAGTTGCAGCCCGGGCCGCAGGGCCTCCTGTACGTCCAGCAGGAACGCCGCGACCGTGTCGGCGTCCAGATGCCGCTCATGGCACTCGTCGAGCACGACCACGTCGACGCCCGCCAGCTCCTGGTCCCGCTGCAGCCGCTGGAGCAGCACACCGGTCGTGACGACCTCCACGCGCGTGTGGCGCCCCACCACGCGCTCCCCGCGCACCGTGTACCCCACGCTCTCGCCGGGCTTCTGCCCGAGCAGCCATGCCATCCGCCGTGCCGCGGCCCGCGCCGCGATCCTCCGCGGCTCGGCGACGACCACGCGGCGCGCGGGGCCGCCGCCGACGAGCCCCGCGAGGACCAGCGGCACGAGCGTGGTCTTGCCGGTACCGGGCGGCGCGCACAGCACCGCGACACCATGCTCGTCCAACGCGCCCTGAAGTGCGGGGACGGCGGAACGGACGGGAAGACGGTCGAGGGCGTCGTGGTGGATCACCGCACCAGTGTTCCAGGCGGCCACCCAGGTGGTGTCCGTGCACGCACCCCGGGCGGACCGGCCCCCGGTCGCCTCAGTCCCTCTCGCACACGAAGATCGCCGTCCCCGGGATCAGGCTGCCGCGCAGCGGCGACCACCCACCCCACTCCGTCGTGTTCCAGGCGGGCCACTCCGGCTCGACCAGGTCGACGAGCCGGAAGCCGGACGCCACGATGTCCCGGACGCGGTCGCCGAGGGTCCGGTGGTGCTCGACGTACACCGCCCGGCCCCGCTCGTCCTGCTCGACGTACGGCGTGCGGTCGAAGTACGAGCCTGACACCGAAAGGCCCTCGGACCCCGGCTCGTCCGGGAACGCCCAGCGGACGGGGTGTGTCACCGAGAAGACGAAGCGGCCGCCGGGACGCAGCACCCGGCGCACCTCACGCAGGACCAGGACCGGGTCGGCGACGAAGGGCAGCGCCCCGTACGCGGAGCACGCCAGGTCGAAGGAAGCGTCCCGGAAGGGCAGGGCACCCGCGTCGGCCTGGACGAGAGGGAAGGCCCCGCCGATGCGGAGGGCGTGCTGCAGCTGGCGGTGGGAGAGGTCCAGAGCCACCGGCCGTGCGCCCTGGGCGGCCAGCCAGCGCGCGCACTGGGCCGCGCCGGCGCCGATCTCCAGGACGTCCCGACCCGTGAGGTCCTCCGACGGGCCGAGCAGCTCCGCCTCCGCCTCGTCGAGCCCCTCGGGACCCCATACGAAGCGGTCGTCGCCGAGGAACGCGCCGTGCTCGGTCTGGTACTCGTCCGCGTTCCGGTCCCACCAGCCCCGGTTGGCGCGGGAACTCTCCGCGCCGCCCGCCGCGCGGCGGGCGGCTTCGGGCTCGAACGGTTCGGGCTCTTGGATGATCGGCTCCCTCGTCGTACTCTTCCGTCCATCCGCTTCGGCGGTGTCACGCAAGAGGCTGTCCCAGGCCTGTGCGGCCTGTCGTATCACTCGACAGGCGGCAGGCTCAGCACGGTGTTTGTGCCGGATATGGGGCGATCCGCCCTGGGTGTGCGCTTCGCGCATTGACCCTGCCCGGCTGCCCCCGTATGCTACAAGTTGCGCTGCGGGCCTGCGCACCTCAGACGTAGCAGGCTGCGCTCGCATCTGTTGTATGTCCCCTCGGTTCTCGAGGCGTCACCAGTGTTTTTTGTGACGCTTCCTTGGCTGTCCGGCTTCTGCAGAGCGAAACGGGCTCCCGGCGTAAGCAGTGCCTACGACTTCAATGTCCGTACCGGAGCCCTTTCCCACATGACGAGCAGCACCGAGACCACCGCCACCACCCCGCAGGTAGCGGTCAACGACATCGGTAACGAGGAAGCCTTCCTCGCAGCGATCGACGAGACGATCAAGTACTTCAACGACGGCGACATCGTCGACGGCGTCATCGTGAAGGTCGACCGGGACGAGGTCCTGCTCGACATCGGTTACAAGACCGAAGGTGTCATCCCGAGCCGCGAGCTCTCGATCAAGCACGATGTCGACCCGAACGAGGTCGTCGCCGTGGGCGACGAGATCGAGGCCCTCGTCCTCCAGAAGGAGGACAAGGAAGGCCGCCTGATCCTCTCGAAGAAGCGCGCCCAGTACGAGCGTGCCTGGGGCACGATCGAGAAGATCAAGGAAGAGGACGGCATCGTCACCGGTACCGTCATCGAGGTCGTCAAGGGTGGTCTCATCCTCGACATCGGCCTTCGTGGCTTCCTCCCGGCCTCCCTGGTCGAGATGCGCCGCGTCCGCGACCTTCAGCCGTACGTCGGCAAGGAGCTCGAGGCCAAGATCATCGAGCTGGACAAGAACCGCAACAACGTGGTCCTGTCCCGCCGTGCCTGGCTCGAGCAGACCCAGTCCGAGGTCCGCCAGACGTTCCTCACGACCCTGCAGAAGGGTCAGGTCCGCTCCGGTGTGGTCTCCTCGATCGTCAACTTCGGTGCCTTCGTGGACCTGGGTGGCGTCGACGGTCTGGTCCACGTGTCCGAGCTGTCCTGGAAGCACATCGACCACCCGTCCGAGGTTGTCGAGGTCGGCCAGGAGGTCACCGTCGAGGTTCTCGACGTCGACATGGACCGCGAGCGTGTCTCCCTGTCGCTGAAGGCGACCCAGGAAGACCCGTGGCAGCAGTTCGCCCGCACCCACCAGATCGGCCAGGTCGTGCCCGGTAAGGTCACGAAGCTGGTTCCGTTCGGTGCGTTCGTCCGCGTGGACGAGGGCATCGAGGGTCTGGTCCACATCTCCGAGCTGGCCGAGCGCCACGTGGAGATCCCGGAGCAGGTCGTCCAGGTCAACGACGCGATCTTCGTCAAGGTCATCGACATCGACCTGGAGCGTCGCCGGATCTCGCTGTCCCTCAAGCAGGCCAACGAGTCCTTCGGTGCCGACCCGATGGCGGTCGAGTTCGACCCGACCCTGTACGGCATGGCCGCGTCCTACGACGACCAGGGCAACTACATCTACCCCGAGGGCTTCGACCCCGAGACCAACGACTGGCTCGAGGGCTACGAGAAGCAGCGCGAGGAGTGGGAGCGCCAGTACGCCGAGGCGCAGTCCCGCTTCGAGCAGCACCAGCAGCAGGTCGTCAAGTCCCGCGAGGCGGACGCCGCTGCGGCCGCCGAGGGTGGCGAGGCCGCTGCTCCGGCCGCGTCCGGCGGTTCGTACTCCTCCGAGGGTGGCGACACCTCCGGTGCGCTGGCCTCGGACGAGGCCCTGGCGGCCCTGCGCGAGAAGCTGGCCGGCGGCCAGAGCTGAGCTCCAGCCGCTGAGGCTTAGCCGATAACTGTGGGCCCGTCCCCCTGTGGGGGCGGGCTCACAGTCGTGTTTGCGGCCCCGCTCGCCCGGTACGCCGCGGTGGAGCCGGCGAGGCCGAGGGGGCGGGCCGTCGGCCGGCGGGCTCCGCGTGAGGCGGCCTCCGTCTGATGGGCCGTAACCTTCCATGGGCGGGCTTCCCCGTCCAGAAGGGCCGGGGGCACGGCGACCGAGTGACGCCGCGGGCACGGGACGGGAATGACCACGTTCCGAACCACGTTGTGCAGTACGAACACGAGGAGGGGCGGTCTACAGTGCTTGATCCGCAGGGTTTGTACGCATGGGAGCCGAAGGGCCTGGCCGTTGTCGACATGGCGCTCGCCCAGGAGTCGGCCGGACTGGTCATGCTCTACCACTTCGACGGTTACATCGACGCGGGCGAGACCGGCGACCAGATCGTCGACCGGCTCCTCGATTCGCTGCCCCACCAGGTTGTGGCGCGTTTCGATCACGACCGGCTCGTGGACTACCGGGCCCGCCGCCCGCTGCTCACCTTCCAGCGAGACCGCTGGACCGGCTACGAGGTGCCCAGCATCGAGGTACGTCTCGTCCAGGACACCACCGGGGCGCCGTTCCTGCTGATGTCCGGACCCGAGCCGGACGTGGAGTGGGAGTGCTTCGCCGCGGCTGTCCGGCAGGTCGTGGAGCGGCTCGGCGTCCGTCTGTCGGTGAACTTCCACGGCATTCCCATGGGCGTGCCGCACACCCGGCCCGTGGGCCTCACCCCGCACGGCAGCCGCACCGACCTCGTGCCGGGTCACCGCAGCCCCTTCGAGGAGGCGCAGGTCCCCGGCAGTGCCGCGTCGCTGGTCGAGTACCGGCTCATGGAGGCCGGACATGACGTCCTCGGTGTCGCCGCGCACGTCCCGCACTACATCGCTCGCTCCGCGTACCCGGATGCCGCGTTGACCGTCATCGAGGCCATCACGGCCGCGACGGGACTCGTCCTGCCGGACATCGCGCACTCCCTGCGCACGGACGCGTACCGTACGCAGACGGAGATCGACCGGCAGATCCAGGAGGGCGACGAGGAGCTCGTCGCCCTCGTACAGGGCCTTGAGCACCAGTACGACGCCGCCGCGGGCGCCGAGACGCGCGGCAACATGCTCGCCGAGCCCGTCGAGATCCCGTCCGCGGACGAGATCGGACAGGAATTCGAGCGCTTCCTGGCGGAGCGGGAGCAAGACAACTGATCCGATAGGCTGCCGGGTGACCGCGCCCCACCACTGTCCGCTGACGCGGAGGCGATCCGGTGGGCCTGACCGGCGGTATCGGAGTCGGCAAGTTGTCCCCGCGTCGGCGGGGGTTCGTGACGTGGAGGCGCGGCCATGCTGTCCGTGGGCCTGACCGGCGGGATCGGTGCCGGCAAGAGCGAGGTGTCGCGGCTGCTCGTGGAGTGCGGGGCCGTGCTGATCGACGCGGACCGCATCGCGCGCGAGGTCGTCGCGCCCGGAACTCGGGGGCTCGCGGCGGTTGTCGAGGCCTTCGGGCCGAGCGTCCTCGCGCCGGACGGCAGCCTGGACCGTCCCAGACTGGGTGCCATCGTCTTCGCCGACCCGGAGAAGCTCGCCGTCCTCAACTCGATCGTGCATCCCCTGGTGGGCGCCCGGTCCCGCGCACTGGAGACCGCCGCCACCGAGGACGCCGTGGTCGTCCACGACGTGCCCCTCCTCGCCGAGAACGGCCTCGCCCCGCTCTACGACGTCGTGGTCGTCGTCGACGCCGGCCCCGACACGCAGCTCGACCGCCTCGTCCGTCTGCGCGGCATGACCGAGGAGGACGCACGCGCGCGCATGGCCGCGCAGGCGACGCGCGAGAAGCGCCTGGAGATCGCGGACATCGTCATCGACAACGACGTCCCGCTGGATCAGTTGCGGCAGCGCGTCAGGGACGTATGGGTGGAACTCGGGCGCAGGGCGCGGCGCTCGCAGGAATAGCGACCGCCGCCGGGGGCGTTGAACCGGTGCAGCGAGGGAAGGACTCCGACGTGCCCGAGACCAGCGATCCGACCGGACGTACTCCCGAGACGCACGTCATCGACTTCCGCGCCGCGGAGCAACTGCTCGCCGCCCGGGACCCGCGGGGCGCGGTGAAGCTGCTCGACGGTGTGATAGCCGCGCACCCCGAGAACACGGCCGCGCGGCTGCTGCGTGCGCGTGCCTTCTTTGCCGCGGCACAACTGCGGCCCGCCGAGCTGGAGTTCAGCATTGTGCTGGAGCGCGAGCCGGACAACGCGTTCGCGCACTTCGCGCTGGCCCGCACCTACGAGCGCCTGGCGCGCCCGGAGCAGGCCAAGCGCCACTTCCGGCTGGCGGCCGCACTGGACCCGAATCCCGTGTACCTGAAGGCGGCGCGCTTCGACTCGTAGGCGGGTGCCGCGCGGCACCGGCCGGCACCGGGATTTCTCTACCGGCGGCGACGGTGCTCCGGGGGCAGGTAGGGCGGGACGTTGCGGCCCGGCTGCCAGTGAGGCCCCTGGCGGATGTGCCGCACGATCATGGCCATGTCCGCGGTGACGATCAGCAACAGGACGCCGCATGCGATCGCCCAGCCGGGCCGCCCGACGAGTGCGAACGCCACCGTTCCGAAGCTCGTCCAGACCAGACCCCACACGCTCAGCCAGAGGCGCACCCGCAAGGCACTGCGTGCTGTCGTCGGTTCACTGCCCGTACGCATCGCCATCACCTGCTTCTCTCTGTGGGGTACCCCTTGTGGTGCAGGTTCACCACGGGACGTCGGCCGGATCCAGAGGGTCGCCCGAAGCGCTGCCGGAGCCAGGGGGAGCGGGGCGCCCGCGCGTCCGGCTCGGGCAGGCCGCTGGGGCGATGACACCGTCGGCGGGGGAGCGGATGGCGGGTGCTGTGTCGGCGTCGGTCCCGCGGTCGAGCAGAGTCGAGCAGGAGTTCCACCATCGAACACTTCACTCGATCGGGTGATGGGAAGGCTGGAACTGGGCGCCGCAGGCTGCCCGTTGAGCCGGTATGGAGCTGAACATGCGGGATGGATACGAGGGAACGGGCCCCGGTGCGATCACACCCGACGGCTGCGCGGTCGAGTTGTACACGCGGCTGCCGGCCAAGGACGAGCCGGACATCATCGCCGCGGCGGTGCCCGCGGGCGCGCACATCCTGGAACTGGGCAGTGGGGTCGGGCGGGTGACCCATCCGCTGCTGGAGCGCGGCTTCACGGTCACGGCGGTGGACGAGTCGCCGGAGATGCTGGAGCGAGTGCACGGGGCGCGCACGATATGCGGCCCGATCGAGGACATCGACCTGGGTGAGACGTTCGACGTGGTGATGCTCGCGTCGTTCCTCGTGCACGCGGGGGACGCCGAGGTGCGGCGGGGACTGCTGCGGGCGTGCGTACGGCATGTGGCGGACGGCGGCTGCGTGCTGATCCAGCGCGAGGGGGCGGACTATCACACGAACGTGCCGCGCGAACGGGTCGACCCCAGCGGTTTCACGCTACGGATCGTGTCCTCGGAGCCAGTGGGAGACGGCGTCCGCTCGGTGCGCGCGGAGTACGAGTTCCCCGACGCCACCTGGACGCAGACGTTCCTGGCCCGGTCGCTGACCAGGGAACAGTTCGAGGAGGCGCTCGGGGAGGCCGGGTTGGAAGTGGACCAGTATCTGACGGAGGACGGAGTCTGGGTGAGGGCGGTGCCGGTGAAGTAGGCGGCGGGGCGGGGTGATCGGGGAGGCGGTCCAGCGTGAGAAATCCGGTCGGGTGGCGGTGAGTTGCAGGGCGTGGGCCGGTCTACCTCTGTGACAGCACCGCGCACATTGCTTCCCGTAGGAGAACCCCATGTCCGAGACCACCGCTTCCGTCACCCCTGCCGCTTCCGCCGCCCCTTCGGGGAGCCTCGGCCACGGCAGGAGCCGTCGTGCCGAGGTCTCCCTGCGCGCTCTGCAGATCGCGCTCGCGCTCTTCTACGGGATCGCGAGCGCGCTGCCCAAGCTGATCGCGCATCCGTCGGCCGTCGAGTCCTTCGACAGGATGGGCTGGGGGAGCGGGGGGATGTACACCATCGGCGCGCTCGAACTGGCCGGTGCGGTGGCGCTGTTGATACCGGTGCTGTCATCGGTCGCGGCGGTGGCGCTCTCCGCGCTGATGGTGGGCGCGTTCATCGCGCAGCTCACCGCCTTCGACGGTGAGAATGCCGCGACGCCGCTGATCCTGATGGTCCCGTTGATCCTGATCGCCTGGGCCCGCCGGAACCGGACGGCGGAGCTGCTGCGCCTGGTACGCCGCCGGGCCTGACGCACGCGGTCCCGAAGGCTCCTCGGAGGGCTTTCCGGGCGGGGCGGGGTGTCGCCGGGCCCGGCCGCCCCGCACTCAGAGCCCGCCGGCGCCGCTTCGACCATGGGGTCGGCCCTGGCCGCCGGAGCTGCCCCGGCCCCCGGACCGGCCCTCGGCGCTGAAGCCGCCGCCCGGGGGCGCGCCCAGGCCGCGCAGACGTTCCATGTCGCGGCGGTCGCGTTTGGTGGGGCGGCCCGTGCCGCGGTCGCGGATGCCTGCCGGGGCGATCGCCTCGCGGGGCGGCGGGGGCGGGCTGTTGTCGATGTAGCACTGCACGGCCACCGGGGCGCCCACCCGCTTGCGGATCAGACGCTTGACGACGACGATCCGCTCCCGGCCCTCGTGCCGCATACGTACCTCGTCGCCCACGCGCACGGAGTGCGCGGGTTTGACCCGCTCGCCGTTCACCCGCACATGCCCGCCCCGGCAGGCGGCGGCGCCGGTCGAGCGGGTTTTCACAAGTCGCACGGACCAGATCCAGCTGTCGATGCGCACGGTCTCGCCGTTCGATGGTCCGGCCGCCTCGGCGGCCGCCACGGCGGCGGTCTTCGCGTCGACCGCCGTCGGGCCGGCGGAACCTCCTGCGCCGGTCACCCGGCCCTCCCCGTCCGTTCCGGAGCCCCGCTCGTCCGCCTCAGGGTCCCGGCGAGCCTCGGATTCCCGGCCCGTCGCGGTCGCACGGATCTGCTCGGACCCGTCCGCCCTGTCGTCGTCCGCACCTTCGAAAGCCATGGTCCGACCTTAGCTCCCTGAGCGTGCGGATCCGACGGCATTTCCGTACGGGCTGTGGGCGCCAGGCCCGGCCCCCCACGGCCCGCCCTACGGTGGAAGCATGGTTCGAGCAGAGGGACCCCCAGAGCACGCTCCCCCACTCTCGGCTTCTCCCCCACTCTCGGCTCCGCTCGAGCGGGGGGACCCCCAGAGCGGGAGGTGCCCCCATGACGCCGCTCCTTGACGGGCAAACGTTGCCTGCCGGGGTACTAGGCGTCCTCGGCACCCGCGGGAACGACGGCCGTCGCGGTGATCTCCACAAGCTGCCCGGTGTACCCGAGGCAGGCCACCCCGATGAGCGTCGAGGAGTGCGGCCCGGTACTGAGCCCCGAGGTCTCGACGACGTCCCAGACCGCCGAGAGCACCGCGGGCTCGCCGCTCACCACGTACACATCCGTCGACACGACATGCGCCATGTCGCTGCCGACCGCACGCAACTGCTCGCCGAGGTTGGCGAGCACCTGCCGGGCCTGCCGCACCGGATCGCCCTCACCGACGAGCTTGCCGTCGGCATCGAGAGGCACGGACCCGGCGAGGAAAGCGAGCCGGGTCCCCGCCTCTACGACGGACGCGTGCGCATAGCGGGGCGGAGGGAAGAGGCTGGGAACGGTGACGCGCTCGAGCATGGAGTACCTCCCGGAACGGCATTCGGTTCGGCCGACCGTGCGCCGGCCGGACGACGGCCTGCCGATGATGCACGTTCGGGACTGTGCCCGCACCTGAATTCGACCGCGCCCGCACAAGAACGACTCGCCCCCGACCGGGGCGACGTACCGTAGGCGTCGTAGCCGCGACGAAGGGGGACCGGTGGACAGGCTGACGGAACGGGCGGTGGCGGGAGCGACCGCCCCCATGACGCGGAGGGCGCCCGGTTCCCGCGCTGGGGCCGGGGCGGCCGTCACGAAGGCCATCGGCGGTGGTGTGCGGCACGGCACGGTTGCCCAGGCCCACACGATGGGCGCCCCGACCATCGGGGACACCCGCCGGTGACCACGGACGACGAGATGTTCCTGGGCGGCGTCACGGACCGCCTCGCCGCCCTTCCAGGGGTGCGCGCCGTCGCCCTCGGCGGCTCCCGGGCCCAGGGCACCCACGGCCCGGACAGCGACTGGGACCTGGCCGTCTACTACCGGGGCCCGGACTTCGACCCCGCCGACCTGCGTGCTGTCGGCTGGCCCGGAGAGGTCTCGGAGATCGGCGGCTGGGGTGGCGGAGTCTTCAACGGCGGCGCCTGGCTGACCATCGAGGGCCGTCGCGTCGACATCCACTATCGCGATCTCGACGTCGTGGAGCACCAGTTGGCTGAGGCGGAGGAGGGCCGCTTCCACGTGGAGCCGCTGCTCTTCCATCTCGCCGGCATCCCCAGCTACCTGGTGGTCGCGGAACTCGCCGACAACCGCGTGCTGCGGGGCACACTCCCGCGCCCGGAAACGTATCCCGAGAAGCTGCGCGCCTCCGCCGCCGAACGCTGGTACGGCACAGCCCGCGCCACGCTCGGGTACGCGAAGGCCAACCACGCCCCGAAAGGCCGTCTCACCGAGGTCGCAGGCGCCCTCGCCACAGCCGCGGCCCAGACTTCCCACGCCGTGCTCGCCGAGCGAGGGGAGTGGGTGACCAACGAGAAGTGTCTGCTGGAGCGGGCGGGGCTGCGGGGCGTCGACGGGATCGTGACGGGGCTGACGGCCGGTCCCGACGTGCTCGCGCGGGCTCTCGTGTCGGCGGAGGAACTCTTCGAGAACGTCCTGTCGTCCACGAAAGGCTCCGTCGGCCGGTAGGCCTTCGCAGTCGAGACGGGCGTCAAGCCCACGTTCCTCCGCACCTGACCGTCATTCATCAAGGACCGAGTGGCGGGCGTTGAACGCCTGGTGGCCGGGCGCGCCATCATGCGCCCATACGTGCCGTACGGTCACGCGCTGAGCGGGCGCGACCACACCGGCGGTGTGCCCGTGAGCCGGCACAGGGCGAGATAGAGCGGGATCGGCGGGGTGTACGGCACGGTGTCGTGCGGCCGGTGGATGAGCCCGGGCACGGTCGGCGAGTCCGGGACGAGGGCGCCCGCGGCGTAGCGCGCCGGCGCGGGCCAGTCCAGGGCGACGTCCGAGTCGGACGGCACGATCCACCACCACTCGGCCCGGTCGGCGTACACACATCCCACTCGCGGCAGTCGGGGCAGCAGCAACGGTCCGTAGTCGGCGGGCACGGCCACCGCGTCGCAACCGAGCGGAACCGTCATACCCTCGGGCAGGGCAAGCCGCCTCGACACCGGTTCGGATGCCTGCCGCGCCCGGCCGAGGCGGACCAGCGAGTCCAGGGCCAGGGCCGAGGTCCCAGGGCCTGTGGCGCTCCGCATATCCCTCACACCCATGCGGCCCCCGCCCCCCGGGACGCCTCCGCCCCGGAGTCCCGGCCGTCCGACGGGGGTTTCTTCGCACTCCAACCGAGGTCGCACCGTGCCGTGGTGTCCTCGGTCGCCCGGGACCTGTCGCCGGAACACGACAGGTCCCGGGACGGCTGCGCCGGGAGGGAGTGCCCGCCGGTTGCCGGCTGCTCGGTCGCCCGTTCCAGCTCGGCCCAGACCAGCAGCCCGGGCCCCGCCTCCTGGGCTCCCCAGGCCTGGCACAGGGCGGCGACGAGAAGCAGTCCGCGACCGTGCTCCTCCTCGGGCCGCTGCGCAGAGGGGTGCGGATCACCCGGAGCGCACCCTTCGTCGCGTACGGCTATGCGCACCAGGTCGCCCTCGTCGTGCAACTCACAGACGACGAACTCACCGGCGGTGTGCACGATCGCGTTGGTCACCAGTTCGGACACGACCAGGGCGGCCGTGTCGCACGTGTCCTCGCCCACCGCCCATCCGGTCAGCCGGGCACGCGTCAGATGCCGTGCCCGTGCGACGGAGCTCGGGTGCGCGGCCAGCTCGAAGCGGAATCGGCGCTCGGCTGCGCTGAGGCGCAGCGCTGTGGCGCCGCCCGGGTCGAACCGGTCTGCGGCGGCATCTGCTTCTAACGGCGCGGGCGGAATCACGCTTGCCACTATCGCCCCGTCGTGAACACTTGGCAAGAGTCACTCTGAAAATTGCAGAGTGAAGTATGACTCCGGGGGTCGGCGTGGCACACTGCTCGCAACAGCACGCCGAACGGCGCCAGTTGGGATCTGATGCACGGACCTCGAGTCCGGCGCCCATGCCAGGAGTTCACCGGACACCTGCGAACACGGGCGCGGAACGGTGCGGAAGGGTTTCGAACGGCGCCGTCTGGGCTTTCTGGGCACCGAAGGACGGTCAGGGCACCGGGGGATGGGAGGAGGCGCAAGATGAGTGAGCCGCGGTCGGCGCCGACGGTCGGTCAGGTCGTTCTCGGTCGACGCCTGCTGGACCTGCGCGAACGTGCGGGTCTCAAGCGCGAGGAGGCCGCGCGTGTCCTGCGCGTCGCCCCCGCCACCGTCCGCCGTATGGAGATGGCCGAGGTCGCACTGAAGATCCCGTACCTCCAGCTCCTGCTGAAGTCGTACGGGGTGAGCGACGAGGAGGCCGAGGCCTTCGTCCAACTGGCCGAGGAGGCCAACAAGCCGGGCTGGTGGCAGCGTTTCCACGACATCCTGCCGGGTTGGTTCTCGATGTACGTCAGCCTGGAGGGTGCGGCCGCGCTCATCCGTCAGTACGAGCCCCACTTCGTACCCGGGATCATGCAGACCGACGAATACGCCCGGGGTGTCCTGGAATCGGGTGCCATCGGGCAGACCAGGCCCGAGGACATCGAGCGCCATGTGGCGCTGCGTATGCAGCGTCAGGAGCTGCTCACGCGTGAGGACGCGCCCCGCATCTGGGCGGTGATGGACGAGACCGTGCTGCGCCGCCCGGTCGCCGGCCCGCAGGTCATGCGCGCCCAGGTCGAAAGGCTGCTGGAGGTCACGCAGCTACCCCATGTGACGCTGCAGGTGCTCGAGTTCTCCTCGGGCCCGCATCCAGGCACCTACGGGCCTTTCGTACTGTTCCGATTTGCCATGTCAGAACTGCCGGACATGGTCTACAGCGAGTACCTGACCGGCGCGGTCTACCTGGACGCGCGCGCCGAGGTGGCGACCCACCTCGAGGTCATGGACCGCATGGCGGCCCAGGCCGCTACGGCACAACGCACGAAGGAGATCCTGGAGGATCTCCGCAAGGAGCTGTGAATGGATCGCATTACGTCGCGCAAGCGCGTCTACAACGGCATGCCCGCCGGTGAACTGGGCAGTGAGGGCTGGCACAAGCCGTGGAGCGGGGGCAACGGCGGCAACTGCCTGGAGGCGATGAAGCTCGCCGACGGACGGATCGCCGTCCGCCAGTCCACCGACCCGGACGGGCCCGCGCTGATCTACACCTCCGCCGAGATGACCGCGTTCATCCAGGGGGCCAAGGCGGGGGAGGCCGACTTCCTTCTCTCGTAGCTTTCTTGCTGCTCATCGACCTTGTTATCCGCACCACCACCATGGCCTTCACTTCACTTGATCACCGACTTCCTCAGAGACTTACGGAGTTCCTTATGACCGGGCAGGATGACGCCCAGGACGCCGTCGTCATCGACACGAGCAAGGCGCACCCCGCACGGACGTATGACTGGTAGCGGAGGGTGCGCGGTACACGGGCCGGGCCTCGGCCCGGCCCGCGTCGCTCACTCCGGCGGCAGCGCGCGCCGCTCGAAACGGGCCGCACGCGTGTGGGGGTTCCTTTACCGGTACGCGCGCGTGGCTGTGCAGAGGCCGGTGCACTCGGCGACCCGCGTCCCCGTGCATTGACGGGTGGTGGGCCGGCCCTCCGCGACGAGCTCCGCGTACGCGACCGTGTTGCGGGTGACGTCGAGGCCGGCGACGAGTGAACGGTACGGCGGCAGGCGTGTACCCGGGGCGAGCCGACCGTTGTGCACGGCCTCGCGCAGTGTCCGGATCAGCGCGGCTCGGCGACCGCCTGGATCGGACAGTTCAAGACGCAGATCAGTACCGAGGCACCGGGCGGAATTGACCCACGATTCCTCCATGGAAATGAACCATAGGGTAGGTCTTTGAGGGCTCTAGGTTTGTGGTCATGACGACGCAGACGACAGTGACCCCGGTGACGGCGGACCTCACGGAGACGCCGCGCATCAACTTCGCGAAGGCCGCTCCGAGGGCCTTCCGTGCCCTCATCGGCTTCGACGCCGCGACCCGCGAGGGCCTTGATCCGGCCCTGGTGGAACTGATCCAGATCCGGGCCTCCCACCTCAACCACTGCGCGTACTGCCTCCATATGCACACGAACGACGCGCGAAAGGCGGGCGAGAGCGAGGACCGGCTGCACATGGTGGCGGTGTGGCGGGAGGCGCGCCACTTCTTCACCCCGAGGGAACAGGCGGCCCTGGCGCTCACGGAGGCAGTGACCCTGGTGGCCGACGCGGGCGTCCCCGCCGAGGTCTACGCGCAGGCGGCCGACCACTTCACGGACGAGGAGCTGGCCCATGTCCTCGCCCTGATCCTCACCATCAACACGTGGAACCGCATCGCCCTGTCGACGGGGAAGAGGGCGGGCACGGACGAGCGCTGACGGGGCTGTTCCTCGCGTATGAGGAAGTGGGGGAGGAACCGGTCCGGTGGCGGCCGTGGTCCTCCGATGGGCGACCGCGGCGCCGCGCTACACCTTCATCGGCCGGTCGTACGGCCCGATCGGTGCAGGCAGACGCGACGCGCCACCCGTCAACCGGCGGTCCACCGCCGCCGCCACGGACCGCCCCTCCGCGATCGCCCAGACGATCAGCGACTGTCCGCGTGCGGCGTCCCCTGCGGCGTACACACCGGGGACGTTCGTCGCGAAGCCCTCGTCCCGCGCGATCGTTCCGCGTGCATCGAGCGCGAGCCCGAGCTGGTTGATCAGGCCGTCCGCGCGGTCGGGCCCGGAGAACCCGAGCGCGAGCAGCACAAGGTCGGCGGGCAGCGTCCGCCCGGAGTCCGGCAGCGGTCGGCGCCGCTCGTCCACCTCGACCAGGTGTAGCGCCCGCACATGCCCGTTCGCGTCCCCCGTGAAGCGGAGCGTGGACGCCGCGAAGAGCCGCGCGTCCGCGTCCGCCGCGGGCGCCGTCCGCAGATCGCGGGCCTCCTCGTGCGCGGCGGAGAGCCGGTAGATCTTCGGATACGTCGGCCAGGGCTCGGAGTCCGCGTCCCGCTCCGCCTCAGGCTGCGGATAGATGTCGAGCTGGGTCACGGACGCCGCACCTTCGCGCACCGCGGTCCCCAGACAGTCCGCGCCGGTGTCCCCGCCCCCCACGATCACGACGTGCTTGCCGGCCGCCGACAACGGGGAGACCTCCAGGTCCCCTTCACACACCCGGTCGGCCAGCGGCAGATACTCCATCGCCTGCTGAATGCCGGCCAACCCCCGCCCGGGAACGTCCAGTTCGCGCCATGCCGTGGCGCCCGTCGCGATCACCATGGCGTCGTGCCGCGCACGCAGCTCCTCGGCCCCGACATCCTTTCCCACGGTCGTCGAGGTGCGGAACCTCGTCCCCTCGGCGCGCATCTGCTCCAGTCGCCGGTCGAGATGCCGCTTCTCCATTTTGAACGCCGGTATGCCGTAGCGCAGCAGCCCCCCGATCCGGTCCGCGCGCTCGTACACGGCCACCGTGTGCCCGGCGCGCGTGAGTTGCTGGGCCGCCGCGAGTCCCGCCGGCCCTGACCCGACGACGGCGACGGTCCGTCCCGACAGCCGCTCCGGCGCACGCGGCGGCGCGAATCCCTCCTCCCAGGCCCGGTCGGCGATCGCGACCTCCACGTTCTTGATGGTGACCGCCGGCTGGTTGATGGCGAGCACGCACCCCGCCTCGCATGGCGCCGGGCACAACCGCCCCGTGAACTCCGGGAAGTTGTTCGTGGCGTGCAGCCGGTCGCTCGCCGCCCGCCAGTCCTCGCGCGAGACGAGGCCGTTCCACTCGGGGATCAGATTTCCGAGCGGGCAGGCGTCGTGGCAGAAGGGGACGCCGCAGTCCATGCACCGGTTCGCCTGACGGCTGATGATCGGCAGTAGCGCACCCGGGACGTACACCTCGTTCCAGTCGCGCACCCGCTCCTCGACGGGCCGGCGCGGCCATTCCTCACGGGGTGTGGTCAGAAAACCCTTGGGATCGGCCATGGCCTTCCCCTTGCGTATGCGTACCGGGTCTTTGCGTGCCACCATACGACGCCACCGCACCGTCCGCTCCCCGGCGGCGAGGCCATTGTGACGGCGCCCCGGGGCTCAGGCGAGGGCGAGGACGTAGGACAGCGTCGCGCCGGCCGACGCGACCATGCGGACGTGGTTCCATATCGTCCACTCGCTCAGGTACGTACGCCAGTACACGGCCGTTTCCTGAGAATCCGGGTCCATCCTGAGCAGCGAGGTGTTACGGGGTACGTTCGCCACGACGGTGACTCCGAAGGCGCCTATCAGATACAGAGCGCTTCCCGTGAGCAGCTCCACCGTGGCGCCCTCGGGCCACAGCACGAACGTCACCACGGCGAGCATGGCGCACAGCACCGCCGACCCCATGAACACGATCATGAACGCCGGTGTCGTCGCGGCCCTGTTGATCGCGTTCATCGCCGCGACTCCCTGGGCCGGCGGCAACGAACCGAGCCCCTTCATCACGAACGTGGAGAACCCGCAGAACACCCCCGCCACCAGTCCGGTCCCGAGCGCCCCCAGCATGGTCAGTGCGAAATACGGCCCATCGATCATGTCAACCCCCGCTTCGGTCCTTCGACCCCTCGATCCCCGAGATCTTTCCCGCCCCGGCGCGTCACCACAAGTCACCTTCTCGGCTGGGAGTGGCCGAACGCGTGTGCTCGGCCGATCACGCCTTGTCGCGCTCCTGACTGCCCCCTGCGACAGGACGGCCATGGGCTGCATCCACCCGGTCCCGCATGGCGGTCGTGACGGCCCCACCGGCTCGCCCGCTCCGTGGTGCATCGGCTCCGCTTCGCCTGCGTCCGCACCGGCCGCGCCGGGGTTCGCCGTCGCGGCGCGGCATCATGGGCCGTGTGCGTCTCGAAGCGATCACCTGGGAACGGCTCGGTGACCTCCTCGCCGACCGGCTGCTCGATCTGAAGCCCCGCGACGGCAGCCTCTGGCCGCGCATCGCCTTCGACGGGGCCCCGGTCGCGCGCCCCGGCGACCTTGCCCGGCGTGTGTCCGAGGCGCTGCGGATACGTGGCCGGTCCTGCCTCGTCGTCGGCGCAGAAGGTTTCCTGCGGCCGGCGTCCCTCCGCTTCGAGCACGGCCGTCGGGACCCGGACTCCTACTTCGATGGCTGGCTCGACACCGGCGCTCTGTGGCGTGAGGTCTTCGGCCCGCTCGAACCAGGCGGCGACGGCCGCGTCCTGCCCGACCTGTGGGACCCGGTCACCGACCGCGCCACCCGCAGCCCCTACGTCCAACTACCGTCCGGCGGCTTTCTGTTGCTCCACGGTCCGCTCCTGCTGCGGCACTGGTTTCCCTTCGATCTGAGCGTCCATGTACTCCTCTCGCCCAGCGCCCTGCGCCGTCGCACCTCCGAGTCCGAGCACTGGACCCTCTCGGCCTTTGAGCGCTACGAGGCGGAGACGGACCCGGGCGCCGCCGCCGACGTGCTGATCCGCGCGGACGACCCGCGCCACCCGGCCTGGAACGGCTGAGAACGCGAGGACCCAGCGCAGCCTCTTTACATGCGCGCGCATGTAAGCAGTGTTTCCAGGACGCCCGCCCACGAGCTGTCGCACAAGTACCTCGGCATCGGCATTGCGGGCGAGAAGGGCGATGAGGTCCGCGTGATCATCCGTGTCGTCCCGCGGAAGATCGTGGACTGCTCAGCCTGAGCGTGGACGCCGTCGCCGCGCTCGGGTGCCCCGCACCCGCGCCGCAGCCGACGCACCGCCGTGGCCCGGAGCGTTCCGGGTGCGTTTCCCTCATGGCACGGCGAGAATGAAGGGGCGCCGGGACATGCGGTGCGTCCCGTGCCGCGCCGGCTTTCCGGTTCCAGGAGGTACTTCATGACCACCGCCGGAGAAATCATGCACCGTGGCGCCCAGTGGATCCCGGCCCACGAGACCCTGGACCGCGCCGCCCAGTTGATGCGCGAACTCAACGTCGGTGCGCTGCCCATCAGTGACGAGAACGAACGGCTCTGCGGCATCCTCACCGACCGCGACATCGTGGTGGGCTGTGTGGCCATGGGCCACGACCCCTCGCGCGTGACCGCGGGCGAGATGGCCAAGGGCACACCGCGCTGGATCGACTCCGGCGCCGACATCGGCGAAGTGCTCGCGGAGATGGGAGGGCACCAGATCCGCAGACTTCCCGTCATCGAGAACAAGCGCCTTGTCGGCATGATCAGCGAATCGGACCTGGCCGAGCACCTGACAGAGGGGCAGCTCGCCACGTGGGTCGAGAGCGTCTACGCGAAGAGCTCGACGCGCTGACCCGGTCCACTCATCGACCGCGCCTCGACCGGCCGGACGTGCGCCCGCCCGCCCGGCCGGCAGCCGTTGAGCATCGCGGGCCGGGAACGAAGCGCACCCCCGCGAGGGGCGCGCGCAGTCACAACCAGCCATTGCGCTTGAACCCTCGGTACAGGGCGAGGCAGGCGGCGGTTATCACGATCAGGACCAGCGGGTAGCCGAACCTCCAGTGCAGCTCCGGCATGTGGTCGAAGTTCATGCCGTACATGCCGGTGACCATGGTCGGCACCGCGACCAGCGCGGCCCAAGCCGTGATCTTCCGCATGTCCTCGTTCTGCGCGACACTCACCTGCGCGAGATGCGCCTGCAGAATCGAGTTGAGCAGTTCATCGAAGGCGGCTATCTGCTCGGTGGCCCGCTGCAGATGGTCGGAGACGTCCCGGAAGTACGCCTGTATCTCCGGGGCGATCCCCCGGGTCGGACGGGTGGCCAGCTCCTGGATGGGACGGTCCAACGGCGCCACCGCCCGCTTCATCTCCAGGAGTTCACGCTTGAGCTGGTAGATGCGCCCCGGATCCAGCCGCGCGCCGTTCTCCGTGAACACGTCCGTCTCGACCTGGTCGATGTCCTCCTGCACCGCGTCCGTGACATTCAGATACTCGTCCACCACATGGTCCGCTATCGCGTGCAGCACCGCGGCGGGCCCCTTGGCGAGCTGCCGCGGGTCGGCCTCCAGCTCCTCGCGCAGGGGGCCGAGCGAGCCGTGCCGACCGTGCCGCACCGTGACGACGAAGTGCGGACCGATGAACACCATGATCTCGCCGGTGTCCACCAGTTCGCTCGTCGCCGTCAACTCCTTGTGTTCCACGTAGTAGACGGTCTTGAAGACCGCGAACAGTGTGTCCCCGTACCGCTCCAGCTTCGGGCGCTGGTGGGCCTTCACTGTGTCCTCGACCGCCAGCGGATGCAGGTCGAAGAGTTCGGCGATGCCCGCGAACTCCTGCTGCGTCGGCTCGCTCAGCCCGAGCCAGACGAAGCCGTCGTCGCTCTTGCGGACCCGCTCGACGGCTTCGACCAGATCGCCGCAGTCGGGGACGCGCACGCCGCCCTGGTACGTCACGCAGTTGACCACCGCGGAGCCCAGCGGTGACCGGGCGGGGTGGCTCAGGTCGACGCGCGTACGACGCCGCGCCAACCGTGCCACCTTGCGGAGGCCACCGAGGCCTGCGACCTTCCGCAGATTCCCTGCCATGGACATCTGGATCTCCTTGCGTGGATCTCCTCGCGTCGCACTGGACGCCGTCGCAAGCCAGTCTGCCAGTCCGTCTCGATCACCGGAAAAGCCTGTGGAAACGGAACATTCCACTTCGATGCGCGGTCGTCGTGGGCGCCTGTCCGGAGGGTGCGAGCCGGGAGGCTGCCCGCGGCGTCGCGGGTCGCGGGGAGCATCCCCCTCCCATGGGCCGGCAGGTGACCTGGGATGATTCCCCTATGACGCCATCCGACGGGTATCTCCTCGACAACCGGCAGACCGAGGCGGGCCGGCGCTTCGATGCACTGTCCGCACTCTTCGACGCCACGACGTTCCGCCACATCGAGGACCTCGGCATCGGACCCGGCTGGCGCTGCTGGGAGGTCGGCGCCGGCGGCACCTCCGTCACCTCCTGGCTCGCCGAGAAGGTCGGGCCGACCGGCAAGGTACTCGCGACCGACATCGACACCTCGTGGGCCGTCGCCGCCGCACATCCCCCCGTCGAGATCCGCACCCACGACGTGGGAGCGGAGGAACCGCCCGGGGAGGGCTTCGACCTCGTACACGCCCGACTCGTCCTTGTCCATGTACCGGACCGGGAGCGGGCGCTGCGATCGATGATCAAGGCGCTGCGGCCCGGCGGACGGCTGCTGGTCGAGGACGCCGACCCGGCACTCCAGCCGCTCAGCTGCCCGGACGAGCACGGCCCGGAGCAGCGCCTCGCCAACCGCCTGCGCAACGGCTTCCGCACGCTCCTCGCCGAACGGGGCGCCGACCTTTCCTATGGCCGCAGACTCCCGCGCCTGCTCCGCGAGGCGGGCCTGCACCGCGTGGAGGCCGACGCGTACTTCCCCATCGCCTCGCCGGCCTGTTCGGCCCTCGAAGCCGCCACGTTCCGTCAGATCCGGGACCGGCTCGTCACCGCGGGCCTCGCCACGGACGAAGAGATCGACCGGCATCTGTCCCATGTCGCCTCCGGAACGATGGATTTGGCAACGGCGCCGATGATCTCGGCGTGGGGGCGCAAGGAGTAGCCGGAGGACGTCGCGACCAGCGGTTCCCCCGCTCACGCCCCCGCCCAGGCCGCCGCGATCCGCGCCGCGAGCCGTACGTTGCCGCGCACCGCCGCCAGATTGGCGCTCAGCGAGGCACCGCCGGTGTGCCGCACCAGATAGTCCAGCAGGAACGGCGTGACCGCCTGACCGATGACGCCCTCCTCCTCGCATGCGTGCAACGCGTCGGCCAGCACACGCGCGTGGAGCTCGGGATCGAGTTGCTCGTCCTCCGGCACCGGATGAGCGACGACGAGCGCCGATTCCGGGCCGCCGAGCGTGTCCTGCGCACGCATGACCTCCGCCACCTGCACCGGGGACTCCACTGTCCAGTCGACCGGATGCCCGGAGTCGGAGAGGTAGAAGCCCGGGAAGTGCGTCGTGCGGTAGCCGGCCACCGCCACGCCCAGTGTCTCCAGGCGTTGCAGCGTCGCCGGCACGTCCAGGATCGACTTCACGCCCGCGCACACCACCGTGATCCTGGTCCGCGCCAGCAGACCGAGGTCGGCGGACTCGTCCTGGGTCACCGTCCATTCCCGGTGGACCCCGCCGAGCCCGCCCGTCGCGAACACCCGCACGCCCGCGAGGGAGGCCAGCAGCGCCGTAGCGGACACGGTCGTCGCCCCGCTCACTCCCGCCGCCACCGCGAGGGGCAGATCGCGATGCCCCAGCTTGCGGATCCCCTCCTCGTTCGCGATCCGCTCCACCTGCCGCTTGTCCAGGCCGACATGGGCCCGACCGTCCAGCACCGCGATCGTCGCCGGTACGGCGCCCTCCTGCCTGACGACGTCCTCCAGTTCCAGCGCGACCTGGAGATTACGCGGACGGGGCAGCCCGTGCGCGATGATCGTCGACTCCAGAGCCACCACCGGACGATGCGCGGCGAGCGCCTCCCGCACCTCTTCGGACATCACCAGCACGCGCCTGCCTCCTGCCTTCCGGTTCTCCCTCATCTCGGCTCTCTTCTGGTCTCACCGGTTCTCCCTCATCCTTGGCGGGCGGCGCGTCCGGCCAAACCCTTGCGAGCCGGGGGAAAGGCCTCCAGCCTGGGGAGATGACAAACGCAACGCCACGCCTCGTTCTCGATCATGTTGTTCTGTGGGTGCGGGACCCGGTCGCCGCCGCAGGTTTCTACGAAGAGGCGGTCGGCCTCGAGCCCCTCAGGGTCGACGAATTCGCCGCGGGCAAGGTGTCGTTCCCCTCCGTCCGGGTCAATGAGGAGACCATCCTCGACCTTGCCCCGCTCTCTCTCGCGGAGCGCATGAAGATGGTCCCCGGGGCCGACGCGAGCGCCGGACATCCGGTCAACCATGTGTGTCTGTCCCTGAACGGGGACGATTTCGAGGCCCTGAGGGCACGCCTGGAGGACCGGGCCGTCCCCGTCTCGGACTTCTCGCACGGCTCCTTCGGTGCCCGTGGTCCGGCCCGCCGCGGCTTCTACTTCCGCGACCCGGACGGGAACATCTTCGAGGCACGCCACTACGAGTAGCGTCCCCACGGGGCGTCGGCCGTACCCGGGCGGAGAGCGGGGAGGACCTGCGGTTAGGGTGACCGGCCATGACGACACACACTCAGACCACCCCGTCCTTCGCCGTGCACATCCCCGATGCCGAACTGGAACCGGAGCCGCTCGACCCGGCCCAGATCGTCTCCGGGGACCCCGTCGTGACCGGCAAGGTGCTGTGGGAGTCCGCCGACGGCAAGCAGGTGCGCGGCATCTGGCAGATCACGCCCGGGGTCGTCACCGACACCGAGGCGAACGAACTCTTCGTGGTGGTCAGCGGCCGCGCCATCATCGAGGTCGAGGGCGGTGACGTCATCGAGGTCGGCCCGGGCGACGCGGCGGTCCTGCGTGAGGGCGACCGTACGACCTGGACGGTCCACGAGACGCTCCGCAAGGCGTACCACATCAGTCTCTGAGGCCCCCGCCCGCGGGCTGTCGACTCAGAACAACGGCTCCGGGAGCACTCCTTCCAACGCCAGCAGCTTCCGCTTGGTCTCCAGCCCGCCTCCGAATCCGCCGATGCCACCGTCGCTCTCGACGACCCGGTGGCAGGGCACCACCACCGGTAGCGGGTTCGAGCCCATCGCCATGCCCACGGCCTGGGCTGCCCCCGGCTGGCCGACCCGGCCGGCCAGGTCGCCGTACCCCACCACCGTGCCGCAGGGCACGGTGGATGCCAGTTCGCGCAGCACCTGGCGGTTGAACCCGGTGATCAAAGACCAGTCCAGGGGCAGCTCGAAGTCCCGGCGCTCACCCGCGAAGTAGGCAGCCATCTGGCGTATCGCCTCGGCCAGGAGCGGGGAGCCGGGGTCCTCCACGAGTTCCGCGCCGAGACGGGACGCCAGCCGCTCCAGCGCTCTGTCGCGCACGGCGTCCGTCGCGTGGAACACCACGTTCACCAGCCCGTCGCGCGTGGCGGCCAACAGCAGCGGACCGATGTCCGTGACGGCGACGGTCCACACCACCTGCTGCTCGTAATGCCCATGACTGTCCATGTGCCCACCGTACGGCGCGGCACCGACAATGCCCGGGGGCGCGAGCAGAGACGGGCCTTCGCGCCCCGGCGCACGCGCCGACTCAGGAGGAGCTGACCGCCCTGCGGACCACGTCGGGGGCGTTCGTGATGATGCCGTCCACGCCGAACCCGGCCACCCGGCGGGCGTCGTTCGCGCTGTTGACGGTCCAGGTGAAGACCTTCAGCGGCTTGTCGTGCGGACCTTTGACCGCGTGCACCGCGGAGACGTAGCCGGCCGAGAGCTTCGTCTCCCCCGAGTTGATCTGGTCGGCGAACCGGGCGTACGCAGGCAGCTGCGTTACCCGGGGCGTGCCCAGGAACGCGGTCCTGATGCCCGGCCGAAGGTCGTGGACCGTCCGCACGCTGTCCGCGCTGAAACTCTGGACGATCAGCCGGTTTTTGAGGTGCTCGGGGTCGAGCCAGCCTTCGTCGGCCAGCAGCTTGAGGATCTCGCGCTCGATGCCCGGGTACAGCTCGGGGGCCTTGATCTCCAGGACCAGCTTCTGGTGGTTGTGCGACACCCGCTCCATGTACTGCCGCAGCGTCGGGATGTGCGTGCCCGCGTACCGGGTGCCGAACCAGCTGCCGGCGTCCAGGCGTGCGATCTCCGCGGCGGTGAAATCCTTCACCCTCCAGGGCGCCCGGTGCGGGAACAGGCGCTTGGCGTCGGTGGTGCGGTCCAGCGTGTCGTCGTGGATGACGACGAGCCGGCCGTCCTTGGTGCGCTGCACATCGTTCTCGACCCAGCCGAAACCCATGGCTGCGGCCCGGTCGATGGCAGCCAGGGTGTTCTCGGGCGCGTACGCGGAGGCGCCGCGGTGGGCGACGACGACCAGAGCGTCACCACCAGTGGCACCGGCGTGGGGCGTGGGCAGTATGACGACGCTGAGCCCGAAGACTGCGATGGCCGCGACGGCGGCAGCGCGCGCGTGCATGCGTTCTCCTTGCGTCAGGCGATGGCGTACGGCACCAGGGTGACAGCAGAGAGTAAAAGGTGCGGGAAAGGAGCGGTCACGGAATTGACCGGAGTAACTCGAAACTACGCACAAGCGCAGCACAAATGGGGCAGCGCGGTGATTCTTTGCCGGAAAATCATTCGACCGTTCCGGTGAGAGTCATACTCTCTGCCACAACCCTGACCGTCGTCACGGTCCTGGGGATGGGGGCATTTCCGGAATTCCGGAATTCAGGGACGCATCAGGGTGGGAAGGGCGCCGCGCATGCAAGGCACGGTCGACGGCTTCAGTTACGGCCTCGTCACACCGGTGGTGGCGTATCTCATGGCCTGCCTCGGCGGCGCGCTCGGTCTGCGCTGCACCACCAGATCGATGCTGGTCACCCACTCCTGGCGGGTCGGCTGGCTCGCCCTCGGCTCGGCCACGATCGGGTCCGGCATATGGACCATGCACTTCGTCGCCATGATGGGGTTCACCGTCGAGCAGACCCCCATCCACTACGACAAGGCGATCACGTTCGCCAGTCTCGGCGTCGCCATCGTCATGGTCGGCATCGGCGTCTTCATCGTCGGCTACCGGGGGGCGACCGGAGTGGCGCTCTTCACCGGCGGCACCATCACCGGACTGGGCATCGCCTCGATGCACTACCTGGGCATGGCCGGGATGCGCCTGAACGGCGTGCTCGAGTACAACACCGCCACCGTCGCCGTGTCCGTCGGCATAGCGGTCGTCGCCGCCACCGCCGCCCTCTGGGCGGCCGGACAGATCCGCGGATTCCTGTGGAGTGTCGGCGCGAGCCTCATCATGGGGCTCGCCGTCAGCGGTATGCACTACACGGGCATGGCCGCCCTCAGCGTCCATCTGCACCCTTCCACCGGTGCCCCCGGCGGTGACTCGCCCGCCGTCCTGCTCGCCCCGCTGATGATCGGCCCGCTCACCTTCCTGTGCCTGGCCGGCGTCATCGTACTGTTCGATCCTCTGATGGTCATGGGCAAACCCGACTGGACCCCCGTGGAGCGCAAGCCCGGCGTTCCGGCCCATCCCGAGGCCGCCCACATCGGACGGCGCCCGCTCTCCCGCTCGGGCCAGCGCGCCGGGCACCGGGGCTCCCGCACCCCGCAGAACAGGTGATCCGTCCCCGTTGTCAGTGCGGGGTCGTACGGTGGACTGCATGCGGCCCGTTTCACAGATCGAACGCACGGTGGCGCCCTTCGAGGTCGTCAGCCCCTACCAGCCGAGCGGCGACCAGCCCTCGGCCATCGCCGAACTGGAGAAGCGCATCCGCGCAGGTGAGAAGGACGTGGTGCTGCTCGGCGCGACCGGCACCGGCAAGTCCGCCACCACCGCGTGGATGATCGAGAAGCTTCAGCGCCCCACCCTGGTGATGGCACCGAACAAGACGCTGGCCGCCCAACTGGCCAATGAGTTCCGCGAGCTGCTGCCGAACAACGCGGTCGAGTACTTCGTCTCGTACTACGACTACTACCAGCCCGAGGCATACGTCCCGCAGTCGGACACGTACATCGAGAAAGACTCCTCGATCAACGAGGAGGTGGAGCGCCTGCGCCACTCCGCGACCAATTCGCTGCTCACCCGCCGCGACGTCGTCGTGGTCGCCTCGGTCTCCTGCATCTACGGCCTCGGTACTCCCCAGGAGTACGTGGACCGCATGGTCAGCCTCAACGTCGGCGACGAGATCGACCGCGACGAACTGCTGCGCCGCTTCGTCGACATCCAGTACACGCGCAACGACGTGGCGTTCGCGCGCGGAACCTTCCGGGTGCGCGGCGACACCATCGAGATCTTCCCGGTCTACGAGGAGCTGGCCGTCCGCATCGAGATGTTCGGTGACGAGATCGAGGCCCTGTCCACCCTCCACCCGCTCACCGGCGAGGTCATCAGCGACGACCAGCAGCTGTACGTCTTCCCGGCCTCCCACTACATCGCGGGACCCGAGCGCATGGAGCGGGCCGTCAGGGGCATCGAACAGGAGCTGGACGAGCGCCTGGCCGAGCTGAGGAAGCAGAACAAGCTCCTGGAGGAGCAGCGCCTCAGGATGCGCACGACGTACGACATCGAGATGCTTCGCCAGATCGGCACCTGCTCCGGCGTGGAGAACTACTCGATGCACTTCGACGACCGGGCGCCCGGCTCCCCGCCGAACACGCTGCTGGACTACTTCCCGGACGACTTCCTGCTCGTCATCGACGAGTCGCACGTCACAGTGCCCCAGATCGGCGCGATGTACGAGGGCGACGCCTCCCGTAAGCGCACCCTCGTGGAGCACGGCTTCCGGCTGCCATCCGCCCTGGACAACCGTCCCTTGAAGTGGGAGGAGTTCCAGGAGCGCATCGGCCAGACGGTGTACCTGTCGGCGACCCCCGGGCAGTACGAGCTCTCGCGTTCGGACAGCCAGGTCGAGCAGATCATCCGCCCCACCGGTCTCATCGACCCCGAGGTCGTGGTCAAGCCCACCGAAGGTCAGATCGACGACCTGGTGCACGAGATCCGCAAGCGCACCGAGAAGGACGAGCGCGTCCTGGTCACCACCCTCACCAAGAAGATGGCCGAGGACCTCACCGACTACTTCCTCGAACTGGGCATCCAGGTGCGCTATCTGCACAGCGATGTGGACACCCTGCGCCGTGTGGAGCTGCTGCGCGAGCTGCGCTCCGGCGAGTTCGACGTCCTGGTCGGCATCAACCTCCTCCGAGAGGGCCTCGACCTGCCCGAGGTCTCCCTCGTGGCGATTCTCGACGCCGACAAGGAAGGCTTCCTGCGCTCGGGCACCTCGCTCATCCAGACCATCGGCCGGGCCGCGCGCAACGTCTCCGGCCAGGTCCACATGTACGCCGACAAGATCACCCCGGCGATGGAGAAGGCCATCGAGGAGACCAACCGCCGCCGCGAGAAGCAGGTCGCGTACAACACCGCGAACGGCATCGACCCGCAGCCGCTCCGCAAGAAGATCAACGACATCGTGGCGCAGATCGCCCGCGAGGACGTCGACACGGAGCAGCTGCTCGGCACGGGCTACCGCAAGACGAAGGACGGCAAAGGCGCCAAGGCCCCCGTGCCCTCGCTCAGCGGCAAGGCGGCCAAGGGCGGCAAGGCCGCGAAGGCCAAGGAGGCGGTCCCGACCGACCGCCCCGCGGCCGAACTCGCCGAGCAGATCGAGGAGCTGACGGAACGGATGCGCGCAGCCGCCGCAGACCTGCAGTTCGAGATCGCGGCACGGCTGCGCGACGAGGTCTCCGAGATGAAGAAGGAACTGCGCCAGATGAGGGAGGCGGGGTTGGCCTGACGTCCTTGCCGCCCATGCAGGACCCCGGACACGCGCGGTGTGTTGCAAGACCGACACAAAGCGCGAGCCGGGGTTCGGCACTGTCAGTGCCGCTGCGTAGGGTTCTGGTATCCGCAAAGGCCGCGGCCGACAGGGTCTGCTCGAGAGGGGAACAGCGCGTGACCGTCAACTTGACCAAGGGTCAGGCCATCAGTCTGCAGAAGAACGACGGAGGCTCGCTGACCGCTGTGCGCATGGGGCTCGGCTGGCAGGCCGCCCCCCGGCGCGGGCTGTTCGGCTCGCGCACCCGGGAGATCGACCTCGACGCGTCCGCCGTGCTGTTCGCGGACAAGCAGCCCGTGGACGTGGTCTTCTTCCGCCACCTCGTCAGCGACGACGGCTCCGTGCGGCACACCGGGGACAACCTCGTCGGCGGTGTGGGCCAGGGCGGCGACGACGAGGCGATCCTCGTCGACCTGCAGCGCGTCCCGGTCCACATCGACCAGATCATCTTCACCGTGAACTCGTTCACCGGCCAGACATTCCAGGAGGTGCAGAACGCGTTCTGCCGCCTCGTCGACGAGACCAACGGTCAGGAGCTGGCCCGCTACACGCTGGCGGGCGGCGGCCCGTACACGGCGCAGATCATGGCCAAGGTGCACCGCACGGGCGCGGGATGGAGCATGACGGCCTTGGGCACACCGGCCAACGGGCGCACCTTCCAGGACCTGATGCCGGCGATCCTGCCCCATCTGTAGAGCTACAGGAGGCCTGGACACGGAGCGCACCGAGCGACACAGGGGGACGAGACGATGACGGCCGAGCTGGTCCGGGGACAGAACCATCCGCTTCCCCAGGTCCGACTCGAGGTTCGGGTCTCCGCCGGCAAACCGATCGTGGCCGGGGCCACGCTCAGCGACGAACAGGGCAAGGTGTGCGGCGTCGATTGGGTGGCCCACCCGGGTACGCCCACATTGCCGGGCCTGGAGGTCTCCAGACAGGCGGCGGCCGATCACCGCCTCGCGTTCGACCTGGACGCCCTGCCGGAGAGCGTGCACCGGGTCAATGTGCTGCTCGCCCTGCCGACGGGGACCGGCGGTCCGGTGCGGTTCGGCGCCGTCGCCGCTCCCTTCGTCGTGGTCACCGGCCTGGACGGCTCCGAGGTCGCCAGCTACACCATCACCGGCCTGGACTCGGAGTCCGCCGTCGTCGCGCTGGAGCTCTACCGCAGACAGGGCGCATGGAAAGTGCGCGCCGTCGGCCAGGGGTACGCGGGCGGCCTCGCCGCACTCCTCACCGACCAGGGCCTGTCCGAGGCCCGGCAACTCGCGGACAGCATCAACGAAGCGGTGATCCAGGGCCTGGCCCGCTCGGTTGCCCCGCCCCCGCCGCGCCTGCCGGAGTCCGACCGCACACGGCAGACGACCGCCCCCGCGGCACCCCAGGGCACCTCCGGCCCCGTACCGCCGCACCAGAGACCGCCCGTCGCGCCGCAGCAGGGATCCCCGTACGACGTCACCGGCGCGCGGGACCCCGGCACGTCACCCGCCTCCGGCGGCCCGATCAACTACCACCACCCCGGTCGGCAGAGCGCGCCACCGCCACCCCCGCCGACCGCGGCCCCGGCTCCGCCCGGAGAGCCCGCGCAGCCCGTCGCGGGCGATGCGACCGGCTGGTCCATGGAGGAGCGGCTCTACAACCAGGTGTGGGGCATGTTCGAGGATCTGGCGCGCACAGCGGCGGCGTACCGCAGCGCGGTCGACTTCGCCGACTCACGCAGAGAGCAGGAGCTGGACAAGCTCCTGTCCGACCCGCGCAGTCGCGTCGGCGGGCAGGGCGCCACCGCCCGCGAGACGGCCCAGACCAGGCACGCCCAGCTCGTCAACCAGGCCAGGGCCGCGCTCGACCGGGACCTCACCCAGCTGATCGCCGAGTCCGATGTCGTCGAGCCCGCACTGCCCTCGGCGTTCGCGCGCTGGGACAACCCGGTCTGGCACGGCTACCGGGTGCCGATGGAGATCCCCATGGCCGTGCGTCTCGGTGATCTGCACCTGCCCGAGAGCGAGAGCCTGCGCATCCCCATGCTGGTCAGACTGCCACTGGAGCGCGGGCTGTGGATCGACAGCGGGCGCTCCGGAGCCTCCGACACGCTCGCCGACTCCGACGAACTGCGCCGCCTGGCCATGGTCACAGCGGTGACGCATGCGGCACGGCTGCTCGCTGTCCACCCGCCCGGTGAGTTCTCGGTGCACGTCATCGACCCGGCCGGTTCCGGAGCCCCGGCACTCGCACCCCTGGTGCAGTCCGGTGTGCTCGCTGCTGCGCCCGCCGTCGGCGCCGCGGGTGTGGCCGACCTGCTGTGCCGCCTCACCCAGCGCGTCGACCTGGTGCAGATGGCGGTGCGCGGCGGCGCGCCCGACTCCCTGCCACCCGGCCTCGACACAGCGGAACAGCTGCTGATCGTCAACGACTTCCCGCACGGCTTCGACGACCGGGCCGTGACCCGGCTGCGCTACCTCGCGGACGAGGGCCCGGCGGTCGGCGTCCATCTGATGATGGTCGCCGACCGGGAGGACGCCGCTGCCTACGGGCCGCTGCTCGACCCTCTATGGCGCTCACTGCTGCGGCTCACCCCCGTGCCCGACGACCACCTCGCGGATCCCTGGGTCGGCCATGCCTGGACCTACGAGCCGCCACACATCCCGCGGGGCAGCCAGGTGCTGGAGCGGGTGCTCACCCAGATCGCAGAGGCCCGCCGCTCCTGGAACCGCTGACCCGGGCGAGAGCTTGACCAAGGGCGAGTAAAGCCTGCGTGAGCAGGGAGGTTGACTCGACCTTTAAGTTCTTTACCGTCCCTTGGTGATTCGGATACTCTCTGACGCGCGGAGGGGAGTAGTCCTGCCCCGCTGCGACGCACCCCTCAGTGCGGATCAGTCAGATCCTGGGGCGGCCCGCGGGCGCCAGGTGCGTCATGCGCTCTCGGACTTCGCAGATGGAAGCGACCTCCGGTAGTGACGACGCCGACCATGGCCGTGATGTACCGCCGGAGGCGCAGGCGGCGACCGGAAGCGCTCGGAAGGGATGTATGACCACGCAGTACGGAGGAACGGCCATCACGGGAACGACAGCCGCGGCGAACAGTTCTGGAGTGCGGTCTCTGTGCCTGTCTGCCAGGATCGCAACATGATCGTCGGGCTTCGGTCACTCGCCTCGCGGTGGACGGCCGTGGTGCCGGTGGCCGCGGTCGTCGTGCTGGCCTTCACCTGGGGGCGCCATCTGCCGGGCGCGGTCGTCGCCGTGGTGACACTGGTCCTCGCCGGGGCTGTGCTGGCGGCGGTTCACCACGCCGAAGTGGTCGCGCACCGGGTCGGTGAGCCCTTCGGCTCGCTCGTTCTCGCCATCGCCGTCACGATCATCGAGGTCGCGCTCATCGTCACCCTCATGGTGGACGGTGGCGACAAGAGCGCGACCCTGGCCCGCGACACCGTCTTCGCGGCCGTGATGATCACCCTCAACGGCGTCGTGGGCTTCAGCCTCCTCGTTGCCTCCCTGCGTCACAAAACCGCGGTCTTCAACCCCGAGGGCACCGGCGCCGCCCTCGCCACCGTCGCGACGCTGGCCTCTCTCAGCCTGGTGCTGCCGACCTTCACCACGAGCAAGCCCGGCCCGGAGTTCTCCACGGCGCAGCTCACCTTCGCAGCCCTTGCCTCACTGGTGCTGTACGTCCTCTTCGTGACGACCCAGACCGTGCGTCACCGTGACTACTTCCTCCCGGTCACCCGGCAGGGCGAAGTGATCCACGCGGACGACCACGCCGACGCGCCGTCCACCCGCACCACGGTCATCAGCCTGGTCCTGCTCGGCTTCGCCCTCATAGGTGTCGTCGGACTGGCCAAGGGTGTGTCGCCCACCATCGAGTCCGGCGTGACGGCGGCCGGCATGCCGCCGGCCGTGGTCGGTGTGATCATCGCGCTGCTGGTGCTGCTGCCCGAGACGATCGCCGCGTGGCGGGCGGCGCGCCGCGACCGGGTCCAGACGAGCCTCAACCTCGCCCTCGGCTCCGCGATGGCCAGCATCGGTCTGACCATCCCCGCCGTCGCCCTGGCGTCCCTGTGGCTCCCCGGACCGCTCGTGCTGGGCCTCGGCCCCCTCCATATGGTGCTGCTCGCCCTGACCGTCGTCGTGAGCTCTCTGACGGTGGTGCCCGGGCGTGCCACTCCGCTTCAGGGCGGTGTCCACATGGTGCTGTTCGCGGCGTACCTGGAACTGGCCGTCAACCCGTAGACGGCGTGGCTTCCGGCACCGTGACGGCAGTGGGGCGGGTCTCCGGCAGCAGCGCGAAGCACCCCAGGCTGAGCAGGGCCAAAGCCGTCAGATAGGCGCCGACGCCCCAGGGCACCCGGCCGCCGTGCTCGGCCAGGGCGGTGGCCACGATCGGGGTGAGGGCACCGCCGAGTACTCCGCCGAGGTTGTAGCCCACGGCCGCGCCCGTGCAGCGCACCCGAGGCTCGTACAGCTCCGGCAGATACGCGGCGATCACGGCGAACATCGTGATGAAGGCGAGACTCGCGCCGAGGAAGCCCAGGAACATCAGCAGGGGCTCGCCCGTCGCGAGGAGTGCGACCATCGGGAACATCCACAGGGCGACGCCGGCACAGCCGGTCAGACACAGGGGCCGCCGTCCCCAGCGGTCGCCCAGGAGCGCCAGCAGCGGGGTCAGTGCTCCCTGCACCACGACGGTGGCCATGACACAGCCCAGCATGACCGGACGGCTCACGCCGAGCCGCTCCGTCGCATACGCCAGGGACCAGGTCGTCACGGCGTAGAAGACCGCGTACCCGGCCGCGAGCGCACCTGCTGTCAGCAGGACGAGCCGCCAGTGGCCGCGCACGACCTCGGCGAGCGGCACGCGCGCGTGGTCGTCGATCTCCAGGAAGCGCGGGCTCTCCGCGAGCGAACCGCGCAGCCACAGACCCGCCGCCGCGAGCAGGCCCGCCCCCCAGAACGGAATGCGCCACCCCCAGGAGGCGAACTGCGCCTCCGACAGCGTCGTCGACAGCCCCAGCATCACGCCATTGGCCAGCATGAAGCCCAGTGACGGTCCGACCTGCGGAAAGCTCGACCACAACCCGCGCCGTCCGGGTGGTGCGTGCTCCGCGGTCAGCAGCACCGCACCGCCCCACTCGCCGCCGAGCCCGAGCCCCTGCAGAAAACGCAGCGCGAGAAGGAGGACGGGAGCGGCCGTACCGATCGTGTCGTACGTCGGCACGCAGCCGACCGCCACCGTTGAGGCTCCGGTCAGCAACAAGGAGGCGACGAGAACCGGTCGTCGCCCCCGCCGGTCCCCGATGTGCCCGAACAGCACCGAGCCGAGCGGACGCGCCACGAAGCCGATTCCGAAGGTCCCGAATGCCGCCAGCGTGCCTGCCGCCGGAGAGAACGTCGGGAAGAACAGCGGTCCCAGGACCAGGGCGGCCGCGGTCCCGTAGACGAAGAAGTCGTAGAACTCGACGGCCGTCCCGGCGAGCGAGGCAGCCGCGAGCCGGAGCATGGAAGGAGCCCTTACAGTGCGTACATCGTGCATGCCGCGTCAACTACCCACGGTGATCGCCCGTTACGGCCCTGTTCTCCCGAAGCTACGGCGGAGTGACAAGTAGCTCTCTGTAGCGGATCTGGGGTGTGCTTGTCGGCGTTTTTGATCTTCTGGACTCATCGGGGGCCGTGCTCGGCGAGGTTGGTCCGGTCATGACGACCGGAGGGAGCGCGGGGTGCGGCAGGAATGGGAGCCGGAGGACCTGATCGAGGTCTGGACGCTGCTGGAGGAGGACCAGGAGGGGCTGCGGAACAAGTCGGGGGCGAACCGGTTGGGGTTCGCGCTGTTACTGAAGTTCTTCGAGGTGGAGGCCCGGTTCCCGGAGGACGCCGGGGAGATCCCGACGCCGGCGGTGTCGTACGTCGCCCAGCAGGTGAAGGTGCCCGCGGAGGAGTGGGCCGCGTACGACTGGTCGGGGCGGGCGATCAAGCGGCACCGGATGGAGATCCGGGGCGCGTTCGGCTTCCGTGAGTGCTCCGAGGAGGACCAGGCGCAGCTCGCCGAGTGGCTGGCGGTCGAGCTGTGCGGGGTGGAGCTGAACCGGGACCGGCTCGCGGAGGCCGTGGTGGCCCGCTGCCGCAAGGACCGGCTGGAGCCGCCGGCCCCAGGACAGATCGCCCGGCTGGTGGGCAAGGCGGTCAGCACCTTCGAGGAGCGGTTCTGCGCGGCCGCCGTGGGCCGGCTGTCGGCGGCGACCAGGTCCCGGCTGGACGACCTGATCGCCGAGGACGTCGGCGCGGACGAGGAGAGCGCGGGCGGCGGGGGCACCTTCTTCACCGAGCTGAAGGCGGACCCGGGCGCGCTGGGGCTGGACAGCCTGCTGGCGGAGGTGAACAAGCTCCAGCGTGTGCGTGGGCTCCAGCTGCCGCCGGAGCTGTTCGCGGACGTGTCGGAGAAGCTGGTGGCGGCCTGGCGGGCGCGGGCGGCGAAGGAGTACCCCTCGGATCTTCGGGCGGCGGCTGGGCCGGTGCGGTACACGCTGCTGTCGACGCTGTGCCACGTGCGGGAGACGGAGATCACCGACTCGCTGGTGGAGCTGTTCATCCAGCTCGTGCAGAAGATCAACACGCGCGCGGAAAAGAAGGTCGAGGGCGAGTTCCACAGGGAGCTCAGGCGGGTCCGCGGCAAGGAGGGCATCCTGCTGCGGCTGGCGGAGGCGGCGGTCGCGGAGCCGGGCAGCACGGTCCGCAAGGTGATCTATCCAGTGGCCGGGGAGTCCACGCTGAAGGCCCTGGCCGCGGAGGCCGCGGCGAACGAGGCCCGCTACCGGGCCCGGGTGCGTACGGTGCTGCGCTCGTCGTACTCCAACCACTGGCGGCGGATGCTTTCGCCGCTGCTGAACGCGCTGGAGCTGAAGTGCAACAACACCGCCTACCGGCCGGTGATGGACGCCATCGACCTGCTCAAGCGGTATCTGGACCAGCCCATCGCGAAGGAGGGAGCGTTCTTCGACGAGGCGGAGAAGATCCCGCTGGGCGGGGTGGTGCGCGAGGAGTGGCGCAAGGCGGTCGTGGACGAGCGCGGCCGGGTCGAGCGCATCCCGTACGAGCTGTGCGTGCTGGTCAGCCTGCGGGACGCACTGCGGCGGCGGGAGATCTGGGTGCCGGGCGCGAACCGGTGGCGGAACCCGGAGGACGATCTGCCGCCGGACTTCGAGGACAACCGCGATGTGCACTACGACGCGATCCGCCAGCCACAGGACCCGCAAGCGTTCATCGAGGCCCTGCAGAAGCGGCTGCGCGAGGCCCTGACCCGCTTCGACACCGCGCTGGAGCTGGGCACCACGGGCGGGGTGGACATCGTCCGTCGGCACGGTGAGCCGTGGATCAAGGTCTCGCCGCTGGGCAAGCAGGAGGAACCGGAGAACCTCGTCGCGCTGAAGGCGGAGATCGAACGCCGCTGGGGCACCATCGACCTGATCGACATCCTCAAGGAGGCCGAGTTCGCCACCGGCTTCACCGGCGAGTTCACCTCGGTCGCCACCAGGGAGGCGGTCCCGAAGGCGGTGCTGCGGCGTCGGCTGCTGCTGGTGCTGTTCGCGCTGGGTACGAACATGGGCATCAAGCGGGTCGCGGTCACCGGCAAGCACGGCGAGAGCGAGGCCGTCCTGCGCCGGGTACGGCACCTGTTCGTCAACCGGACTAACCTGCGTGCGGCGCTGGTGCGGCTGGTCAACGCCACCTTCGCCGCCCGGGATGCGGCGTAGTGGGGCGAGGGCACCGCGTGCGCGAGCGATTCCAAGAAGTTCGGCTCCTGGTCCAGCAACTTCATGACCGAGTGGCACCAGCGGTACCGCGGGCCCGGGGTGATGATCTACTGGCACGTCGAGAAGAAGTCGCTGTGCGTCTACAGCCAGCTCAAATCCTGCTCGGCCTCCGAGGTCGCCGCGATGATCGAGGGGGTGCTGCGGCACTGCACGGACGTGGAGATCGACCGGCAGTACACCGACACGCACGGCGCTTCCATCGTCGGGTTCGCCTTCGCCCACATGCTCGGCTTCAACCTGCTCCCACGGTTGAAGAACGTCGGCTCGGCGCGGCTGTACCGGCCGGCGGCCGGTCAGGACGAGACGTGGCCGAACCTGGCGCCGGTGCTGTCGACCAAAACGATCGACTGGGACCTGATCCGCCAGCAGTATGACCAGATCGTGAAGTACACCACCGCCCTGCGCCTGGGCACTGCCGAGGCCGAGCAGGTCCTGCGCCGCTTCACCCGCGGTGGGCCCAAGCACCCCACCTACCGCGCGATCGAGGAACTCGGGCGGGCGGTGCGTACGGCGTTCATCTGTGACTACCTCGCCGACGCCGACCTGCGCCGCGAGATCAACGACGGCCTCCAGGTCGTGGAGAACTGGAACTCCGCCAACCACGACCTGTTCTACGGCAAGGACGGCGACCTGACCGGCTCCGACAAGGAGTCCCAGGAGGTCTCCATGCTCGCCCTGCACCTGCTCCAGTCCGCTCTGGTGCACGTCAACACCCTGCTCCTCCAGGACATCCTGAGCGAGGAGAAGTGGCAGAAGCGACTCACCGACGCCGACCGGCGGGCCCTGTCCCCGCTGTTCTGGACCCACGTGAACCCCTACGGTCGGTTCGAGCTGGACATGAACTCACACCTCGCCCTCGCCGCCACGGCGTCCATGGTGCCCGGCCCCCGCACCGTGCCCGAAGCGGAAGCCGCCCGATCGGCGGCGGACGGTGGGTCCAGGTCGGCATCCTGAAGACCCGCCCGCCCGGCGTCGCTCCCGGTCGGCTGGATCGTTGACCGGGTGAGGCGCCGGGCCGGGGAGGGGCCCGAAGCCACCGTGCTCGCGGGCGGCTCGATTCGGCTACGCGTCGCGCCTGTGCAGCAGCAGGCTGCCGACCAGCAGCGCGGCCGCGGCCCACGCCGCGAGCACGCCCAGGCCGGCCCATGGGCCGATGGGCAGCTCGTGCAGATGGATGGTGGCTTGGACCGCGAGTCCGGCGGTCATGGGCGAGATCTGCTGGAGGTGGCGCTGCCACTCCGGGTCGTTGACCACCTGGGTGACGACCGGGAAGAGGTAGAGCAGCCCGAGCACGATCCCGATGGCGGTCGCCGCCTCCCGTACCGCCGTCGCCACGCCGAGGCCGAGCAGGGCGATCAGGACGAGGTAGAGGACCGAGCCCACGGCCGCGCGCAGGGTCGGGCCGTCGGCCAGGGAGAGCGGGGCATAGCCGTGCGCCTCGGTGAATCCGTTGCCGGGCAGGATGTAGCGGCCGGCGAGGAGGGAGGCCAGGACGGCAGCCGTCCCGGAGGCGAGGACGACCGTGGTGAGGATCGTCGCCTTGGCGGTGAGTACGGTGATCCGGTTCGGCACTGCCATGAGCGTGGTGCGGATCATCCCGGTGCCGTACTCGCCGCTGACGGCCAGCACCGCGAGGACGGCGATGACCGCCTGCCCGACGGTGACGCCGGTCAGGGCGAGCTTGACGGCGTCCTGGCTGCACCCCGCGTCCGGGCACTTCACGGCCTTGGCGGTGCCGCAGCCGACGGCCACGGTCAGCGCGACGGCGAGCAGAAGCAACCTGCCCATTTCCCCTGCGGTGCGCAGCTTTGTCCACTCCGCGCACAAGGCACGGCCGAAGTCCCCTCGCCACGCGCCGTCCGCCGTGCTCGCGAGTCGTGCACCGCTCAGGAGACTCATACGTCCCTCCCGCGCAGCCGCACCACGGCCAGGCCGAAGGCGAGCGCGGCGTATCCGCACGGCACGGCGAGGCCGGCCCATGGCGCCAGCGGGTAGTAGCCGGTCGACGGTTCGTACACGCTGAGCACCTGCGCGTACTGCGGCAGGGTCTGCTGGACGGCGAAGCCCGCAGCCGGGGTCACCCGCAGCAGCCACTCCGAGACGCCCGGGGGCAGTACGCCGGAGGTGGCAAGCAGGAAGGGCAGCACGATCGACGCGATGACCAGGGCGACCGCCGTGCCGCTGCGCCGCAGCAGGGCACCGACGCCGAGAGCGAGCACGGTGGCGGCTGCGCAGAGCAGGCCGGTTCCGACCATGACGCGCGCTTCGGTCGCCGATGTGACGGGGAAGACATGGAAGCCCCTGCCGCGCGCGCTGTGTTCCCCGATGGGAACGGTGATCGCGGCGGCCACCAGGCCGATGGCGAACGCGACGCCCCCGGCCACCAGCGCCTTGGCACCAAGCACCCGGCCCCGCAGGGGAGTTGCCGCCATGGTCGTACGCAGCAGACCACGCCGATACTCGCCGGTGATGAACACCGTGCCCACGGCGATCACCACGATCAGCCCGGCGAAGGTGCCGACGAGGAAGTTCTCGACGGAGAAGCCGACGCCCATGACGGGCCCGCCGACGACCGGTGCGATGTCACCGGCCCCGGTCACGGTGAACCCGCCGCCGTCGGTCTGAGTGAAGCCGCCCTTAGTGGTGTTCGTGTAGCTGCCGGAGGTGCCCGCGTCGCCGCCCACCTGTGTGCCGCTCCACGCACTCTGGGACCAGCCACCGGTGAGGCCGGGACGGCCGAAGGTGCCGGTGGCCACGGCGGGGCTGAAGCCCGTGCCCGCCGCGGTGTCCTGCTTCGCCTCCGGTGACGTGGCGAAGAGCCCGGCCTGCACGGTGCGCGCAAGCCCAGGCAGCTTCGCATAGCCGACCTTGGTCCAGTGGGAGCCGTCGGTAGAGGCGTAACCGGTGAGGCTGTCACCGGAGCGGACCAGCCGCAGCCAGCGCGGGGACTCCTGGGTGACCTTGCCGGAAGGGCCCGCCGTGTCGTGCGTGTAGTCGTACTGCATGCGCACGCCGTGACCGCCGGTGGCCATGACCGCCGCGTACGGGGATCCCTGGGTGAGGCTTTCCTTCACGATGATCCCTGCTTTCGCCCAGGGCTGGGCGCCCTGGGCCGTCTTGCCGGTCCCGGTGTCGGCCACACCGGTCAGGGACCGCAGGGGAACGGTGAGGGTGCCGTCGCCGGTGAGCGTCTTGTGGACGAAGTAGAAGCTGTCGTTGACGGCCTCGCCGCCGGGGCCCTTCGGATATGAGGCGGAGTCGGCGCCGCGACCACCGGGGGCGGGGGCGGCCGTGCCGAGCAGTCCGACCACGATCGTCGCCAGGAGCGCCCCGGCCATGGCGAGGACCCAGCCGCGTACCGTACGGAACTTCGTCCACTCGGCGTGCAGCGTCCTGAGGAACCCGCCCCGCTCAGCGCGCCTCGTGGCCGGGGGGCGAGGGGCGAGGGTGGCGGTCATCGCGTGGCCTCCCCCGTTGGGATGCCCCGGTATTCCACCGCGTCCCGGGTGAGCTCCATGTACGCCTCTTCGAGCGTCGCCCGGTGCGCGGACACCTGGGAGAACGGCACCCCGTTCCGGGCGAGCAGGGCAACGATCTCCTCGTCGGGCAGGCCCGTGACGCCGAGGGTGTCGGGGCCGGTGGCGAGAACGGTGGCGCCCGCGCCGTGCAGGACCTGGGCGGCTCGCGGAGGCGCGGAGGTACGCAGGGTGACCCGGCCGCCGGACGCCTCGGCGAGCAGCTCGGACACGCTGGTGTCCGCGACGACCCGGCCGCGGCCGATCACCACGAGATGGTCCGCGGTGTCTTCGAGTTCGCTCATCAGGTGACTGGAGACCAGGACGGCGCGGCCCTGCCGGGCCAGCTCCGCCAGGAAGCCGCGCATCCACACGATGCCGTCGGGGTCGAGGCCGTTGAACGGCTCGTCCAGCATGACGACCGGCGGGTCACCGAGCACCGCCGCCGCGATCCCCAGGCGCTGGCGCATGCCCAGCGAGAAGCCGCCGGCCTTGCGCCGGGCCGCCGTGCCCAGGCCGGCCTGTTCGATGACCTCGTCCACGCGCCGGGGCGGCACGCCCTGTGAGTGGGCCAGCCACAGCAGGTGGTTACGGGCAGTGCGGCTCGGCTGCAGCGCGGAGGCGTCGAGCAGTGCCCCCAGATGCCGAAGCGGGCGACGCAGGGTGCGGTACGGCACCCCGCCGACCAGGGCCTTTCCCTCCTCAGCTGCGTCAAGACCCAGGATCACGCGCATGGTGGTGGACTTGCCCGCGCCGTTCGGGCCGACGAAGCCGGTCACCCGTCCGGGCCGCACGGTAAACGTCATCCCGTCCAGAGCCAGCTGTGGTCCGAAGCGTTTACGCAAACCCATGACCTCGATCGTCGCCTTCGTACTCTCATCACTCATGAGCCCCACCCTGTGACGGAGCGAGTTACAGGGGCCGAACGGCCACTGTCATCTCGCTGTTAGGCGCCTCGGCTTAGCCTGGCCCGGTACGTGTCCTGGTGCAGTGGCGAGAGGGGAGCATGCGGATGAAATGGGGTCCGCCCCGACGACTCGCGGGCCTGACTGCCCGGCTCGGCCTGCGCCGTGGCACTGCCCGCACCCGCTTCACCGCCTTGTACGTGACTCTGTTCCTGCTGTCGGGAACGGCGCTGCTCGCCATCGCGGCCCTGGTGGCATCCGGCGGATCGCGCTCCAGCCAGACCGCCCCCGATGGTGGCACCGATCAGCGAGCCACGGCGGCACAGGCCCAGGGCCGCATCGACGATCTGGAGCAGCAGCTGGCCCAGGCGCACGACACCCAGTCCAGGCAGATCCTGCTCGGCTCCGCCATCGCCCTCGGCGTCATGGCGGTGATCTCGGTCGGCCTCGGCTGGTTCGTCGCCGGCCGGGTGCTGCGCCCGCTGCGCGTGATGACAGCGGCCACGCGCCGGATCACCGCCGACAGCCTGCACGAACGCCTGGCCATCGGCGGCCCCGGCGACGAGGTGAAGGACCTCGCCGACACCATCGACGACCTCCTCGGCCGCCTGGAGGGCTCCTTCGACGCCCAGCGACTCTTCGTCGCCAACGCCTCCCACGAGCTGCGCACCCCGCTCACCACGATGCGGGCCTCCCTGGACGTGGCCCTCGCCAAGCCGGGCCCAGTACCCGAGACCACGGCCACGCTGGCCGCCCGGATGCGCGCCGAACTCGACCAGGTGGACCGGCTGCTGGAGAGTTTCCTCGTCCTGGCTCGCACCCAGCACAGCGAGTTCACCGACTCGGCGCGCCTCACCCTCGGCCAACTCGCGCTGACTGCCCTGACCGGACGGGCAAAGGACATTGCGGCCAAGGGCCTGACCGTGCGTGAAAACCGGATCGACGGCTCCGCGTGGGTGTGGGGCAGCGAGACGCTGCTGCGCCGCGCGGTCGACAACGTGGTCGACAACGCGATCGCGCACAACGACCCCGGGGGCTGGATCAGTGTCGCGGTAGGGGCCGAAGGAGACGGCGCAGGCGCAGTGTCCCTCGTCGTCGAGTCCAGCGGACCGGTCCTCGACCAGCGGCGGGTGGCGGACCTCGTGCAGCCCTTCCGCCGCCTTGGCGCCGACCGGACCGGCACCGGCCAGGGCAGCGGCCTCGGCCTCTCCATCGTCGCGGCCATCACCCAGGCCCACCATGGCACCCTGGACCTGCGCGCCCGCCCCGACGGCGGCCTGCGCGTCACCGTCACCCTCCCCCGTACGGACGGCAGGGCGACGGCGGAAGTTCCCAACACAGAGAGCGGCGTGGCGCGTTGAGAGTCCTGGTGGTCGAGGACGCCCGCCCCCTCGCCGAAGTCATTGCCGAGGGACTGCGCGACCAGGGCATGGCCGTGGACGTGGCCCACGACGGGCTCGACGCCGCGGCCAAACTGGACGTCAACGCGTACGACGTCGTCGTGCTCGACCGCGACCTGCCAGGCATCCACGGCGACACCCTCTGCCAGATGATCACCGAGCGGGACGGCCGCGTGATGGTCCTGATGCTGACCGCCGCCGACTCACCCGGCGACCGCGTCAGCGGCCTGACCCTGGGCGCCGACGACTACCTCGCCAAGCCTTTCCACTTTCCCGAACTCATCCTGCGCATCCGCGCCCTGGCCCGCCGCCGGCCCGCCGCCCGGTCCCGCACCCTGAGCACGGCGGGCATCGAACTCGACCCGATGCGCCGCACCGCCAGCCGCGACGGCCACCAACTCGACCTCTCCATCAAGGAATTCGCGGTACTCGAAGCCCTCCTGAACGCGAGCCCCGCCTTCCTCAGCACGGAGAACCTCCTCGAACAGGTCTGGGACGAACACGCCGACCCGTTCACCAACACCGTCACGGTGACCATCAGCCGCCTGCGCCGCAAACTCGGCGCCCCCCCGGTCATCGCCACCACACCCGGCGTGGGGTATCGGATCATCGACCCAGCCGTCCCACCAGACTGAGCAGCCACCAGGGGCCGGCGACCCGCGAGCGGAGGCGGTGCCCAGTGCACCCGACTCCAGTCATCTGCGCAGCCGACTTCGGAGACTGACACACGCGGTTACTCTCACAAACGTTCCTTTGCGCGAGCAAGATCAATCACGGGCCGCCGGACCCCCGGGGACTCGGATTCGTTCTCAGAACCCGTTCTCACTCAAAAGTGGGCTGGACCCCCTTCTGAGACTTGCATTGTGCGAAAATCCGGGCCCATGACGGCCACTCAGCAGCCTTCCCCAACCGACCGGTCGGACGCGGACGACGTCGAACAGCACACCTGTCCGAAGTGTGACGCACAGCCCGGCTCGCCCTGCCGCTCGCGCGGCGGCGCGGTCGCCTCCGCTTATCACACCCGCCGCTTCACCATGGTGCCCCGGCTGAAGAAGGCGCTGCGGGTCCCGACCCCGGCCGACCGCGGACCGGGCCAGCCGTGGCGGCCGGGCACCCCGCCGCCGACGCCGATCGACCCGGACCTGCCGAGCGCGGACATCCGCATCGGCTACGCCCGCTGTTCGACCCTCGGGCAGGAACTCGACTCCCAGCTCGATGCGCTCGCCAAGCACGGCATCCCGAGGGACAAGATCTTCAGCGAGAAGATCAGCACCCGGGTGCGGGTCCGCCCGAAGTTCGAGGAGGCGCTGAGGACGGCGCGGAAGGTCAAGGCGCACGCCCCGCACTGCCGGGTCATCTTCACCGTGTACGAGATGAAACGGCTCGGCCGCGACGCCGCCGAACTCACCGCCCTCGCCGACCACCTCACCGCCCACGGCTTGGTCCTGGAGATGCTCGCCGGACCCCTGCCCGGCATCTACGACCCCACCGGCCCCGGGAAGCTGCTGTTCGCGTTCTTCGCAGCGATGGCGGAGACCGAGCGGGAGAACATCCGCGAGTCCACGCTCGAAGGGCTCGACACCGCGGCCCGAAAAGGCAAGCACGGCGGCCGACCCCCGGTTATCACCGACGACATGCTCCACACCGTGCTCCGGCGCCGCGCGGGCGGCGAGTCCGTCGAGCAGATCCAGCCCGACCTGATCATCCCCACCGGCAAGCGCAAGGGACAGAACCCCTCCGTCGCCAGCATCTACCGGGCGCTCGCCGAACACGCCAAGCGCGAGGCGTACCCCGAAGCCGTCGAACAGGCCCACGCCGACTTCGCCGCCCTCCAGGTCGGCGAGGTCCCCGGACCCCGCCCCGCTATCCCTGACCGCGCGTCACGCTGATTACAGAGAGCTACTTGTCACTTCGCCGTAGCTCCGGGAGAACAGGGCCGTTACGGGGGCGTGCGGGGGCTCGGCGCAGGGATACGGGTGGGCGGGCGTGCGCCCGGATCAGTAGGTCACGGTGATACGCCGGGCGGAGCCGTCCACACACGCGTACAGTGCCTCCCCGGGTCTGCGTTCCGGAAGGCACGGGCCGTCCGCCCCTGCGGCGCCTCGTGATAGACCGGGGGCCGAGCAGCGGTCCTCCCAGGGCCGGCAGACCTGAACGGACCGGAGGAACCGTGCCCCGCACCCTCGCCGACGCCCCGATCATGATCCTCAACGGCCCCAACCTGAACCTCCTCGGGCAGCGCCAGCCGGAGATCTACGGTTCCGCCACGCTCGCGGACATCAAGGTCCTGTGCGCGAAGGCGGCGGCCGCGTACGGGGGCACGGTGGACTTCCGGCAGTCCAACCACGAGGGTGAACTGGTGGAGTGGATCCAGGAGGCGCGGCTGAACCACGCCGGGATCGTGATCAACCCGGCCGCCTACTCGCACACCTCCGTCGCGATCCTGGACGCGCTCAACACCTGTGACGGGCTGCCGGTCGTGGAGGTCCACATCTCCAACATCCACCAGCGCGAGCAGTTCCGGCACCATTCGTACGTCTCCCTGCGAGCAGACGGGGTCATCGCCGGGTGCGGGGTGCAGGGGTACGCGTTCGCGGTGGAGCGGGTCGCGACGCTGGCGGGTGCGGCCCAGACGGAGGCGTGAGCATCGCGCGCGGGGCTGTTTCCAGTCGCCCGCGCGGGGTACCGGCGTGTGCGACGCGTTCACACAGGGTGTGTGCGTGTGCCCTCCACACCCGGCGCGTCGGGGGTGCGACGGCGCTCACCACCCCCGCGCGTGCCACTCCGGCAGATGCGGCCGCTCGGCGCCCAGCGTGGTGTCGTTGCCGTGACCGGGGTAGACCCAGGTCTCGTCCGGAAGCACGTCGAAGATCTTCGTCTCGACGTCGTGGATCAGGCTGGCGAAGGCCTTCGGGTCCTTGTGCGTGTTGCCCACACCGCCCGGGAAGAGGCAGTCCCCGGTGAACACGTGCGGGTGTCCGTGCGGGTCGTCGTAGACGAGGGCGACCGAGCCCGGTGTGTGGCCCACCAGATGGCGCGCGATGAGCTCCACGTGCCCCACGCGGATCGTGTCGCCGTCGTCGACCAGGACGTCGGTCGGTACGGGGATGCCCTGGGCGTCGTCGCGTCCCGCGTACGTACGCGCGCGCGTGGACGCCACGACCTCGGCGAGCGCCTGCCAGTGGTCGCCGTGCCGATGGGTGGTGACGACGGACGCGATGCCGTCGTCACCGATCATGCCGAGCAGCGTCCCCGCGTCGTTGGCCGCGTCGATCAGCAACTGCTCGTCGGTGGCCCGGCAGCGCAGCAGATAGGCGTTGTTGTCCATCGGGCCGACCGCGATCTTCGTGATCATCAGGTCCTGCAGCTCGTGCACATCGGCGGGGCCGCCGACCTTCACCGCTCCGCTGTACGTCATGACGGCAGCCTATAGCGGGGGACGGGACCGAGGAGCGCCGGTGGGCTACAGCGGGGGCAGCGTCGGCAGCGGTCCGCCCCCGACCCTCAGCGTGGATCCGTCGCGGCGGCCCGCGAGCCAGCCGAGCAGATCGGGCGCGGTACCGCGCACGGCGACCGGTCCGCCCTCGGCGCCACCGCCGGTCGTCCAGACCCGGTCGTCGGTGGTGGCCAGCCCCGTCGAGGGCAGGTCCTTGTGCCCGCCGAACCGCTCCACCAGAAAGTCGATCTCCCGTAGGACGAACTCCTCCGGGAGATCCTCCAGCTCGTACCCGATCCCGAGATCCACATGGTGCAGCGCCACCTCGACCCAACGCCGGAACGGCACCCGGGCCGCCGAGTCGGTGACGCCGTTGCGCAGCTCCACCGTGCGCGACCAGTCCGCGGGTGCGGCCCCTGCCGTCTGGAAGCGGGCCGCGCTCTCGCGCAGGTCGGCGAGCTGGGAGTCCAGGGGGCGCGGGGCGTCCCGCTCGATGTCGGTGTCCCGGGCCTGCGCGGAGGCGTACATGGGACGTCCCTGAAGGGCGTTCACGAGCGCGTCCGCATTGCGGGCGAGGTGGGCGAGGATGTGGCCGCGGGTCCAGCCGGGCAGCCGTGACGGTTCGGCCAGCGCGGCGTTGTCCAGTTTGGCGACTGCGATGAGCAGTCGCTCGGTCGCGTCATGTACAGATGCCAGGTCGCGCACGTGATCAATCATGGCGCCGACCCTAGCTCCACCACTCCTTCGGGTGAAGGAGGCGGATCGGAGCCGCAAATCGAATGCACGTGCTATATGGTCGAGGCAGGCGTCGGGCATGCTGGATGGCCGGGGATTGTTGTGAATCCAGGAATCCGACCGGCGTTGTCAGTGGCTCCCCCTACTCTGAGGAACACGGGGGCCCCGCCCCTGTCGCTTCTCTCAAGAAAGGTGCGGACCGGCGTGGCCGACCGTCTCATCGTCCGTGGCGCGCGCGAGCACAATCTGAAGAATGTCTCGCTCGATCTGCCGCGTGACTCGCTCATCGTCTTCACGGGCCTGTCGGGGTCGGGCAAGTCCTCGCTGGCCTTCGACACGATCTTCGCCGAAGGGCAGCGGCGTTACGTGGAGTCGCTGTCCTCGTACGCCCGGCAGTTCCTCGGTCAGATGGACAAGCCGGACGTCGACTTCATCGAGGGCCTCTCGCCGGCGGTCTCCATCGACCAGAAGTCGACCTCGCGCAACCCGCGCTCGACGGTCGGCACGATCACCGAGGTCTACGACTACCTGCGTCTGCTCTTCGCACGCATCGGCAAGCCGCACTGCCCCGAGTGCAGCCGCCCGATCTCGCGTCAGTCGCCGCAGGCCATTGTCGACAGGGTGCTGGAGCTGCCGGAGGGGAGTCGCTTCCAGGTGCTCTCGCCGCTTGTGCGTGAGCGCAAGGGAGAGTTCGTCGACCTCTTCGCCGACCTCCAGACCAAGGGCTACAGCCGCGCGCGCGTGGACGGCGAGACGATCCAGCTCTCCCACCCGCCCACCCTGAAGAAGCAGGAGAAGCACACCATCGAGGTGGTCGTCGACCGCCTCACGGTGAAGGACAGTGCCAAGCGCCGCCTCACCGACTCCGTGGAGACCGCGCTCGGCCTCTCCGGCGGCATGGTCGTGCTCGACTTCGTCGACCTCCCCGAGGACGACCCCGAGCGCGAGCGCATGTACTCGGAGCACCTGTACTGCCCGTACGACGACCTGTCCTTCGAGGAGCTGGAGCCCCGTTCCTTCTCCTTCAACTCGCCCTTCGGCGCCTGCCCCGAGTGCACCGGCATCGGCACGCGTATGGAGGTCGACCCCGAGCTGATCGTCCCGGACGAGGAGAAGACCCTCGACGAGGGCGCCATCCACCCCTGGTCGCACGGTCACACCAAGGACTACTTCGGCCGCCTCGTCGGCGCCCTCGCGGACGCGCTGGGATTCCGCACCGACATTCCCTTCGCGGGCCTGCCGCAGCGTGCCAAGAAGGCCCTGCTCCACGGGCACAAGACACAGATCGAGGTCCGCTACCGCAACCGGTACGGGCGCGAGCGCGTCTACACGACGCCCTTCGAAGGCGCCGTCCCCTTCGTGAAGCGCCGGCACGGCGAGGCCGAGAGCGACGCCAGCCGCGAGCGCTTCGAGGGCTATATGCGCGAGGTGCCGTGCCCCACCTGTGAGGGCACGCGCCTCAAGCCGATCGTCCTCGCGGTCACGATCATGGACAAGTCGATCGCCGAGATCTCCGCGATGTCGATCAGCGACTGCGCGGACTTCCTGCGCGGGCTGAAGCTCGACGCCCGCGACAAGAAGATCGCCGAGCGGGTCCTGAAGGAGGTCAACGAACGGCTGCGGTTCCTGGTCGACGTCGGCCTGGACTACCTGTCGCTGAACCGCGCGGCCGGCACGCTCTCGGGCGGCGAGGCCCAGCGCATCCGCCTGGCCACCCAGATCGGCTCGGGACTCGTCGGTGTCCTCTACGTCCTCGACGAGCCGTCCATCGGCCTGCACCAGCGTGACAACCACCGGCTGATCGAGACCCTGGTCCGGCTGCGCGACATGGGCAACACGCTCATCGTCGTCGAGCACGACGAGGACACCATCAAGGTCGCCGACTGGGTCGTCGACATCGGCCCCGGCGCGGGCGAGCACGGCGGCAAGGTCGTGCACAGCGGCTCCCTGAAGGGGCTGCTCGTCAACGACGAGTCGCAGACCGGCCAGTACCTGTCGGGCAAGAAGTCGATCCCGCTTCCCGACATCCGGCGCCCGCGTGATGTGTCACGGCAGCTCACGGTGCACGGCGCCCGGGAGAACAACCTCCAGGACATCGACGTGTCCTTCCCGCTGGGCGTGTTCACCGCCGTCACGGGGGTCTCCGGATCCGGCAAGTCGACGCTGGTCAACGACATCCTGTACACACACCTGGCCCGCGAGCTGAACGGTGCGAGGAACGTCCCCGGCCGGCACACGCGCGTGGACGGAGACGACCTCGTCGACAAGGTGGTGCACGTCGACCAGTCGCCCATCGGCCGCACCCCGCGGTCGAACCCGGCGACGTACACCGGCGTGTTCGACCACGTCCGCAGGCTGTTCGCGGAGACGACCGAGGCGAAGGTCCGGGGCTACCTGCCCGGCCGCTTCTCGTTCAACGTCAAGGGCGGACGCTGTGAGAACTGCGCGGGCGACGGCACGATCAAGATCGAGATGAACTTCCTCCCGGACGTGTACGTCCCGTGCGAGGTCTGCCACGGCGCCCGCTACAACCGGGAGACCCTGGAGGTCCACTACAAGGGCAAGTCCATCGCCGAGGTCCTGAACATGCCGATCGAGGAGGCCCTGCACTTCTTCGAGGCCGTTCCGGCGATCGCCCGCCATCTCAGGACGCTGAACGACGTCGGTCTCGGCTACGTCCGCCTCGGCCAGTCCGCGACCACCCTGTCCGGTGGTGAGGCCCAGCGCGTGAAGCTCGCCAGCGAGCTGCAGAAGCGCTCCACCGGACGCACGGTCTACGTGCTGGACGAGCCGACCACTGGCCTGCACTTCGAGGACATCAGCAAGCTGCTCAAGGTGCTCGCCGGGTTGGTCGACAAGGGCAACACGGTCATCGTCATCGAGCACAACCTCGACGTCATCAAGGTCGCCGACTGGATCGTCGACATGGGACCCGAGGGCGGCGCGGGCGGCGGCCTCGTGGTCGCCGAGGGCACGCCCGAGGACGTGGCCGCGATCTCGGCCAGCCACACCGGCAAGTTCCTGCGCGACGTCCTCGGCGCCGAGCGCATCAGCGACGCGGCCCCGGTGAAGGCCCCGCGCAAGGCGACGGCCCGGAAGCGGGTCGCGGCCGCGTCGACGGCGAAGAAGACGACCACGGTGAAGACCGTCAACAACACGGCGACCAAGAAGGCGGCGGCCGCGAAGAAGACCACGCGGACGCGCAAGGCCTGACCGCCCGAAGGGCCCGGCCCGACACGGCACAAGTCATGCGGCGCCCCACGGGACTTCCCGTGGGGCGCCGCTGGTCGTACGGTCAGTGGCCCTGTCCCTGTGGCGCGACGAACTGCATGTCCAGCTGGACCTTGACCACGTCACCGAGGAGCCCGGCCCCGAAGTCCAGCCCGAAGTCGCCGCGCCGGATCTCGCCCCTCGCCTCGAACCCGGCATGCTTCCGCCTGTCCACGGGGGAGTCCACCACCCCGCCGAACTCGACGGCGAACGTCACCGGGCGGGTCACGTCCCCGATGGTCACGTCCCCTTCCATCGCCCAGTTCGCGCCCTCACCGAAGATTCGGGTCGAGCGGAACGTCATCGTCGGACGCCTCTCGACATCGAGGAGTCCGGCTCCGCGGGTGTGCGCGTCACGGTCGGTGTTCCCGGTGTCGATGGAGGCGAGAGCGATCTCTGCGGTCACCGTCACCTCGGCGGCCGTCTCGCCGATGTACAGATCCGCCCTCGCATCGGCGAAGCGGCCCCGCACCTTGGCGATCCCGAGGTGGCGAACGGTGAAGCCGACGGTCGAGTACAGGGGGTCGAGTGCCCAGTGTCCGGGGGCCAGCGGGAGGGCGGGAGCGGTGGTGGTGTCCGGGGAGGTGTCCTGAGTCATGCCTCCACACTCCGGGAACCGGAGGACGGGAACGGGGACCACGCCGGTGGCGGCAGGGGCAGGGCCACGTTCAGCCGACGGAGCGTTGGTACGTTCGATCGCGGCCACGCCCACGGTCCTGGACCGGTCAGGCGGACGGGCACTGCGGGCGGTACGCGGCCGAGCGTGGCCTCACGGGAACGTCAGCTCGGCCGCGTACGGCGGTTCCGCGCCGGCCCGGGAGCAGGTGATCGCCGCGGCGTGCGCGGCGAAACGCAGCAGATCGGTCCAGCCGGCGGTGTCCAGGCCGGCCAGCGCCGCCGGGGAGAGTGCGCCGCGGGCGTCCAGTCCGTGCAGCAGGGCCGCGTTGACCGTGTCCCCGGCCCCGATCGTGTCCACGACGTCGACCCGTACACCCGGTACGGAGTGCTCCGCCCCGTCGCGGGTGAAGACCGTCAGTCCGTCGCCGCCGTGGGTGACCACGACGGCCGCGGGGCCGTACTCCAGCCACGCGCGCGGGGTGCCGCCCAGCCACTCCGCGTCCTCTGCGGAGAGCTTGAGCAGGGACACCGAGGGCAGCCAGCTCTTGAAACGGGCCCGGTAGGCATCGGGGTCCGCGATCAGCCTCGCGCGGATGTTCGGGTCAAGGGCCGTGAACACACCCTGTTCGGCGGCTCCGCGCATCAGTTCTTCGTACGCGCTTGCCCCGGGTTCGAGGACGAGCGAGCAGGTGCCGAAGGACACGGCGCGGGTGCGGTCGGGAAGGCGTGCCGGTGCCGTGAACAGCCGGTCGGCGGTGCCGTCGACGTAGAAGGAGTACGCGGCCGAGCCGTTCTGGTCGAGCGTGGCGAGGGCCAGGGTGGTCGGTTCGGTGCCGCGCTGCACGGCCGAGACGTCCACGCCCGCCTCGCGCAGCCCGTTGAGCAGGGCCTCCCCGAAGGCGTCGTACGAGGTGCGGGAGCAGAAGGCCGTGGGGGAGCCGAGCCGGCCGAGTGCGACGGCGGTGTTGTACGGGCCGCCGCCCAGCGCCGGTTTCAGCGGCGCGAGTGCGCCCGCGCCCTGCGGGACCAGGTCGATCAGGGCCTCACCGGCGACGACGATCACGAGACGGTTCCCTTCTCGGAGGGGGTTGGGGCAGCCGCACGGGCTGCGGTGAACGAATGCACAGGCGAGCCGCACGGTCCGGGAGAGACGGGCGGCCTCCAGCCGCTCCAGCAGTGGCCGGACGGCCGGGGCGCCGATCTCCCCGCTCGGCCGGGAGATCGTGGTGAGCCTGGGCGCGAGTAGATCCGCCCGGGCGAAGGCGTCCGGCCGGGAAACGTATCCCATCCGGCGCCGGACGTAAACGCGTGCGCGAGCACCGACGCCCGGCACCGGTGCCCAGGGCCTCCCTGCCCCGGCCCCGGGCGGCAAAACGGCGACCGGTATCGTCGTCATGCCCCGCCACTCCGGCGAGCACCGGACCTGACCAGTGGAGACGCCATGTCCACCCGCCCCTCCGCGACCCGTCGTACCGTCCTTCGCGGGGCCGCGCTGACCCCGGTCGCCGGGCTCGGCCTCGTGGCCTGTTCGGCAGGCGGCAGCGGGACGCCCGCCACGCCGACCGCGCCGGTCGCGCTGGGAGCCGAGCGCGAGGTCCCCAAGGGCGGAGCGAAGCTCTACCAGGACGAGAACGTCGTGGTCAGCCGTGCCGCGGACGGCTCCCTGAAGGCGTACAGCACGGTCTGCACCCACGGCGGGTGCCCCATAAACAAGCTGTCGGGCACGACACTCATCTGCCCCTGCCACGGGAGCCGTTTCGACGCCACCACGGGCAAAGTCCTGCAGTCGCCGGCCACCGTACCGCTGACCGAGCTGTCCGTAGAGGTGAAGAACGGCAAGGTCGTGGCGAGCCCGGAGGCCTGACGGCTCGGGAGCGCCCGGGTCACTCCCGCCCCCTACCCGCGATCCCGTCTCCGACCGCACGCGCGGCCCCACCGGGTGAACCGAGCGGTCCACGGGATCGCCGCGCTGTCGGCCCCCGCCAGTAGGGTGTGAGACATGGCCGACCCCTCCAGCTACCGCCCCAGGCCGGGAGAGATCCCGGACTCGCCCGGGGTTTACAGGTTCCGGGACGAGCACCGCCGGGTGATCTACGTCGGAAAGGCGAAGAGCCTGCGCCAGCGCCTGGCGAACTACTTCCAGGACCTGGCGAACCTCCATCCGCGCACCCGCACCATGGTCACCACGGCCGCGTCCGTGGAGTGGACGGTGGTGTCCACGGAGGTTGAGGCCCTGCAGCTGGAGTACACCTGGATCAAGGAGTTCGACCCCCGGTTCAACGTCAAGTACCGCGACGACAAGAGCTATCCGTACCTCGCGGTGACGATGAACGAGGAATTCCCGCGTGTTCAGGTGATGCGCGGTCACAAGCGCAAGGGTGTGCGGTACTTCGGGCCGTACGGACACGCCTGGGCCATCCGTGACACGGTCGACCTGCTGCTGCGCGTCTTCCCCGTGCGTACCTGCTCGGCCGGTGTCTTCAAGAACGCCACCCGTACCGGCCGCCCCTGCCTGCTCGGCTACATTGGCAAGTGCTCCGCGCCGTGCGTCGGCCGTGTCTCCCCCGAGGACCACCGCGAACTGGCCGAGGAGTTCTGCGACTTCATGGCCGGCCGCACGGGGACGTACATCCGTCGTCTGGAGAAGCAGATGATGGACGCGGCGGAGGCCATGGAGTACGAGCGGGCCGCCCGCCTGCGCGACGACATCGAGGCCCTGAAGAAGGCCATGGAGAAGAGCGCGGTCGTGCTCACCGACGCGACCGATGCCGACCTCATCGCCGTCGCCGAGGACGAGCTGGAGGCGGCCGTGCAGATCTTCCATGTGCGCGGCGGGCGCATCCGCGGCCAGCGCGGCTGGGTCACCGACAAGGTGGAGGACGTCACCACGGGTGCCCTCGTCGAGCACGCCCTCCAGCAGCTCTACGGCGAGGAGACGGGCGACTCGGTACCCAAGGAGGTCCTCGTCCCGGCGCTGCCGGACCCCATAGAACCCGTCCAGGACTGGCTCACCGGCCGCCGCGGGGCGGGCGTGTCGCTACGCATCCCGCAGCGCGGCGACAAGAAGGCCCTGATGGAGACCGTGCAGCGCAACGCCCAGCAGGCACTCGCGCTGCACAAGACCAAGCGCGCCTCCGATCTGACGACCCGTTCGCGTGCCCTGGAGGAGATCGCCGGGGCCCTGGAGCTGGACAGCGCCCCGCTCAGGATCGAGTGCTACGACATCTCGCACCTCCAGGGCGAGGACGTGGTGGCCTCCATGGTCGTCTTCGAGGACGGGCTGCAGCGCAAGAGCGAGTACCGCCGCTTCCAGATCAAGGGCTTCGAGGGACAGGACGACGTCCGGTCCATGCACGAGGTGATCACCCGCCGCTTCAAGCGCTACCTCGCCGAGAAGGAGAAGACGGGGGAGTGGGCGGAGGAGGACGCCCCGACGGATGACGACGGGCGGCCCAAGCGGTTCGCCTACCCGCCGCAGCTCGTCGTGGTCGACGGCGGCCAGCCACAGGTCGCGGCCGCCAAGAAGGCGCTGGACGAACTCGGCATCGACGACATCGCGGTGTGCGGCCTGGCCAAGCGCCTGGAGGAGGTCTGGCTGCCGGACGACGACGACCCGGTGGTCCTGCCCCGCACCAGCGAGGGCCTCTATCTGCTGCAGCGGGTCCGGGACGAGGCCCACCGCTTCGCGATCACCTACCAGCGCACCAAGCGCGCCAAGCGTGTCCGGTCGAGCCCTCTGGACGAGGTCCCGGGTCTCGGCGACACGCGCAAACAGGCGTTGATCAAGCACTTCGGCTCGGTGAAGAAGCTGCGGTTCGCGACGATCGACCAGATTCAGGAGGTCCCCGGCATCGGTCGTAAAACGGCCGAGACGATCGCCGTGGCCCTCGCCCAGGCGGCCCCGGCCGCACCCGCCGTGAACACGGCGACCGGAGAGATCATGGAAGAGGAGGAACCCGTGACGATGACGGGTTCCCCCGGGGAGCCCGTGTCCGCGGGCACCCCGGACGACCGACGGGGGCAGGAGACATGACCGAGCATGACCGAAGTGCGGAAGAACGCTCAGCACAGGGCCGCCCGGCCCACCAGGAGGCGGGCGAGGACCGGACCCGGCAGCAGGCGGTCCAGGAAAACGGAGCACAGGTGAGTACGGGCATCGAAGCACCCGGGGTCCCCGAAGCGGCCATCCCCGAGCTGGTGATCATCTCCGGCATGTCCGGCGCAGGCCGTTCGACGGCCGCCAAGTGTCTGGAGGACCTCGGCTGGTTCGTCGTGGACAACCTGCCGCCCGCACTGATCCCCACCATGGTGGAGCTGGGCGCCCGCTCACAGGGCAATGTCGCCCGGATCGCGGTCGTCGTCGACGTGCGCGGCCGCCGCTTCTTCGACAATCTGCGCGAATCCCTTGCCGACCTGGAGGCGAAGAACGTCACACGGCGGATCGTTTTCCTGGAGTCCTCGGACGAGGCCCTGGTGCGCCGTTTCGAATCCGTTCGCCGTCCGCACCCCCTTCAGGGCGACGGCCGGATCGTCGACGGCATCGCCGCCGAGCGGGAGCTTCTGCGCGAGCTGCGCGGCGACGCCGACCTCGTGATCGACACCTCCAGCCTCAATGTGCACGAGCTGCGCGCCAAGATGGACGCCCAGTTCGCCGGCGAGGAGGAGCCCGAACTGCGGGCCACCGTCATGTCCTTCGGCTTCAAGTACGGCCTCCCGGTCGACGCCGACCTGGTCGCGGACATGCGCTTCCTGCCCAACCCTCACTGGGTCCCCGAGCTGCGCCCGTACACCGGCCTCAACGAGGAGGTCGCCGCGTACGTCTTCAACCAGCCCGGCGCCAAGGAGTTCCTCGACCGGTACGCCGAGCTGCTCCGGCTCATCGCGGCCGGGTACCGCCGCGAGGGCAAGCGCTATGTGACCATCGCCATCGGCTGCACCGGCGGCAAGCACCGCTCGGTCGCCACGTCGGAGAAGCTCGCAGCCCGCCTGGCCGCCGAGGGAGTGGAGACCGTGGTCGTGCATCGGGACATGGGGCGCGAGTGACCGGACGAACTCTGAGGCTGAGCAGGCTGCGACGGGTGGTGTCCGAGGGCCGCACGGCCCGGCCCGCCGAGGCCCGTGGCGGCCGGGCGCGCCGCCGCGGCACCCAGCCCAAAGTGGTCGCCCTCGGCGGTGGCAGAGGCCTGTCCGCCTCGCTGGCCGCGCTGCGCCGGATCACCGGCGACCTCACCGCCGTGGTGACCGTGGCGGACGACGGCGGCTCCAGCGGCCGCCTGCGCGACGAGCTGGGCGTGCTCCCGCCGGGCGACCTGCGCAAGGCGCTGGCCGCGCTGTGCGGGGATGACGACTGGGGCCAGACCTGGGCCCGCGTCATCCAGCACCGTTTCCAGTCCAAGGGCGACCTGCATGACCACGCGGTCGGAAACCTGCTGATCGTCGCCCTGTGGGAGCAGCTCGGCGACCCCGTCCAGGCCCTCGACCTGGTCGGCAGGCTGCTCGGCGCACACGGCCGCGTCCTGCCCATGTCCGCCGTGCCCCTGGAGCTCCAGGCGCTGGTCAAGGGCCACGACCCGGAGCATCCGGAGGAAATCGGCACCGTACGAGGACAGGCGACGGTCGCGCTCACCCCCGGCGAGGTGCAGTCCGTGCACGTCGTGCCGCACGACCCGCCCGCCGTCCCCGAGGCCGTCGCCGCGGTTCTCGATGCCGACTGGGTGGTGCTCGGACCCGGCTCCTGGTTCTCCTCGGTGATGCCGCACCTGCTCGTGCCCGAACTCCTCGGCGCCGTCATGGAGACGAAGGCGCGCCGGGTGCTGTCCCTGAACCTCGCCCCGCAGCCCGGAGAGACCGAAGGCTTCTCCCCGCAGCGTCATTTGGAGGTTTTGGGACGACACGCCCCTAAACTCGCCCTGGACGTGGTGCTGGCCGACGAGGCCGCCGTGCCCGACGGTGCCTTGCTGGACGAGGCGGCCAAGCGGTTCGGTGCCGCGGTCGAGCTGGCGCCGGTGGCCCGCACCGACGGAACCCCACGGCACGACCCGGAGCTGCTGGCCGCCGCGTACGACCGTATTTTTCGGATGCATGGAAGGATCGGCCCATGGCGATGACGGCAGCGGTGAAGGACGAGGTCTCCCGGCTTCCCGTCACCCGGACCTGCTGCAGAAAGGCGGAGGTCTCGGCGATCCTGCGGTTTGCGGGCGGACTGCACCTGGTCAGCGGCCGCATCGTGATCGAGGCGGAGCTGGACACGGCGATGGCGGCCCGGCGTCTGAAGCGGGACATCCTGGAGATCTTCGGCCACAGCTCCGAACTGATCGTGATGGCGCCCGGCGGCCTGCGCCGCGGCTCCCGCTATGTGGTGCGCGTGGTCGCGGGCGGCGATCAGCTGGCCCGCCAGACCGGCCTCGTCGACGGGCGGGGCCGTCCGATCCGCGGCCTGCCCCCGCAGGTGGTCTCGGGGGCAACCTGTGACGCCGAGGCGGCCTGGCGCGGCGCGTTCCTGGCGCACGGCTCGCTGACGGAACCCGGCCGCTCGTCCTCCCTCGAAGTGACCTGCCCCGGCCCGGAGGCCGCGCTCGCCCTGGTCGGCGCCGCCCGCCGTCTGTCGATCGCCGCGAAGGCCCGCGAGGTACGGGGCGTGGACCGCGTGGTCGTACGGGACGGGGACGCGATCGGTGCCCTGCTCACTCGGCTGGGCGCGCACGAGTCCGTGCTGGCCTGGGAAGAGCGGCGGATGCGCCGAGAGGTCCGCGCCACGGCGAACCGCCTCGCCAACTTCGACGACGCCAATCTGCGCCGCTCGGCGCGGGCGGCCGTCGCCGCCGGTGCGCGGGTCGCCCGCGCCCTGGAGATCCTCGCCGACGAGGTGCCCGAGCACCTCGCGGCCGCCGGGCGCCTGCGCATGGAGCACAAGCAGGCCTCCCTGGAGGAGCTGGGCGCCCTCGCCGACCCGCCGCTGACCAAGGACGCGGTCGCGGGCCGTATCCGCCGTCTGCTGGCGATGGCCGACAAGCGTGCCGCGGACCTCGGTATTCCGGGTACGGAGTCCAACCTCACCGAGGAGATGGCGGACAACCTGGCGGGCTGACCAGCATCGGCCGACCGGCCTGACCAGCCCCCATGTCCTGATCGTCCGCGGCCGCCCTGTCGCCTCCAGCCGGCCGCGTCCTCCCGCCAGGGGTCGGTCGGCACCGTCCGACCGACCCCTGGCGGTTGCCACCGACATGCCGTCTTCGGCCCACCGGAACCGTCCGGCCGGCGCGGGCCCATCTGCGTCGGCCGCCGGGAACTCGGCGGCCGACGTCCACTGCTCGGCTTGCGCCGCCAGGCAGCGCGCGGCTGACACACGTCGCTCGGCGCACGTCGACCGATACGAATCGACTGGCACGCATCGACCGCCACCACACCCCGTCCGGCACCGGCCCAGGCCGCCCACAGGGGTGGTGTGCCTGCTGAGGTGTGATACATCCGGAAAATGTGTCACACCTGCAGATTTCTCCCTTCCGGTGAACAGCCGCCCTACACCCCGTCGGTGGGCGCAACCCCGACGGGCACGAGCTGGTCGGCGCCGGTCGGTCGATGTGGGATTACCGACAGTGACCACCCCGGGTTGACCGGCATGGGTCGACGACGGGGGTTGACAGGCCGCGTCGGCCGGCGTGAGGCGGGGGTGGGCGGGGCGGTGGAGGCACCCTGTTGCGGCGACGGTCAGGCGGGGGAATTGTCCAACTTGCCAGAAGTCTGAATTGGCACGAGATCGGGGTATTTCACAAGTGAGCTGAGAGGTTCACGAATGAGTGACCAACATGGTCAATTGGTACGGGCAATCCATAGCGAAATCGGGCGATCCCGGCGGTTGAAGCGAGAGGTCCGGACCTTTGTCGGCGCCGTGCTGTTCGGGATGCGTCCGGATGTCACTTCGGAGGCCTCAGAGGGGTAGGGTCGGGGGTGGTCGGGGACATCCCAATACAGCTCGCCGGCGTCAAAAACCGGCGTACCAACGAGGAGATCGGTTCGTGACGATCCGCGTAGGCATCAACGGCTTTGGCCGCATCGGTCGTAACTACTTCCGCGCGCTACTGGAGCAGGGTGCAGACATCGAGATCGTGGCTGTCAACGACCTGGGTGACACCGCGACCACCGCTCACCTTCTGAAGTACGACACCATCCTGGGCCGTCTGAAGCAGGAGGTCTCCCACACCGCCGACACGATCACCGTGGACGGCCACACCATCAAGGTGCTGTCCGAGCGCGACCCGGCCGACATTCCCTGGGGCAAGCTGGGTGTCGACGTCGTCATCGAGTCGACCGGCATCTTCACCAAGCGCGAGGACGCTGCGAAGCACCTCGCCGGCGGCGCGAAGAAGGTCCTCATCTCGGCTCCGGCCAAGAACGAGGACATCACCATCGTGATGGGCGTCAACCAGGACCAGTACGACCCGGCCAGTCACCACGTCATCTCCAACGCCTCCTGCACCACCAACTGCGTGGCGCCGATGGCCAAGGTGCTCGACGAGAACTTCGGCATCGTCAAGGGACTGATGACGACGGTGCACGCGTACACCAACGACCAGCGCATCCTGGACTTCCCGCACAGGGACCTGCGTCGCGCCCGTGCTGCCGCCGAGAACATCATCCCGACCACCACCGGTGCCGCCAAGGCCACCGCACTGGTTCTCCCGCAGCTCAAGGGCAAGTTGGACGGCATGGCCATGCGCGTCCCGGTCCCGACCGGCTCGGTCACCGACCTGGTCGTCGAGCTCGGCCGTGAGGTCACCAAGGAAGAGGTCAACGCCGCCTTCCAGAAGGCCTCCGAGGGCGAGCTCAAGGGTCTCCTCGAGTACACCGAGGACCCGATCGTCTCCTCCGACATCGTCAACGCGCCGGCGTCCTGCACCTTCGACTCCTCCCTGACCATGGTTCAGGACGGCAAGAACGTGAAGGTCATCGGCTGGTACGACAACGAGTGGGGCTACTCCAACCGCCTCGTCGACCTGACGGTCTTCGTCGGCAACCAGCTCTGATCGCCGAACCAGGCACCCCGATGCGAGAGCAGGGCTCGGACAGCGCACGGTCGCGCTGTCCGGGCCCTGCCTCGCGTACGCACCGACCGACCCTCGTACGATCAAGAGCCCCCTCCCCAGGAGCCCCTCCCCAGGAGTCCCCTCATGAAGACGATCGACGAACTTCTCTCCGAAGGCGTGGACGGCAAGCGGGTCTTCGTCCGCGCCGACCTGAACGTGCCGCTGGCCGACGGCCTCATCACCGACGACGGCCGCATCCGCGCCGTCCTGCCCACCGTCAAGGCCCTCGCCGCTGCGGGCGCCAAGGTGGTCGTCGCCTCGCACCTGGGTCGCCCCAAGGGCGCGCCGGACCCGACCTTCTCGCTGCTCCCCGCCGCCGAGCGCCTCGGTGAACTCCTCGGCGCCCCCGTGGCGTTCGCCGGGGACACCGTCGGTCCCGCCGCCCACGACGCGGTCGACGGCCTTCAGCCCGGCCAGGTCGCGGTCATCGAGAACCTGCGCTTCAACCCCGGCGAGACCTCGAAGGACGACACCGAGCGCGGTGAGTTCGCCGACCGGCTGGCCGCCCTGGCGGACGTCTACGTCGGTGACGGCTTCGGCGCGGTGCACCGCAAGCACGCCTCCGTGTACGACCTCCCGGCCCGTCTGCCGCACTATGCCGGCTACCTCATCGCCACCGAGGTCGGTGTTCTGAAGAAGCTCACCGAGGACGTCCAGCGGCCGTACGTCGTCGCGCTGGGCGGCGCCAAGGTCTCCGACAAGCTCGCCGTTATTGACCAGCTGCTCGGCAAGGCCGACCGGCTGCTCATCGGCGGCGGGATGGCGTACACCTTCCTCAAGGCCAAGGGGTACGAGGTCGGTATCTCCCTCCTTCAGGAGGACCAGATCCCGGCTGTCACCGAGTACATCGAGCGCGCGGAGAAGCAGGGCGTCGAACTGCTCCTCCCGGTCGACGTACTGGTCGCCCCCGAGTTCCCGGACCTCAAGACCAAGGCCCCGGCGAACCCCACCACCGTCGCCGCGGACGCGATCCCGGCCGACCAGGAGGGCCTGGACATCGGTCCGGAGACCCGCAAGCTGTACGCCTCGAAGCTCGCCGACGCGGCCACCGTTTTCTGGAACGGCCCGATGGGCGTCTTCGAGCACCCCGACTACGCCGAGGGCACCAAGGTGGTCGCCCAGGCCCTCGTCGACGCCCCGGGCTTCACGGTGGTCGGTGGCGGTGACTCCGCCGCGGCCGTCCGCACCCTGGGATTCGGCGAGTCGGTATTCGGCCACATCTCGACCGGCGGCGGCGCCTCCCTCGAATACCTCGAGGGCAAGACGCTCCCCGGCCTCGCCGCACTGGAGGACTGAACCCTGATGAGCACCCGCACGCCGCTGATGGCGGGCAACTGGAAGATGAACCTCAACCATCTCGAGGCCATCGCCCATGTCCAGAAGCTCGCCTTCGCCCTGGCGGACAAGGACCACGAGGCCGTCGAGGTGGCCGTCCTGCCGCCCTTCACCGACCTGCGCTCCGTGCAGACCCTGGTGGACGGCGACAAACTCAAGATCAAGTACGGCGCACAGGACATCTCGGCGCACGACGCCGGCGCCTACACCGGAGAGATCTCCGGTCCGATGCTGGCCAAGCTGAAGTGCACGTACGTGGTGATCGGCCACTCCGAGCGGCGCCAGTACCACCGCGAGACCGACGAGCTGGTGAACGCCAAGGTCAAGGCCGCCTTCAAGTACGGCCTGACCCCGATCCTGTGCGTCGGCGAGGAGCTGGACGTCCGCGAGGCGGGCGACCACGTCAGGCACACGCTCGCGCAGGTCGAGGGCGGTCTCAAGGACCTCCCGGCCGAGCAGGCCGAGTCCATCGTGATCGCCTACGAGCCCGTCTGGGCCATCGGCACCGGCAAGGTCTGCGGCTCCGACGACGCCCAGGAGGTCTGCTCGGCGATCCGCGGCAAGATCGCCGAGCTGTACACGCAGGACGTGGCCGACCAGGTCCGCATCCAGTACGGCGGCTCGGTGAAGTCGAGCAACGTCGCCGAGATCATGGCGAAGCCGGACATCGACGGCGCCCTGGTCGGTGGTGCCTCGCTGGACGCCGACGAGTTCGTCAAGATCGTCCGCTTCCGCGACCAGTGAGGCGCGCGGCGGAGGCGATCCGACACGTCGCGAGTATGCGGTAGGAGCGATCCGTCGTACCCTTGCGGGGCCGAGACTGTTATTCGGAACGTGAAGTTTCAATAAGAGCTTCGGTCCCGTCGTCCATCCGAATCCGAGGAAGTTGGTCCAGCCGTGGTTTTGGGGTTCTCGATCGCCCTGATCGTCTTCAGCCTGATGCTGATGCTGCTGGTGCTGATGCACAAGGGGAAGGGCGGCGGCCTCTCCGACATGTTCGGCGGCGGCATGCAGTCCTCCGTCGGCGGCTCCTCGGTCGCCGAGCGCAACCTCGACCGGATCACCGTTGTGATCGGTCTGCTCTGGGTCGCGTGCATCATCGTGCTCGGCATCCTGATGAAGGTCAATCACTAGGGCCGGACAACCGGCAGACCGCACACCGAGCGCATCACGCCCCATGATGGGTACGTGTCTGAGGACGCGACCTATCATGGGGCTTGCGTCTGGGTGGGGGTAACTCCCATCGCTGGACGCGCGTTGGGCCTTACGTAGACTGAGGCGCTCGCAGCGGAGCGGAACGCCGATTCGCTTCGCGGCACCATCACGCAGGGAGTTACGACCGTGGCAAGTGGCAACGCGATCCGAGGAAGCCGGGTCGGGGCGGGGCCGATGGGCGAGGCCGAGCGCGGCGAGTCCGCGCCGCGTCTGCGCATCTCCTTCTGGTGCTCCAACGGGCACGAGACGCAGCCGAGCTTCGCCAGCGACGCGCAGGTTCCCGAGACCTGGGACTGCCCGCGCTGCGGCTTTCCGGCCGGACAGGACCAGGACAACCCGCCGGACCCGCCGCGCACCGAGCCCTACAAGACGCACCTCGCGTATGTGCGGGAGCGGCGCAGCGACGCGGACGGTGAGGCGATCCTCGCCGAGGCGCTCGCCAAACTGCGGGGCGAGATCTAGAAGTTGACTTCCCCCCGGCTCCGGTCTTCGTGCGAGCAAGGGGGACCCCACGGCCGGGTGCCCGACGGCGCCTGGCCGGATGTGCTCGTGCCGCGTACGGACGCGGAGAGTTCTGTCGGGGCGCGGAAGTGTGCCCTTGACGCCATCGCCGTGGGGCACGGCCGCGACAGCAGCGGCCTGCCGCGGCACCGAGCCGCCTTTCCCCTGCCCGGACCCGCGTCGTCGGCACCGGCCCGGCGGCGCTTCCATCCACTCTTTCCCTCACCCGGTCGATGACCGCCCGCGAGCCGGACATATCTGTCGGCACGCACCGCGACGGCGTGACGACCAGTCACCGCACATGCGATCAATTAGTTTGGAACCGGCAGCGGGGCGAGGTACGCAGCAGCACAGGCCAGGAAGAAGGCGGAAGTCCGAGATGAACGCAGACAGCCGTATCAGGCTCAACCAGACACCGGAGTGGACCGCTCTGGCCAAGCACCGCGAGGAGCTCGGCGAGGTGCGGATGCGGGATCTGTTCGCGGCCGATGCAGGGCGCGGCAGCGGGTACACGCTGCAGGTCGGTGACCTGTACGTCGACTACTCCAAGCATCTGGTCACCGACGAGACGCTGAGGCTGCTGCGCGAGCTGGCCGCGGCCCGGGACGTCTTCGGCCTCAGGGACGCCATGTTCCGCGGCGAGAAGATCAACACCACCGAGAACCGCGCGGTCCTGCACACCGCGCTGCGCGCCCCGCGCGACGCGGTGATCGAGGTCGACGGGGAGAACGTCGTGCCCCGGGTGCACGCCGTGCTCGACAAGATGGCCGACTTCGCCGACCGCGTCCGCTCCGGAGCGTGGACCGGGCACACCGGCAGGCGCATCAAGAACGTGATCAACGTAGGTATCGGCGGTTCCGACCTGGGACCGGCCATGGCGTACGAAGTGCTGCGCGCCTTCACCGACCGCGACCTGACGGTCCGTTTTGTGTCGAACGTGGACGGCGCCGACCTGTACGAGGCGACCAGGGACCTGGACGCGGCCGAGACGCTGTTCGTCATCGCCTCCAAGACGTTCACCACGATCGAGACGATCACCAACGCGACCTCGGCGCGCGACTGGCTGCTGAGCGAGCTGAAGGCCGGTCAGGAAGCGGTCGCCAAGCACTTTGTGGCGCTGTCGACGAATGGTCAGAAGGTGTCCGAGTTCGGCATCGACACGGCCAACATGTTCGAGTTCTGGGACTGGGTCGGCGGCCGTTACTCCTACGACTCCGCGATCGGCCTGTCGCTGATGATCGCCATCGGCCCGGACCGCTTCCGCGAGATGCTCGACGGCTTCCGCCTCGTCGACGAGCACTTCCGCACCGCTCCCGCCGAGTCCAACGTGCCGCTGCTGCTCGGCCTGCTGGGCATCTGGTACGGCAACTTCCACGACGCCCAGTCGCACGCCGTCCTCCCGTACTCGCACTACCTGTCCAAGTTCACCGCCTACCTCCAGCAGCTCGACATGGAGTCCAACGGCAAGTACGTGGGCCGGAACGGGCACGAGGTCGACTGGCAGACCGGACCCGTCGTGTGGGGCACTCCGGGCACCAACGGGCAGCACGCCTACTACCAGCTCATCCACCAGGGCACCAAGCTGATCCCGGCGGACTTCATCGGCTTCGCCGAGCCGGTGGCCGAACTCCGCGACGAGCTGAAGGCACAGCACGACCTGCTGATGGCCAACTTCTTCGCCCAGACCCAGGCGTTGGCCTTCGGCAAGACCCCGGACGAGGTGCGAGCCGAGGGCGTGCCGGAGGAACTGGTGGCGCACAAGACGTTCAAGGGCAACCACCCCACCACCACGATCCTCGCCCGGGAACTCACCCCGTCGGTGCTCGGCCAGCTCGTCGCCCTCTACGAGCACAAGGTGTTCGTGCAGGGCGCGATCTGGAACATCGACTCCTTCGACCAGTGGGGCGTCGAGCTGGGCAAGGTCCTCGCCAAGCGCGTCGAACCCGCCCTCACCGAGGGCGCCGACGTACCGGGCCTCGACGGGTCCACCCGGGTGCTTGTCGCCAAGTACCGTGAGCTGCGCGGTCGTTAGGGCGTTTGTCGAAAGTAGCGCCTGCAACGCCTGCCCGCCCCCCTGGAGTTCGGCCGCCGGGCCTGGAGGGGGCGGCAGGCGCGCCGTGCCCTTCCCGTAGACTCTCGGCGATCTTGACGGCCGAGGGGCAGGGGGCGGAATTGACCGACGGGCGCAGACGTTGGCTCGGCGACGGCCTGACCATGAGGTCGTTCCTCAAACCCCACAGGGTGGCGAAGGCGGTCTTCCACCCGGCGTGGGTGCCCGAGCCGGTCGACTCCACCGTGGAGAGCCTCAAACGGGTCCGGATCATCTGCGGCACGATCGCGGCGCTCGGCGTCTACACCTTCGTGGAGGGCGGCTTCGCCTTCGACGAGATGCTGCGCAACATGCTGACGGCGTGTCTGGTCCTGTTGCTGATCACGCCGTTGTCGATCGGTGTGATGCTCTACGTCTGGCGGCGCACCGGGACCGTCCGCCAACTGCGCGCCCCGCTGGTGAAATCGCTCATTCTGCTGCTGCTCTTCATCGGGTCGGTCCTCCTTCTGATGACGATGGTGTCGATGGGGACCGCGGGTACCTTGCTCCCCCCGCTGCTGTCCGCAGTGGTGGGGCTCTGGCTCACCTGGTTCGTGGGCGCCGGGGCCGTGCACGTGTGCGGGAACTTCTTCGGCACCGCGGGAGTGCACCGCTGTCTGCCGCCGCTGCTCGCCAGCGTGACGACGTGGCTGATGGCGATCCCGGACCTGCTCACCGGTGATCTGCACGGGCTCAGCCTCACCCTGGGCATCGTCTTCATCCTGGGCGCGCCCATGACGGTCACGGGGATAGCCCTGCTGGAGATGAACCGCCTCCGGCGCCGGTACGGAATCCGGCTGGGCGCACACCCGGCGACCCTGCCTCCGCCCCTGCCCCCGCACGGTCCTGTGCCTCTGTCCGGCAACCCCTTCGGCAACCCGTACGCGCCGGGTCCGGTGCCTCCCGGTCAGGGCAGCCCTTACGCCGGCTGAACCGCTGCCGCTCGCCGGCGGGACACCGGGGTCCCCACGTCGAAGACGAACGCCGGACGGGCCGGTAAGTCCAGCCCGTCCGGCGTTCGACGGTGCGGTCGGTCCTCAGGGGGACGCCGGCGGGTACAGCGAGCGCGGCAGCTGGGATGCCGCTGCGGCGTCGAGCAGCCACAAGGTCCGCGATCTGCCGTACGCACCCGCCGCGGGGGCCTGGACCTCGCCCGCGCCGGACAGGGCGATGGCCGCGGCCTGCGCCTTGTCCTCGCCGGCCGCCAGCAGCCACACCTCCCGGGCGGACCGGATGGCCGGCAGCGTGAGGGTGATCCGGGTCGGCGGCGGCTTGGGGGCGCCGTGCACGCCGACCACCGTCCGCTCGGTCTCCCGCACCGCGGGCAGCTCGGGGAAGAGCGAGGCCACGTGCGTGTCCGGGCCGACGCCCAGCATCAGGACGTCGAAGGTCGGCACCGAGCCGTGGTTCTCGGGCCCTGCCGCCCGTGCCAGTTCCGCCGCGTACATTTCGGCCGCCGCCTCCACGTCGGTGCCGAACGGGCCGTCCGAGGCAGGCATGGCGTGCACGCGCCTCGGGTCCAGGGGCACCGCGTCGAGCAGTGCCTGGCGGGCCTGGGTGACATTGCGCTCCGGGTCGCCCTCCGGCAGGTAGCGCTCGTCACCCCACCACAGGTCGAGCCGGCTCCAGTCGATGGCGTCACGGGCGGGCGCGGCGGCGAGCGCGGCGAGTACGCCGTTGCCGTTGCGGCCGCCGGTGAGCACGACCGACGCGTAGCCGCGCGAGGTCTGCGCGTCCACGACCTTCGTGATGAGCCGGGCCGCGGCGGCCTGGGCCATCAGCTCTTTGTCGCGGTGCACGACGAGCTGGGGAGTGCTCACTTTGCGGCCGCCCTCTTCGCCGGGGCCTTCGTGGCCGCCTTCTTCGCGGGTGCCTGCGCGGCGGCGCCTTCGGATGCCCCGGCCGCCGCGGTGCCCTCGTCCGCGGTCTCCCCGGCCGGGGGTTCGGCCGGGGCCGCCGCTGCGGTCAGGCGGTCCACGCCGTACCGCAGCACCGACGCGTACGTGTCGTCCGGGTCGAGTCGGCGCAGCTCCTCCGCGATCAGTTCGGCGGTTTCGCGGCGCTTGAGCGCCACCGCGCGGTCCGGCTGGCCCTCGATCGACAGCGTGGCCAAGGCGCCGTCCGAGCGGCCGAGGGCGATCGAGCCGCAGCTCGTGTCCATCCGCACGGCCGTGAGGCCGGGGCCCGAGGACAGCGAGCGCTTCACCGGTACGTCCAGCCGGTCCGCGAGCCACATCGCCAGCAGCTCGCAGCTCGGGTTGAACTCCTCGCCCTCCACCTCGACCGCCTTGACCTCGCAGCTGACCTGGTCGAGGGCCGCGGCCAGCATCGAGCGCCAGGGCGTGATACGGGTCCACGACAGATCGGTGTCACCGGGCGTGTAGGCCTTGGCGCGGGCGTTCAGTTCCTCAACCGGCGTCTCGGCCGCGTAGGTGTCGGTGACCCGGCGCTGCGCGAGGGCGCCGAGCGGGTCCTTGGCCGGGTCGAGCGGTGCGTTCACCGGCCACCAGGCGACGACGGGGGCATCCGGCAGCAGCAGCGGCAGCACCACCGACTGGGCGTGGTCCACGACCTCGCCGTACAGCCGCAGCACCACCGTCTCTCCGGTGCCGGCCTCCGCGCCCACACGCACCTCGGCGTCCAGGCGCGAGGAGGTGCGGTTGCGCGGGGAACGCGAGACGCGCTTGATGACGACCAGGGTGCGCGAGGGGTGCTCGCGCGAGGCGTCGTTGGCGGCCCTCAGGGCGTCGTAGGCGTTCTCCTCGTCGGTGACGATGACCAGGGTGAGCACCATGCCGACGGCCGGGGTGCCGATGGCGCGGCGACCCTGGACCAACGCCTTGTTGATCTTGCTGGCCGTGGTGTCCGTGAGGTCGATCTTCATGGCCTGCGCCAGCTCCTGCCGTCTCGTTCGAGCATCTCGTCCGCCTCGACGGGACCCCACGTTCCGGCCGGGTACTGCGCGGGCCTGCCGTGCCCGTCCCAGTGCTCCTCGATCGGGTCGAGGATCTTCCAGGACAGTTCGACCTCCTCGGTGCGCGGGAAGAGGTTCGAGTCGCCGAGCAGGACGTCCAGGATCAGGCGCTCGTACGCCTCAGGGCTGGACTCCGTGAAGGACTCGCCGTAGGCGAAGTCCATGGACACGTCCCGGATCTCCATCGAGGTGCCGGGCACCTTGGAACCGAAGCGGACGGTGACACCCTCGTCGGGCTGGACGCGGATGACGACCGCGTTCTGCCCGAGTTCCTCGGTGGCGGTGGTGTCGAAGGGGGAGTGCGGGGCGCGCTGGAAGACCACCGCGATCTCGGTGACCCGGCGGCCCAGGCGCTTGCCGGTCCGCAGATAGAAGGGGACGCCCGCCCAGCGGCGGTTGTCGATCCCGAGCTTGATCGCGGCGTAGGTGTCGGTCTTCGACGCGGGGTCGATGCCCTCCTCCTGGAGGTAGCCGACCGCCTTCTCGCCGCCCTGCCAGCCGGCCGTGTACTGCGCGAACACGGTGCCCCGGCCCAGGTCCCTGGGAAGCCGGACGGCCCCGAGCACCTTGGTCTTCTCGGCGGCCAGTGCGTCCGCGTCGAAGGAGGCGGGCTCCTCCATGGCGGTGAGGGCCATCAGCTGGAGCAGGTGGTTCTGGATGACGTCCCGGGCGGCGCCGATGCCGTCGTAGTAGCCGGCCCGGCCGCCGATGCCGATGTCCTCGGCCATGGTGATCTGCACATGGTCCACGAAGGACCGGTTCCAGATCGGCTCGAACATCTGGTTGGCGAAGCGCAGGGCCAGGATGTTCTGGACGGTCTCCTTGCCGAGGTAGTGGTCGATGCGGAAGACCTGGTCGGGGGCGAAGACCTCGTGCACGATCGCGTTGAGTTCCTCGGCCGACCTCAGGTCGTGGCCGAAGGGCTTCTCGATGACCGCGCGCCGCCAGGAGCCCTCGGTCTGGTCGGCCAGGCCGTGCTTCTTCAGCTGCTGGATGACCACGGGGAAGGACTTCGGCGGCACCGAGAGGTAGAACGCGAAGTTGCCGCCCGTGCCCTGTGCCTTGTCCAGTTCCTCGATCGTGCCGCGCAGCCGCTCGAACGCGTCGTCATCGTCGAAGGTGCCCTGGACGAAGCGCATCCCCTGGATGAGCTGCTGCCAGACCTCCTCACGGAACGGCGTACGGGCGTGCTCCTTGACGGCGTCGTGGACCACTTTCGTGAAGTCCTCGTCCTGCCACTCGCGGCGGGCGAAGCCGACGAGGGAGAAGCCCGGGGGCAGCAGACCACGGTTCGCGAGGTCGTAGACCGCGGGCATCAGCTTTTTACGTGACAAATCGCCCGTAACGCCGAAGATGACCAGACCCGACGGCCCCGCGATACGCGGGAGCCGTCGGTCCGCGGCGTCACGAAGCGGATTCGCTCCGTGTACGGATGTCAAGGTTTCAGCCCTTCGAGGGGTCGAGGCGCTCGAGTACCGCCTCGGTCGACTTGAGCAGGTCGTTCCAGGAGGACTCGAACTTCTCGACGCCCTCGTCCTCCAGGAGCTGGACCACGTCGTCGTAGGAGATCCCGAGCCTCTCGATGGCGGCCAGGTCGGTGCGTGCCTGCTCGTAGGTGCCGGCGATGGTGTTGCCGGTGATCTCGCCGCGGTCCTCGGTGGCCAGCAGGGTGGCCTCCGGCATGGTGTTCACCGTGTTCGGCGCCACCAGCTCGTCCACGTACAGGGTGTCCTTGTACGCCTTGTCCTTGACGCCGGTGGAAGCCCACAGCGGACGCTGCTTGTTGGCGTGCGCCTTGTCGAGGGCCAGCCAGCGGTCGCTGCCGAACACCTCCTCGTACGCCTGGTAGGCCAGACGCGCGTTGGCGAGCGCCGCCTTGCCGCGCAGCGCCTCGGCCTCGGGCGTGCCGAGCGCGTCGATCCGCTTGTCGATCTCGGTGTCCACGCGGGACACGAAGAAGGACGCCACCGAGTGGATCTTCGACAGGTCCAGGCCGCGCGCCTTGGCCTTCTCCAGGCCGGTGATGTACGCGTCCATGACCTCGCGGTAGCGCTCCAGCGAGAAGATCAGCGTGACATTGACGCTGATGCCGTGGCCGATGACCTCGGTGATCGCCGGGAGGCCCGCCTTGGTGGCCGGGATCTTGATGAGGGTGTTCGGGCGGTCGACCAGCCAGGCCAGCTGCTTGGCCTCGGCGATCGTGGCCCGGGTGTTGTGCGCCAGACGCGGGTCGACCTCGATCGAGACCCGGCCGTCCTGGCCGTCGGTGGCGTCGAACACCGGGTGCAGGATGTCGGCGGCGTCGCGGACGTCCGCCGTGGTGATCATGCGGACCGCCTCGTCGACGGTGACCTTCCGGGCGGCGAGGTCGGCGAGCTGCTGCTCGTACCCGTCGCCGGACGAGATCGCCTTCTGGAAGATCGTCGGGTTGGTGGTGACACCCACCACGTGCTGCTGGTCGATCAGTTCGGCGAGATTGCCGGACGTGATCCGCTTGCGCGACAGGTCGTCCAGCCAGATCGCGACGCCTTCCTCGGAGAGGCGCTTGAGTGCGTCTGTCATGGAAATTGCATCTCCTACGTGTCGTATATGAGCGTCAGCGCTGGGCTGCGGCGATCGATTCCCGGGCGGTGGCCGCGATGTTCTCGGCCGTGAAGCCGAATTCGCGGAAGAGGACCTTGCCGTCGGCGGAAGCGCCGAAGTGCTCCAGGGAAACGATGCGGCCCGCGTCCCCGACGAACCGGTGCCAGGTCAGGCCGATCCCGGCCTCGATGGCGACGCGTGCCTTCACCGTCGGCGGCAGGACGCTGTCCCGGTACCCCTGGTCCTGCTCGTCGAACCACTCCACGGACGGCATGGACACCACCCGGGTGGGCACGCCCTCCGCCTGGAGCTGCTCGCGTGCCTCGACGGCGAGGTGGACCTCGGAGCCGGTGGCGATCAGGATCACCTGCGCCTCGCCGCCCTCGGCCTCGGCCAGGACGTAACCGCCGCGTGCGGTGTCCTCGTTGGGCTCGTAGGTGGGCACGCCCTGGCGGGTGAGCGCCAGACCGTGCGGGGCACCCTTGCCGAACTCCTTGGTGTAGCGCTTGAGGATCTCGCGCCAGGCGATCGCGGTCTCGTTGGCGTCGGCCGGCCGCACGATGTTCAGACCGGGGATGGCGCGCAGCGAGGCGAGGTGCTCGACGGGCTGGTGGGTGGGGCCGTCCTCGCCCAGGCCGATGGAGTCGTGCGTCCATACGAAGGTGACCGGCAGGTGCATCAGCGCCGACAAGCGCACCGCGTTGCGCATGTAGTCGGAGAACACCAGGAAGGTGCCGCCGTAGATACGGGTGTTCCCGTGCAGGGCGATCCCGTTCATCTCCGCGCCCATGGAGTGCTCGCGGATACCGAAGTGGATCGTGCGGCCGTAGGGGTCGGCCCCCGGCAACGGGTTGCCCTTCGGCAGGAAGGAGCTGTTCTTGTCGATGGTGGTGTTGTTGGAGCCGGCCAGGTCGGCCGAGCCGCCCCACAGCTCCGGGATCACCGCGCCCAGGGCCTGCAGCACCTTGCCGGAGGCGGCACGGGTGGCGACGCCCTTGCCCGCCTCGAAGACGGGGAGCTTCTCCTCCCAGCCGGTGGGCAGCTCGCCCTTGCTGATGCGGTCGAACTCGGCGGCCCGCTCGGCGTGGGCGGTGCGCCACTTTTCAAGGGACTTGTCCCAGGCGGCGTGCGCCTCGGCGCCGCGCTCGAGGGCGGCGCGGGTGTGCGCCAGGACCTCGTCGCCGACCTCGAAGCTGGTGTCCGGGTCGAAGCCCAGGACGCGCTTGGTGGCCGCGACCTCCTCCTCGCCCAGCGCCGAGCCGTGCGCGGCCTCGGTGTTCTGCGCGTGCGGGGCGGGCCAGGCGATGATCGAGCGCATCGCGATGAACGACGGCTTGTCGGTGACCTTCTTCGCTTCCTGGATCGCGTTGTAGAGGGCCTGTGGGTCCAGGTCGCCGTCCGGCTTCGGGGCGACGCGCTGCACATGCCAGCCGTAGGCCTCGTACCGCTTGACCGTGTCCTCGGACACCGCGGTCTCGGTGTCGCCCTCGATCGAGATGTGGTTGTCGTCCCACAGCAGGACCAGGTTGCCGAGCTTCTGGTGCCCCGCGAGGGAGGACGCCTCGGCGGAGATGCCCTCCTGCAGGCAGCCGTCACCGGCGATGCAGTAGATGAAGTGGTCGAAGGGGGACGCGCCCTGCGCCGCGTCCGGGTCGAACAGGCCGCGCTCGAAGCGGGAGGCCATGGCCATGCCCACCGCGTTGGCGACACCCTGGCCGAGTGGGCCGGTCGTGGTCTCCACGCCCTTGGTGTGCCCGTACTCGGGATGGCCAGGGGTCTTGGAACCCCAGGTGCGAAACGTTTTCAGGTCGTCCAGCTCCAGGCCGAAGCCGGCCAGGTAGAGCTGGGTGTAGAGGGTCAGGGACGAGTGGCCGGCGGACAGTACGAACCGGTCGCGGCCCACCCAGTCGGGGTCCGCCGGGTCGTGGCGCATCACCTTCTGGAAAAGGGTGTATGCGGCTGGAGCCAGGCTCATCGCCGTACCCGGATGGCCGTTTCCGACCTTCTGTACGGCATCGGCGGCCAGGAGGCGGGCGGTGTCCACGGCCCGCTGGTCCAACTCGGTCCACTCGAGGTCTGTGGTGGTCGGCTTGGTGCTCACCCTGGGTCAGGGCTCCTCTCCACATATCGAATGCCGGTGCACGGGCGCCCACCGGCAGGTGCTGAGCCTACCCCCGTAAGTACGTGCGTCTTTTCGAGTCATTCCAGCCTGCCGGGCCTGGCGGGGATCCGCCTCCTGGCTTGCACTGATCGGTATATGGCACCTGATTGCGGGGCCGCTCATCCGATCGCTCAATCGAGCGGCAACCGGCTTGATTGCGCTTCCCCGCCCGTCCACCCAGGGGCGCCTCGGTCCGTGCCGCAAGGCCGGCCATGCGACCGCCGCCAACACGACCACCCCCGCGAAGGGCGGACCGGGGGCAACGTCTACAGTTGCGTGGGTACGCGCGAGCCTTTATACGGCGTTCACAGTCGGGCTCGCTGGGATGTCTCTGTCAGGGGTATACGTGACGGCCGTCGAATCCCGTCCGCCAGGGGTGCTCGGGCGCAGCAGCAGCCGGGGCCAGCGGCCGTTTGGGGCCCGTGTCAAGGCGTTCGTGGCGCTGACCAAGCCGCGGATCATCGAGCTGCTGCTGATCACCACCGTGCCGGTGATGTTCCTCGCCCAGCAGGGAGTGCCGAGCCTCAGGCTCGTGCTGCTCACCTGCATCGGCGGGTACCTCTCCGCGGGCGGCGCCAACGCACTGAACATGTACATCGACCGTGACATCGACGCGCTCATGGAACGCACCTCCCAGCGTCCGCTCGTCACCGGCATGGTCAGCCCCCGAGAGTGTCTCGCCTTCGGCATCACGTTGGCGATCGTCTCGACGCTGCTGTTCGGTTTCACGGTCAACTGGCTGTCCGCCTGGCTGTCGCTCGGAGCGCTCCTCTTCTACGTCGTCGTCTACACGATGATCCTCAAACGGCGTACGTCGCAGAACATCGTGTGGGGCGGCATCGCCGGCTGTCTGCCGGTCCTCATCGGCTGGTCGTCCGTGACCAACTCGATGTCGTGGGCGCCGGTCATTCTCTTCCTCGTCATGTTCTTCTGGACGCCGCCGCACTACTGGCCGCTGTCCATGAAGGTCAAGGAGGACTATGCGCGCGTGGGCGTGCCGATGCTGCCGGTCATCGCGTCCAACAAGGTCGTCGCCCGCCAGATCGTCATCTACAGCTGGGTGATGGTCGCGATCTCGCTGCTGCTCACCCCGCTCGGCTACACGGGCTGGTTCTACACCGTGGTCGCCCTGGCGGGCGGCAGCTGGTGGCTGTGGGAGGCGCACGCGCTGCAGAACCGCGCGAAGGCGGAGGCGACGGGCGTGAAGCTGAAGGAGATGCGGCTGTTCCACTGGAGCATCACCTACGTTTCGCTGCTGTTCGTCGCGGTGGCCGTGGACCCGTTCCTTCGCTGAGGGCACCAGCTCGCAGACGCCGCCGCACCACGTCAGAGCCCCGCGCCCCGTACGGGGCGCGGGGCTTCGTGTCGAAGGCCACGTGGCCCTCCCGTCGCCGATCGATCTACTCGTCGGTAGCATCCTGGCCATGGGAGACACCAAGCAGGTTGACGAGGGCGCCGGCGCCAAGCAGGCTGCCAAGGCCGAGCGCAGGGCGGCCCGGCTCGCCAAGGAGATCAACGCCTTCGCCAAGGCGCACGGCGGCGCCGAGGGGCACGTCGCGTACATCGGACGCCGGGGCGCCCGGATCGTGCTCGTCGGCGGGGACGGCGGCTGGGGAGACCTTGTCGCCCCAACGTACGCGGTCGCCGAGAAGGCGGTGCAGAAGGCGGGGATCACCGTCCACGAGGCGTTCGAGGGCGAGTTCGCGGGCAAGGTCAAGACCGGCACGTACGAGTGGACGCGCATGGCGGGGATCCAGCTGGGCGGCGGTCGGGGCGCCTGAGCAAGCGGGTACCCGGCGCAGGCCGGTGACCGCAGGCCGTGCGCACACGAGCAACACCTGACGCCCGGTTCGCCCGTTAGGACTCGAGAAGGACACGGTCCATTCACGGGAGTCCGGATGATCGAAACGCCGTCCCTGGTGGACCAGTACTGCCACGGCGTCCTGCGCACCGAACTGGGCCTCGGCACTTTCGAGGCCCACCTCGCCCGTACCGAGGGCCCGCCCGCCGCGGGCACCACCCTCTTCGACACCCAGACGGGTTTCGCCGTACGCCGTTGGTGTCCGCCGCTGCTCGGCCTGGAGCCGCACTGCCCGCCCGCCCACTATCTCGCCCGGCGCCGGGAACTCGGCGTCCTGGAGACGGGGCGCAGACTGCTGCGGGGCAGCGGCATCACCACCTACCTCGTCGACACCGGGCTGCCCGGCGACCTCACCGGGCCCACCGAGATGGCCTCCGCGGGAGCGGCCGAGGCGCATGAGATCGTCCGCCTGGAACTGCTCGCCGAACAGGTGGCCGACACCTCGGGCACGGTCGAGGCGTTTCTCGCCAATCTCGCCGAGTCGGTCCACGGGGTGGCGGCGAGCGCCGTGGCGTTCACCTCCGTGGCAGGCGTACGGCACGGTCTGGCGCTCGCGCCGGAGCCGCCGGGGCCGGGGGAGGTACGGGGCGCGGCCGGCCGCTGGCTGGCGGGCCGCTGCGTGGGAGGCACGCTGTCGGACCCCGTGCTGCTGCGCCATCTGCTGTGGAGCGCGGTGACCTCCGGCCGGCCCCTTCAGCTCCATGCGGGCCTCGGCGAACCGGGCCTGCGCATGGACCGCACCGACCCGGTGCTGCTCACCGGCTTCGTCCGGGCCACGGCCGGGCTCTGCACGGACCTGGTTCTGCTGCACGGCTACCCGTACCACCGGCACGCGGCGCATCTGGCCGGGGCGTTCCCGCACGTGTACGCCGACCTGGGCGCGGCGCTCGCGCGGACGGGCGCCCGGGCCACCGAAGTCCTGGCCGAGATGCTGGAACTGGCCCCCTTCGGCAAGCTTCTCTTCTCCAGCGGCGCCCACGGCCTGCCCGAACTGCATGTGATCGGCGCCCGCCTGTTCCGCGAGGCGCTCTCCCGGGTGCTCGGGGCCTGGGTCGTCGAAGGCGCCTGGTCACTGGCGGACGCGCAGCGGGTGGCGGACATGATCGCGGCGGGGAACGCGCGACGGGTGTACGCGCTGGGTGACTGAAGCGCCTGTCAGCTCGACGCGTGCTCGACGAGCCGGTCCGCGGGTGCGGAGACCGTGAGCCCCGGGTCGTCGAGGGGGCGTTCCCGCAGCGACAGCAGCAGCCGCAGCACCCCGACCCACGTCAGGCAGGAGCCGAACATGTGCAGGCCCACCAGGAGCTCGGGCAGGTGCGTCCAGTACTGGATGTAACCCAGCGCCCCCTGGGCCAGCAGGACCAGGAACAGCTCGCGGGTGCGGAGCAGCGGTCCTCTGGGCGCGTCGACGGCCTTGAGGAGGAACCACAGGGCGAAGGTCAGTGTCACCACGATCCAGGCGAGCACGGCGTGCAGCTTGGCGACCGTCTGCCAGTCGATGGGGATGCGGTAGACCTCCGTGGAGTCGCCCGCGTGCGGGCCCGCCCCGGTCACCACCGTGCCCACCGCGATCAGCAGCGCGCTCGCCGTGACCAGGAACCACACCAGCTGCCCCACCGCCTTGCCGACCAGCGGTCGGGGCGCCGCGTCGCCCTCGCGGGTGCGCTGCCACATCACCGTGGCCACGGCGATCAGCGCCGTGGAGAGCAGGAAGTGCGCCGCGACGGTGTACGGGTTCAGACCGACGAGGACCACGATGCCGCCAAGGACAGCGTTGCCCATGACAAGCCAGAACTGTGTCCAGCCCAGCCGGGTCAGGCTGCGCCGCCACGGCTTCTGCGAGCGCGCGGCGATGATCGCCCACCCGACCGCCGCGCACAGCACGTACGTCAGCATGCGGTTGCCGAACTCGATCACACCGTGGATGCCCATGGCGCGGGTGGTGGTCAGCGAGTCTTCGGTGCAGCTGGGCCAGGTCGGGCAGCCCAGGCCGGAGCCGGTCAGGCGGACGGCGCCGCCGGTGATGACGATGACGACCGCCATGACAAGCGCGGCGAGGGCCGCCCGCTGGACGGTCCTCGGTTGCGGGGTCCAGCGTTCGGCGATGAGGGCGAGAGGGTTGCGCACGGCCGCTACGGCATCGGCACGGGTCACGTTTGGCACGTCTCCCATCGTAGGGGGCCGCTTGTGCACGGTTTCACGAGGGTCCGCCCTGGCCGCTGCTCCCGGCTACTCCCAGCGGAAGAACTTCCCCGCGGCCGCGAGCCCCACGACCGCCCATACGGCGAGGATCCCCAGGTTGCCCCACGGCATGCCGGCCCCGTGCTGCAGTACGTCCCGCAGGCCCTCCGACAGCGCCGAGATGGGCAGCAGCCCGAGGACGTCCTGGGCACCGGAGGGGAACTTGTCGAGCGGCACGACGACCCCGCCGCCGACGAGCAGCAGCAGGAAGACCAGGTTGGCGGCGGCCAGCGTCGCCTCCGCCTTCAGCGTGCCCGCCATCAGCAGGCCGAGGCCGGAGAACGCGGACGTGCCCAGGACCAGCAGCAGGAGCACCGCGACCGGGTTGCCGTGCGGCGACCAGCCCAGCGCGAAGGCGATCACCGTCAGCAGGACGACCTGGAGTATTTCCGTCACCAGCACCGACGCCGTCTTCGCCGTCATCAGGCCCCAGCGGGGCAGCGGAGAGGCGGCGAGCCGCTTCAGCACGCCGTACCGGCGTTCGAAGCCCGTCGCGATCGCCTGCCCCGTGAACGCCGTCGACATCACGGCGAGTGCCAGGATGCCGGGGGCGAGGAAGTCGACCGACTTGCCGGCGCCGGTGTCCACGATGTCCACCGAGCTGAACAGCACCAGCAGCAGCGTCGGGATCACGACCGTCAGCAGCAGCTGCTCGCCGTTGCGCAGCAGCATCTTCGTCTCCAGCGCCGCCTGCGCCCCGATCATGCGGGACAGCGGCGCGGCGCCGGGCTTCGGCGCGTAGGTACTGATGGCGGTCACGAACGCAGCTCCTTACCCGTGAGCTCCAGGCTGTGTCTTCCCGG
>NZ_MLYP01000054.1 GCF_001866645.1 Streptomyces colonosanans
CCTGAGACGGGCCTGGACGCCGCCCAACCGCGCAGTCCTGAGACGGGCCTGGACGCCCTGGAGGTCTCGGCCGCGGGGCGCCCGCCGCTGCGGCAGACCTTCGCCCGCAAGATCCTGCCGCCGGTGATCGCGATCGCACTGATCCTGGTGGTCTGGCAGGCCCTGATATCACTGAGGATCGTCGAAGATCCGACGAAGCTGCCCTCACCCGCCGACGTGGGGAACGAGTTCAAGGACGCCTGGCTGCAGGGCAGGCTCCTCGGCTACATCTGGACCAGCATCGCGCGCGGCCTGCTCGGCTTTCTGCTCGCGCTCGCCATCGGCACCCCCCTGGGCCTGTTGGTGGCCCGCGTGACGTTCGTGCGCGCGGCCGTCAAGCCACTCCTGACGGGTCTTCAGTCGCTGCCGTCGGTCGCGTGGGTGCCGCCGGCCGTGATCTGGCTGGGGCTGAACAACTCGATGATGTACGCGGTGATCCTGCTCGGCGCGGTCCCCTCGATCGCGGGTGGCCTGGTCTCCGGCATCGACCAGGTGCCTCCGCTGTTCCTGCGGGCGGGCCGCACGATGGGCGCGACGGGGCTGCGGGGCGCCTGGCACATCGTCCTGCCGGCCGCGCTGCCGGGCTATCTGGCAGGTCTGAAGCAGGGCTGGGCGTTCTCCTGGCGCTCGCTGATGGCGGCGGAGATCATCGCCTCCTCGCCGGATCTCGGCATCGGACTCGGCGCGCTGCTGGAGAACGGACGCAACGCCGGCTCGATGCCCATGGTCTTCGAGGCCATTCTTCTCATCCTGTTCGTCGGAGTCGCCGTCGACCTACTGATCTTCAGCCCGCTGGAGCGGCGCGTGCTGCGCAGCCGCGGCCTGCTGGTGAAGAGCTGAAGTCCCGTGTACAACAATCCGGTTCTCCTCACCATCGCCCACGGCAGCCGTGACCCGCGACATGCGGCGACCATCCACGCACTGGTGCGGCGGGTACGGTCACAGCGGCCGGGGCTGCGCGTGGAGACCGCCTTCCTCGACTTCAACGTCCCGTCCGTGCACGGGGTGTTGCTGTCTCTGGCGGCGGAGGGTGTGCGGGACTTCGTAGCCCTGCCCCTGCTGCTGACCCGTGCGTTCCACGCCAAGGCGGACATCCCGGCCCTCCTGCGGGACGCCCCGCCGCCGCTGCGCATCCGGCAGGCCGATGTGCTCGGCCCCTCGCCGCTGCTGCTCCGGGCGCTGGAACGGCGTTTGTACGAGGTGGGGTTGACGCCCGCGGACAAGTCCTCGACCGGGGTCGTCCTGGCCTCGGCGGGATCCACCGACCCGGAGGCGATCGCAGTGATCGCTGATATCGCGCGGGAGTGGCGGCACACCGGTTGGTGCGCCGTGCGGCCTGCGTTCGCCTCCGCCACATCTCCCGCGGGGTTTCCGCGCACCGAGGACGCGGTGCGCGAACTGCGGGCGCTCGGCTGCGAGCGGGTCGCCGTCGCCCCGTATGTTCTCGCGCCGGGCCGGCTGCCGGACCGTATCGCCCAGGGGGCCACATCGGCGGACGTGCTGGCCAAAACACTGGGACCGGCACCGGAGGTGGCACGACTAGTGCTGGAGCGGTACGACGCCGCGCGGGCGCCGATGCCGGCCCCTGTGGGCGTCTGAGTGCGTGAGCGCACCCGACTGCCCTGTGCCCGCACGCCCGCCCGGCCTGTCGACCACCTGCCGGTTGCCGTGGCCCACTGCGCCCGGCACGTCACCGGTTCACTGTGCGACCCTGCCCTGCCGCGGGTTCCGGCCGCTCAAGGCCAGCGCGCGCTCGAAGACCGGCGCGTCGTCGGGGACGGCGACCGGGGCGGCGAACCCGTCGTACTGGCGGTAGATTTCGCCGTGGGTCTCCACGACCTCCAGGACCAGCCGGGCGGCTCCCTCCGAGACGCGGTACTCCTGACCGGTGGCCACGGCCACGTCCCACCCGTGCACCGCCATCTCCTTGACGAGCATCGTCGCCAGCTCGGCCGCAGGCATCTTCGCCATGCCCAGGTCGACCTCGCCCTCCCAAGCGGCGGGGTCGTCCCAGGCGGCGACGGCGCGGTCCAGCTGGTCGGCGTACGCCTGCGTCCAGTCCGGGTCCGCGGTGAAGTCGCGTGCCGTCAACTCCTCGGAGAGCGTCTTGCGTCGGGCACGGTGCTCCATACCGTGCGAGGTGTAGAGGACCCAGTGGTTCACCAGCGTGCGGAGGTCCCAGTCGGGGCAGTGGGTGGGCTCGGACAGGTGCTCCGCCGTGACGCCACGGGCCACGCGGGCCGCCTCCGCGGCGCATTCGGCCATGTACGGGTGCACGTTCTTGTACGCATCACTCATGCCCCCACCCTAGGGACGGACGGCCAAGTCCTCTTGAACAAACGCGACAGCCCCCGCTGCGGCCGCCACCGCCTCGTCCGCCAACCGCACGAGCTCCGCCACCGGCAGCGAGCCGGCCGCCCGCCGCTCCCGCGCGAACGCGGTGGCGAGTTGCTGCAGCAGCTCGTTCAGCGGGGTCGGTACGCCGTGCAGCCGCCCCAGCAGAACGATCTCGCCGTTGAGGTAGTCGGCCTCGATGGTGCCGGTGCCCCGAGTGAGAGACTGCCAGGAGGAACCGCCACCCCGCTCGACCCCGCCCAGCGGTACCAGCCGCGTCTCGCCGCGCGCCTCCCGCTGCTCCTCCTCGCTCGCGTACGGAATCCCGGCGGCCCGCAGCACCGTCTCCCCCTCGGCCCGTACGCGTGCGTACAGCCGCCGCTGCTCCTCGTCGGCGATCGGCCCGGTCACCGCCTCGATGGCGTTTGCGAGGTTGCCCAGCAACTTGGCGTACTGCCAGCGCGCCACATCCGGCACGACCGGCGCCTCGAACCGCGCCTCCTCCAGGTCGGCGGCGATCCCGCACACGGTCTCGTCGGTTCCGTACGGATGGCGGCCGAGGTGCAGGATTCCGGTGAGCGGCGCACCGGCCGCGGAGACGACACCCGGTTCGACGAACGTGGCCGGCAGCCAGACGCAGACGCCGTACACGCGGCGGAAGCGGCGCAGGGCGAGCCGCTGGCTCTCGACGCCGTTCTGTGCACAGAGCAACGGCAACCGTTCAGCGGCCGTACCACCACCCGCCACGGGCGCAGCACCCCACGTGTCCAGCGCGACCTCGCTGTCCTGCGTCTTGACGGCCAGCACGAGCACGTCGTCCGACCTCAACTCGCCCAGCGAGCAGGGCCCGTCGACGACCGGCAACCGGTGGATGTGCTCGCCGTCCGGGGCATGGAAGCGCAGTCCACCCTCGCGCAACGCCGTGTACTGCGCACCCCGCGCGACCAGGACCACCTCGCGCCCTGCCCCGGCGAGTCTCGCACCCATCGCTCCGCCGACCGCCCCTGCTCCGATGATGATGTAGCGCATACGGCGAGCCTCGCACAGATGACAGGGGGGTGTTCTCGACGGCCGCCACGTGGCCGGGATCCGTGTCTTCCGTGGCGAAAAGGTCGGCGACGGTGAGTGGCCCGCGATCATTGACCGCGGCATGTGGCTGGAAGTCCGGGAGCGCCGAGGTGTGCTGTCTCGGGAGATCGGCTACGGGTCAGCCCACCTGGTGCCGACGTCACGCGATGGCCCAAGCTGGCCCGCATGGATTGGTTGCCACTGCTCTCCACCCTGGCCGGGGCCGCAATCGGCATCGTCGCTACTCTCATCGCCGATCGGAATCGGTGGAAGCACGAGGATGTCAAAGAAGCCCGTCGGCTACGGCTCGACATCTATACGCAGTACACCACCACCGTGAAGGTCCTCGGTGAGACCCTGCGGGCCCTGGCCGAGCGAGAGCACCCTTCCGACGACGAGCGGGCGCTCGCGCTGCGCGAAGCCTTTCGGGATTCAGGCATAAGTACCGCGTCAGAACGGATGTGGCTCATCGCGCCCCAACCCGTCGTCAAGGCCTCCGACAGCGTGTTCCACTGCCTGCGACGCATCTGCGACGGCTACATCGACGGCACTGCTGTCAGCAGTCCAGAGGATCGCGCCCGCTGGGAGGCACGCGGCAAAGCAGCCGCCAAGATGCGCAAGCTCATGCGTGAAGATCTCGGCGTTGGCCCACTCACCGAACGCCACAGCCCCCTTCTCAACGACTACGACAACCCCGCCACGCAGTAATCGTGACCGTGACACCAACGTCATGAGATGGCGCATCTCGAGCCACCAGCGTGCCAGCGTCGTCGACCAGGGCGACGTCATGGGTACGTTCCGCCCAGTCGCCATTACCGGCGACAAGCCGCGTCCCAGACGTGAAGATCACTGGCCAGAAGGGCGATGACTGAGCAGATCTCCGGGTTGACAGTCCAGCACTTCGCAGAGCCGGGTGAGTGTGGTGAAGCGGATGGCCTTGGCTCGCCCGTTCTTGAGGATGGACAGATTGACGTTCGTGACGCCGACTCGGGCCGCGAGTTCGGCGAGGGTCATGCCGCGCTCTTCCAGGAGCCGATCGAGGTGGACCTGGATGGCATGGCCTTCATGCCCTTCGGTGGACATCAGACGGTCCCGGCGAGGTCTTCACGCATGGTGACGCCGACACGCATGATCCGGGCGAACGTGATCAGCCCCAGTGCGGTGAGGACCGCCAGGTACGGCGTCGCCCACATGCCCAGCCAGCCTCCGGCGGAGAACTCCGTGGTGAGGGTGGCGAGCAGCGCGGTCTTCGCAGTGGCTTCGATGAGTTCGGCGGCCAGGCTGCCCAGCAGGAGCCACCATCCCAAAAGCCTCAGTCTCGACGAGGTCTGCGGGGTGTAGACACCATCTCGGGCAGCTGCCCGCAGCAGGCTGTTGAGTACGAACAGCCCACCGATCAGCAGAATGAAGGACGGCAGCTCGCCCAGCGTTGCGAGGACGTTCTGGTAAGTGCTGGGGTGGGAGGCGCAGTACTGGGGGATCGCACTGACGTGTGCGCCAGACTTCGCGTTGAACGCCGCATCGGTGTCGGTGGCGCTTCCCGAGATCCAGTCGGCGTTGACGCAGGGGTTGCCATAGCCGACGTGCATGTTGCTGTCGAACAGGCTCAGGACGAAACCGAATACGAGGATCCCGATCAGTAGCCGCAGCACAAATGACACCACGGTGGACAGCGGTTCGAGCAGCTTGGAGTCCTCGGCCACAGCATCCCCTTGTTATCGTTTATCGATGTTATCGAAAGACGATACGCGATGGCTGTGGCGAGGTAAACCCCCTGCGACGCAGGAGCATCAACCACACATTTCGGTGTCCGCTCCCACGGCCACCCAGCCGGCGACCGCCACCCCATCGCGCTCGACCGACCGGCACTTGCCTCGCTGTATGCAATCGGGAGGGACGCGCCCCAGGTCGAGGCCAACCGAGTTCGGCCGGACGCCGGCGTGGCCACCCACAAGGGTTCGATCGTGGATGCCGTCGGCCTCGACCACCGCCACCGCACCTACCAGGATGAATGCCGCCCCCTGTGGCACCTTTACTCGTCGAGCACGGCCATTTCGACATCCCCCTTCACGACCCGGCCCACCGGCTCCGCTGGTCCGACTGGCAACGCCGCCACCAGGCGCGATCACTCACCAGTCATCAACGACCACAAGCCGCATCTCGGACATGAAGATCACGATCTACAGCTGGAGTACCGTGCTGGGGAAGGTTTGCCGGGCTGCGGTTGTCTCGCGGGGCGAACCAGCTGGATACCCGCTGATCATTTCCTGCTCCTCCGAGCCCGTTGAGCAGCATGGCATTGCAGCTGGTGAAGTTGCGAGGCCATCTGGGACCGCGCCGAATACCATGGCCTTGTGCATCAGGATGTGAGCTTCCCGCCCCGCCCGCTCCGGGGTGTCCGCGCCGTGTACGCACGCCAGGCCAGCTGTCCATCGGACTTCGCGGACATCACCGTGGACTTCGAACCCTGGGAAGAGGGCATCACGTTCGAAGTGCACGCCGATCTTCACACCCGCGGCTCCATCACCCCGGATGAGTTGACCGAGTATCAGAACGCCGTTGCCACCGGCATCAAGGAGGAACTGACCGCGCTGGAGGCCAAGACCACGGTGGCGGTGGCCGCCGTACTGCGCGCGGTCGGCATCCACGAAATGGACTCCCATGCGGGGGCGTTTCGACACGCCGGGCGACTGGCCGTCCGCCGTGCTCTCATCCTCGCCTACGGCTCTCCGCCCAGCCCCAAACGGCTCCCATCGCGACCACAGCGGTGAACAGCGGGACGTCTACCGCCCGCACGCCCAGCCCTTCCCGGGGAACCGAGGGTGGCCACCAGCCGACTGCCTGAGCAGCACGGGGACTCCAGCAAGGTGGCAGTGCGCCGACATCACGGGTTGCCGCGCCGCGGACACGAGAACCGCACGCGTCGAGACTGGCCAAAAGAAGTTACGTGAGCCGGTCGTCGTCCCTCAAGATGACGGCCATGCAGCGAATCGAGATCCTGAACTACCCCATCGGCGAGCAACTATGGGACCTCCAATGGGGCTTCCGTATCGACGGCACGGATCTGCGTGTCCACGCCGCCGAAGCCACCCGCGATCTCTGGCGTCAGGAACTCGAGGATGAAGAACCGGCCGAGGAGGAACACTTCCTGCTGACCCAGCACGATGGCCTCGCCCTCTCTGAGGTCGGCGATTCCGTGCGCCATTTCCTCGGCGATCCGGCCCCTGAGTTCGTAGATCCCTCCAGTTGCGCGACTCCGGTGCTGGGCTGCTCCTGCGGTCTCTGGGGCTGCTGGCCTCTGCTGACGGTCATCGCCACTACTTCCGAAACCGTTACCTGGTCCTCCTTCCGGCAGCCTTTCCGGAGGGAGTGGGGAGAACTGGCCATGGGCCCGTACGTCTTTGCTCGCTCTGCCTATGAGGACGCGCTCACAGAGCCGACCCGCCTCGCTGCCGATCCGCTGCGAACGCCTGGAAAGGTGACGCTGTGACCTGCGCTCGATCAAGCGTGCGGGGCACATATCCCTGCGTTCCGCGGCTGACACCGGGAGCTCGGGCCGAGACCGTCTCGAACACCGGTCACGGACCGCAGATCGACGCCGCCCTCGCAACGGCCTGTGTATCGAGGGATGAGCCTGTGCGCGGTGCCTGGTTCACCCTCGATGGCGGCCTGGGCGGCGGGGTTCTGCTCAGGCGGCGGTCAACTGCTCCAGTTTGACGACCGTGTTCCAATTGCGTGTGGTGGCGATCACGTCCTTGATCAGCCGGCGCTTCGCCAGTTGCTCGGCCAGCTTGGACCGGCCGAGTCCGTCGGGGGCGTAGAGGTAGAGCGCACGGTCGCCGAGCCGGAAATCCTCCGGCAGGTATCCGGCCGGCTCGATCTCCGCGAACCGCCCAGCGTCCACCGGTACCGAGAAGTACGTGACATGCAGCTGCTTGCCCTCCAGTTCTTCGGCCGGGAACGGACAAGCCTCCCGTACCGCCTTCAGATACGCGTGGTCGCGTACGAGCACGTCGACGGCGAAGCCGAAGTGCTCCTCGATCGCCCGGCTCATCTCCGCCGCCAGGGTCTCCTCGTCGCCGTGGTCGGCGGTGAAGACCGCGTTGCCGCTCTGCAGATACGTGGTCACGCCGGTGTGCCCGAGTCCGGTCAGCAGGGTGCGCAGTTGCGCCATGGGCACCTTCCGGTTCCCGCCCACATTGATCCCGCGCAGCAGCGCCGCGTACGTCGTCGTCATCCGCTCACCCTAGTGCTGGGGCCGGAGAGGTTTGCCGGAAAGCTCGCGGCGTCCGGTGCTGGGGGCACCTCCCACGCCCTTCAGGCAGTGGGGGAAAACCGCAAGGCGGAGCATGACCCGCGTACTGGATGTACTCGGGTGATGCGACCACGCGGCGGTGGGGGCCCCTCCCGCGCTGGGGGTCCCCCGCTCGAGCGGAGCCGAGAGTGGGGGAGAAGCCGAGCGTGGGGGAGCCGCGCCGGGCGTCGCGAGCCGGTGAACCCTTCCCGTCACAGCACTGGAGCGGCCGTCGTGCTTGTGGGGGTGGGTATGAAGGCCTCGGCTCGGGGAACGCCGCCGGACCCTGACGCCGGCCCCCGAGAACCCCGAGTAGTTGTAAGGGGCTTGTCCTCCCAGATGGGTAGGCGGCAAGGTCCACAGGGATGAGCCGGGGCGCTCGCAATTCACCGATGAGCACGACGAGTCGTTCTTATACCGCCCCTACCTTCGATACGAGCGGTGGCGGCAGGGGGTCGTCACCCGCATACGAGGGGGCAAGCCCGTCATGGGGAGTGGAGACAAGCAGGTGCGGGGCATCGCCGCGCGGGCCGGCGGCTGGAGTGCCCGGCATCGATGGGCTGCCGTCGGCATCTGGGTTCTGTTCGTCGTTCTGGCGATGACCGTCGGCTCGGCGGCCGGCCGGGTCGACGTCAAGAACAGCGACCAGCTCAAGGGCGAGACACACACCGCCGCCAAGATCATCGAGGACGCCGGGATCAAGGAACCGGCGAGCGAGACCGTGCTGATCCAGGCCAAGGACGGCCGGACCACGGTCACGGACCCCGAGTTCCGAGCCGCCGTCACCACCGTGGTGCGGGCGGTCGAGGACACCGGCCGCGTGACGAACGTGACCTCGCCCTACGACACCAAGACCATCTCGAAGGACGGCCGCAGCGCCCTCGTGCAGTTCGAGATGCGCGGCGACGCGGACACCGCGGGCGACCGGGTCGAGCCGGTGCTGAAGGCCGTCACCCAGGCCCAGAAGGAGCACGAAGGGCTGCGGATCGAGGAGATCGGCGGCGCCAGCATGCAGAAGACGTTCTCCGACGCGTTCGGTGACGACTTCAAGCAGGCCGAGTACTCCGCAGTGCCGGTGGCCCTCGGCATCCTGCTGATCGCGTTCGGGGCGCTGGTCGCGGCGCTGCTGCCGGTCGCGCTCGCCATCACCGCGATCATGGCGACGATGGGTCTGATGGGCATCGTCAGCCACCTGCAGGCGATGGACGACACCGCCAACTCCGTGATGCTCCTGGTGGGCCTCGCCGTCGGCGTCGACTACTGCCTCTTCTACCTGCGCCGCGAGCGCGAGGAACGGGCGGCCGGACGCGACCCGGGCACCGCCCTGCGCATCGCGGCCGCGACCAGCGGACGCGCCGTCATCGTCTCCGGCATCACCGTGTGCGTCGCCATGGCGGGCATGCTGTTCACCGGGCTCGCCACCTTCGAGGCGATGGGCCTGGCCTCGCTGATGGTCGTGGCGGTCGCCATGGTCGGTTCGGTGACCGTGCTGCCCGCGCTGCTGTCGCTGCTGGGCGAGCGGGTCGAGAAGGGGCGCATCCCGTTCCTGCACCCGGACAAGCGTCGGGCGCGCAACGCCCGGCGGGGCCGCACGGCCGAGGAAGGCAGCCGTACATGGAGTGCCGTCCTCAGGGTCGTCCTCGCCAAGCCGGCCGTCTCCCTGGTGGTCGCGGCCGGTGCCCTGCTGGCGATCGCGGCGCCCGCGCTCGGCATGAAGACCCAGAACCTCACCCTGGACCAGGAGTTCGGCGACAAGCTGCCGATCGTGGCCACCTACAACCGCATCAACGACGCCTTCCCCGGCGGCTCCTCGCCGGCCCAGGTCATCGTCAAGGCGAAGGACATCAACGCCCCCGGCGTGAAGGACGCACTCGCCGCGTTCCGTACCCAGGCGGTCGGTTCGGGGGCCTCGCGCGGCCCGGTCACCGTCAAGCTGCACGACGCGCAGAACGTCGCCCTGGTGTCCGTACCCCTCGTCGGCGGCTCCGACCAGGACAAGGCGGGCAAGAGCCTCGAGCTGCTGCGCGACAAGGTGCGGCCAGACACCCTCGGCAAGGTGGAGGGCGTCCAGGCGCCGATCACCGGGGAGGTCGCGGGCTCGCACGACTTCAACGACCAGCTCGTCGGATCGGTGGTCCCGGTCTTCGCGTTCGTCATCGTCTTCGCCTTCCTGCTGATGCTCCTGTCGTTCCGCTCGCTGACGGTCGCGATCACCTCGATCGTGCTGAACCTGCTGTCGGTCGGTGCCGCGTACGGCATCCTGGTCGCTGTCTTCCAGCACGGCTGGGGCGCGTCGCTGGTGGGCGCCCAGGGCGTGGGCGCGATCGTCACCTGGCTGCCGCTGTTCCTCTTCGTCATCCTGTTCGGGCTCTCGATGGACTACCACGTGTTCGTGGTCTCCCGGATCCGTGAGGCGCGCCTGCGGGGCCGTACGACGAAGGACGCGATCACGCACGGCGTGGTGACCACCGCGGGTGTCGTCACCAGCGCCGCGGTCATCATGGTCGCCGTCTTCGCGATCTTCGGCACGCTGTCCATGCAGACCATGAAGCAGATGGGCGTGGGCCTTGCCGCCGCGGTCCTCATCGACGCGACGATCATCCGGGGCGTCCTGCTCCCGGCGGTGATGGCGCTGCTCGGCGAGCGGAACTGGTATCTGCCGAAGTGGCTGCGCTGGCTGCCCGACCTCACCCACGACGAGTCCGTCGAGGTGGCACCGCCGCACGTGCCGGAAGGCGAGAAGGTCGGGGTCTGACCTTCCGCGGGTACAGGCATCGTGGCCGGGGGCGAACGCCCCCGGCCACGATGCCGTGTCGGGACATGAAGGGCCGGTCGGCATGCCGTGCACGGGCCGGTGCCCTGGTGCCCCTCCCGGCCGCGCCGCGCCGCCGGCCTACGCGGGCAGTTCCGCTTCGATCAGGTCCGCGGCCCTACGGGTGCCGCCCTCCTGCTCCATCTGCGCCTGGATCTCCTTCAACCGGCGCGCCACCTCGGGGTCGTCGACGAGTGCGAGCACCGCCTCCCGCAACGTGCCGGCCGTCGCCTCCTCGCTCCGGACGTGGCGGGCGACGCCCAGCGACTGGAGCACATCGGCGTTACCGAACTGGTCCGCGGCCTGCGGCACCGCGACCATCGGCGTGGCGGTCGCGAGACCTTCCTGGCTGCCGCCGGCTCCGGCGTGCGTGATGAACGCGTCGGCCTGCTTCAGGACGGCGAGTTGCGGCACCCAGTCCCGTACCTCGACGTTGTCCGGCACGGGCCCCAACTCCGCCGGATCGACGTGCCGGCCGATCTGCAGCACCATGTGCCAGCCCGGCAGCCCGCCGAACGCCTCGATGCACGCGCGGTAGAAGGCGGGCTGCTTGGTGAAGCTGGAGCCGAGCGAGACGAGCAGCACCTTGTCGGCGCCGGCCGGTCGCTGCCAGTCGCCCTGCGCCGCACGGTCGCCCTGGCAGGCGCCGACGAAGGTGTAGACCTTGTCGTCGACCCGGTCCGCGTTCGGCTGGAGTGCCCTCGGGATCAGCACGAGCGAGCGGGCGGGGTAGCCGGCGAACCGGTCGGGGTGCTCGGTTATTCCGTTCTCCGCGAGCCATGCCGCGAAGCGCGCGTAGTACGCCTGTCCGCGCGCGGTCTTCCTGGGCTCGGCCCACAGGGGTTCGGCGACCTCCTCCTCGTACCCCTTCCAGGCGACGAGGTGGGGAGCGAGGGAGATCGCCGGGACGCCCCAGCGGTGGGCGAGGACCCGGGCCGGGTAGGAGGCGGTGTCATGCAGCACGAGATCCGGCTCGTCGCCCTGGTAGGCCTCGATGAGCTGCGGAAGCGCCTGGATCGCGTCGTTCAGGAAGGGTTCCACGTTGTCGAGGAGCGTGGTGCCCCAGGCGGTGGGGTCGTCGTCGGGGGAAGGCAGCGTCGAGGTGTAGCGGACGGGCTCGGCTCCTGTCTCGGCGACCTTCTCCGCGAACACCGGCGGGATGGCGTAGGTGACACGGTGTCCGCGCGTGACGAGTTCACGGATCACCTCCAGGTTCGGGTTCACATGGCCGTGCGCGGCGATGGAGAACATGGCGATATGGGCGGGGGTGGAGGTCATGCCTGAGACCGTAGGCAAGACGATACGTCTCGTGCAATTCAATTACGGCCAGCCGGGTGGCCGGAACGGCCCTGCGCACTGTCACGACACCGCCCACACGGCCCCACCTGTGCGAATGCGACACTGGCCGACGAACGGCAGGAACGCATCAAGGCCCCGGAGGCGGACGATGGACGAGGCAACGGCACGCGACGTACTGGCCGCGGCGGGCGTACTGCCCGGCCCGGCGAGAGACGCGCGGCTCCTCGCCCTGGGTGAGAACGCGGTGTTCGCCGCCGGTGACCTGGTGGTCAAGGTGGGCCGCGACGCCGAACTCCTCGACCGCGCACGGCGAGAGCTGGACATCGCCGCCTGGCTCGCCGAGGCGGGCGTCCCCGCGGTGCGCGCCGCCGACCCCAAGGCGCTGCTGGTGGACGGCCACCCGGTGACGGTGTGGCACCGGCTGCCCGATCCCGTACGCCCCGCCGAGCCGCGGGATCTGGCCGAGCTGCTGAGGATCGTGCACGCTCTCCGCTCCCCCTCCTTCGAGCTGCCGCCCCGTGATCTGCTGAGCGGTGTGGAGCGCTGGCTGCGGCTCGCGGGCGATGCCATCGGCCCGGCAGACGCGGCATATCTGCGGGAGCGCCGCGACGGGTTCGCCGCCGCGGCCGCCGCGCTGACGCCGCATCTGCCGCCGGGCCCGATCCACGGCGACGCACTGCCCCGCAATGTGCACATCGGCCCGGACGGCCCGGTCCTGGTCGACCTGGAGACCTTCTCCGCCGACCTGCGCGAGCACGACCTGGTGGTGATGGCCCTCTCCCACGACCGCTACGGGCTTGCGACCAAGGCGTACGACGCCTTCACCCGGACCTACGGCTGGGACGTGCGCGAGTGGGAAGGCTGTTCCGTGCTCCGCGGGGCGCGCGAGACCGCCAGCTGTGCCTGGGTCGCCCAGCACGCACCGAGCAACCCCAAGGCGCTGGCCGAGTTCGAACGCCGGGTGGCGTCCCTGCGGGAGGGGGACGAGACCGTCCGCTGGTACGCCTTCTGAGCCCCGGGCCCCGTCAGACCGTCTGGTCCGCCGCCTGCCTCAGCGGCCACGTCCCGTCCACCACGGCCCCCTCGTTGCCCTTGCGGCGCAGGAAGCTCTGGAAGTCCGCCGCCCAGGCCGCGTACCACTCGATCTGACGGCGGTGCAGCTCCGCCGGGCCGAGGGCCGCGACCTTCGGGTGGCGGCGCGCTATCGCACCGGCAAGCCGGGCCGCGGCCAGGGCGTCCGCCCCGGCGGTGCTTCTTCCGGTTCCTCGACACCGAGCACGAAGGCCTACGCCTGGACGCGGTCACGCAACCGGTTCTCGACGCCTACCTCGCTCACTGCCGGGGCGAAGGGCTGCTCGCGAGCAGCGTTCGCCATCGGCTCCAGGTGATCTCACGCCTGCACCTCGCAGCACAGGCCGTCGTCACCGACGCATTGGTCATCAACCCGTGGAACGGCCGTCCCCTCACCCGGGTCATCGGCGTCGAACCGACGCGCAAGCATGAAAACGAGACCCCCCGCATCCCACCGAACGTGATCGGCCCATTGGTACAAGCAGCGCTGTTCTATGTCCGCACCGCGGCAAAGGACATCATCAACGCACGTACCGAGCTCACGGAACTGGAAGCCTCCGCCGAAGACATCCACGGATTGTCCCTCAATCGCCTTGAGCACTATCTCCAGGGCCTTGCCGACGAAGGACGAGGAGTCCCCGTAGTGGACGGGGTCGGACGACAAGTACACCTGGCCGGTGCGCCGGCCTACACCTACGTCATGCGGAAGTCCGGAGCCGGCCGGGGAGTCGCCGGAGGCGTCTACGACGAGCGTATCGACCGAGCACTGGAACTCCTGGGCCCTGAGTCCGGCGGTATGGACACACCCATCGCTCCGCACCCCCAGACCGGTCTCCCCTGGCGGGACAGATTCAGCCCCGCCGCCGTGGCTCACGAGGAACGACTTCTGCGAACCGCCTGTTACATCCTCATCGCCTATCTGTCCGGTATGCGCGACTCCGAGGTCAAGGAACTGCGGGACGGCTGTCACTTCACCGAGCGGAGTGCGGATGGTGTCGTCGTTCGCCACAAGGTGCGCTCGCAACTCGTCAAGGGTGGGCGTGGCACAGTGGAAAGCTGGGTGGTCATCGGGCCCGTCGCCGAAGCCGTCAATGTCCTTCAGCAACTACCCCATCGTGAGGCGCTGTTCTGCCGACCAGTCACTCGTGATCGGTATTCAACGGTCTCGGCCAACCGAATGAATGAGAACCTCAACAAGTTCCGAGCACACTGCACGCACATCGGGTTCCCCGTGCCCGACGTGGACGGGGAACCCTGGAACCTCACCACCCGCCAGTTCCGCAGAACCGTGGCTTGGCACATCGCCCACCGCCCCTACGGCACGGTCGCGGGAATGATCCAGTACAAACACCTCTCCGTGGCCATGTTCGAGGGATACGCCGGGACCTCGGCCTCGGGCTTCCGCGCGGAGGTCGCCGCCGAAGAAGCCATGGCGCGCTTGGCGGACGTCGTGGAGCGCTACGAGGACTTCAAAGCGGGTATCCGCTCCTCCGCACCGGGTGGGACACGGACTGACAACGAGTTCGCGCGCGTGCAGGAGGAACTGCATGACTTCCCGGGACGGGTCGTCGATGAGCGTCGCCTTCACTCCATGCTGAAGACCTCCGCTCACACCCTGCACGTCGGGACTCTGAACGACTGCTACTACCAGCCCGAGACCGCGTTGTGCCGAACCGCCGGCGGCTCGGACCAGCCCATGCTCAACAACTGCCGCCCGGATCGCTGCGGGAACTCGACCATCACGACCCGGCATCGCAACGGGTGGGAAGCAGCACGCGGAGACACCGAGCGCGCACTGGCCTTCGTGGGACTCTCCGATCTCCAGCGAACAGCTCTGCGAGAGCATCTCAACGAGGTCAGCAAAGTGATCGAGGGGATCGACCGTGTCAACGACTGACGCAACCGAAACAGCCCTCCGAGCGGCCTCCGAGCGCCTGCTCCGAGGAGAGTCCACGCGTAGCGACGGCTCCTTGACCGTCGCCTCCCTCGCAGTCGAGGCCGGGGTCAGCAGAGCGAGCGCCTACCGCCACCCTCATGTCCTGACGGAGTTCCGGACTCTCGTAGCCGATCGAGAAGAAGCAGCCACGCCCTCGGCCTCGCTCCGGCAGGAGGTCCAGACCCTGAAGTCAGCCGAACGTCGGCTCCGCCAAGAGCACGCGCGCGAGGTGCGGGAGCTACGCTCCTCGATCAACGTCCTCGCACAGCAGGTTCAGCTCCTCACACTGGAGAACGAGCTTCTTTCCAAGGCAGCCGAACGAAGCGATCGCGTTACTCGCATTGATCGCCGCTGATCGATTCGGCCTGATGCGGCACGGTATCCCGCTTGCAGCAGGTGATCTCGATGGCCATCCTCGAAGGCGGCGATGCGCCGGCCCCGCCCTACGCTCCCGATCACGAGATCGGCCGCTGAGCGAGCATCGTCAACAACCACGGGGAGCAACGTGCCGCCTTTCGTCTACCGGATCACCAAGTACGACCCTGCCGACCGCGACGAGCACGGCAGCTACATCGGCGCTGCGGACTCGACCAGCGACCACGGACCGGTCGAGGCTGCATATCTGCAAGCAATTGCCGCCTTCGCCGAGGACACCGGCATCGACCATCTGGCCATTCGTGAGCCGGGGATCTCCGGCCTTGCCCACTTCGGCTTGGAGCCGGCGATCGACGGCCACGGTCTTGCCGGGCTCTTCCCACCCGATCTCAGCGGGTTCCACGACGGTGCCGAGGTGTCCCTCTCCCATGGTCTGGAGTTGGTCAGGGTCATGCTCCGCGACAACGGTGCCTGGTGTCGTCTGGAGGTGGAGGACAGGTTCGTCGTGCAGGTCGGTTGGGACCAGTACGTCTACGTCAGCAGCGACAAGTCCTGCGAGCGCGCTATTGCCCACACCCGGGCTCTTGGTCTCTTCCCCGAGCAGTTGGACGCCTCGCCCTACGACGCGGACTTCGACGAACCCGGCGTACAGCGACCTGCCGATGAGGACTTCTGGGCCCGTTTGCGCTGGTCCATCGCAAGTCGACAGGCAGCAATACTCGAGGAGGGGTACGTCGGCAACGCCTCCCGCTGGCACCGTCTCACGGAGAACACCCTCGACGCAGTACGCACGAGGCTCACCCCGCGCGCCAAGCTGACCGTCTGGCCGGACCTGTGCGCCGACGTCGATGCAGTTCTCGCCACGCTCCCCGCCGAAGGCCCGGTGGAACTTGTCTGGGAAGACGGGAGCGGGGCGATCACCAGCACAATCGTCGACGAAACTGAGTACCGGGCACTGGCCGCCCGCATGACAGGTGCTCGGGCAGCTGCCGCGCTGGCCCTGGACGTCGGCTCGCGCCAGCCGCTGTTCACCGCCGTGCTGCCCGACAGTGACGGCGTCCTGCGGGCTCGGTGGAGGACTGACCAAACCCCCAGCGACCGCGACTGGGCTTTCCTCAAAACTCTCCACCGTGGGCAGATCGTCACCGGCGTGGTCACAGTGATCGCCGACTTTGGCGTCACCTTCGTCGACATCGGCGGCTTCACCGCGATGATCAACATTCCGGAGCTGTCCTGGAGGCGCATCAATCACCCATCCGACGTCGTCACCGTCGGGCAGGAGATCTCAGCCGAAGTACTCGACGTCGACATGGCGAGAGAGCGCGTGCCGCTGTCCTTGAAGGCATTGCAGGCAGACCCGATGCCGCAGTTCATACAGCAGGTTGGCCAGGTAGTGACCGGTGTCGTGACCAACCTTGTGCCGTTCGGCGCCTTCGTCCGCATCGAAGACCGGGATGACGGCCTCGAAGGACTCGTGCACAACACCGAGCTGTCCGAGGAACCCGTCACCGGCCCCGAGGATGTGATCCAGGTCGGCGATCCTCTCATCGTGAAGATCCTCGACGTCGACCCCACCCGACGGCGAATCACCCTCTCCCACCTGCAGGCTCTCGCGCACGGAGGGTCTTGACCCAGCCCCGTCTATCGGCTGCGCGGGATGACTGGCCAAGCCGCCTCGACGACCGCCGTCGGATTCGAAGTCCGCCGCAGGTATGCCTGCAGAGAGGCTGACTGCGCGGCCGCCGCACGGATCTGGAGGTCATGCAGGTCCGTCAAGGACATCGCCCCGACGGGCTGGTGCTTCTCGGCCATGCGGCGCACCACACGGGCGGCAGCCACCGCGTCCGCCCTCGCATCGTGCGCGTCCTCGAGCGACACACCGTAGTGCGCGCACAGCGCGTGCAAGGCACGTGTGCCCTTTCGATACTTGTCGACGTGCTTGTCGATCACCAACGGATCGATGACTGGTGAGGGCACGACGCCCAGTCGCTCACTGATCGACTCCAGCCCGTACCGCCGACACTCACGGTCCAGCAGTGACAGGTCATAGCGCGCGTTCATCACGACCAGAGGGGTCCCTGAGCGCAGGACCTCGGCGACAGCCTCGGCGATTTCCTCGATTGCGGACGAAGCCGGGGTTCCGTGCGCGCGGGCGTGGTCCGTCGAGATGCCATGGATCGCCGAAGCCTGTCCAGGTATCGCAACCCCGGGATTGAGCAGCCAGGTCCGCTCCGCGGAGATGGCCCCGTCCGGCTCCAGCCGTACGACCGCCGCGGTGACGATGCGGTCGGTCTCGACGTCCGTACCCGTGGTCTCCAGGTCGAAGGCCACCAAGGGTCCCGTGATCCAGCTCATCGCTCGGCCCCCGCTCCGGCGTGAGCCGGAACGCGGCACTCTGCTACCGGATGAGACGCCTGAGACGCCGCTGAAGTGAGTGGATAAAAGGCCGCGTTGTAGGCGACGACCGGCACGCCCGTCTTCCAGTACGCCACCAGGACCTCCGCGATGGCGTCAGCGACCTGGTCGGCGGGCCTTCCCTCGGCGGCCGCGCGTTCATTGCTGATCCCGTGCACCGCCACTGCGTCGGCCGGGATCTCCACGCCCGGGTCCGCCAGCCACTCCCGGTGTCCCCGTGGCCGCCCGTCCTCGACCTCGACCACCGCCCCCGTGACGATGCGCGCCTCGCATGGATCCGTCCCGGTCGTCTCCAGGTCGAAACCGATCAGCAGTTCTTGATGCCAGGCCATGACAGCCCCCTTCTTGGTGGTGCTCTCCCCCAGTGGTCTCCACCTTCCCATGCACCACTGACAATCCGAGGTCGCGCTCCACCGAGCCCAGAGGACAGCTCAGGACACAGGGCGCGAGTCCGCCCACATCATCTCGAACTCCTCGCGGTAAGTCGGGAAGAGTCCGCCCTCGTCGGCGTCCCCCGACTTGACCACCCTGCTGCCGCCGCGCAGCACCAGCACCGGCGCCTCCATGCCTCGGGTGCGCCGCAGATAGGACTGCACGACCGCTATGCCGTCGGAGCCGTCCCCGTCGACCAGGTACGCGGTGAAGCGGGGCGTCTCGTCGAAGACCTGGATCTCGAAGGCGCCCGGGTCGTGCAGCTTCGAGCGCACCCGGCGCATGTGCAGGATGTTCGTCTCGACAGCGCGGCTCAGCTCACCCTTCTTGATGCCCAGCTCCCGCTCGCGCCGCTTGACAGCGCTGGAGGCGGGGTTGAGGAACAGCAGCCGCACCCGGCAGCCCGACTCGGCCAGGCGCACCAGCCGGCGACCGGAGAAGTTCTGCGTGAGCAGGTTGAGGCCTATGCCGGCGGCATCCAGACGCCGGGCGCCGCCGAAGATGTCCTCGGCGGGGAACTGGCGCAGCAGCCGTACGCGGTCCGGATGGACGGCGACCACGTCCGCGTACCGGTCGCCCACCAGGTCCTCCACGGCGTCGACGGGCAGCCGGCGCGCGGAGGGCACGTCACCGCCCGCGCCGAGGACCTCCAGGAGTCTGGCCGAGGCGCGCTCGGCCTGGGCGAGGACGGTCCCGGACAGGGCTCGGTTGCGTGAGACCACGTTCCGGGTCACTTCCAGCTCGTCCAGGGCGAGTTCGACGTCGCGGCGCTCGTCGACGTACGGCTCGAAGCACGGCCAGTGCTGCACCATCAGCTCGCGCAGCTGCGGCAGCGTCAGGAAGCTGAGGACGTTGTCGTCAGCGGGGTCGAGAAGGTACCCCTTGCGCCGGCTGACCTCGCGTACCGCGACCGCGCGATGCACCCACTCCTGGCCGGCCGGGCCGGCGGCGGCGATCACCCAGTCGTCGCCGTGGACGGGTTCGTAGACGGGACGGAGAACCGCGGCCACGACCGCGCGCAGGCGCTGTTCGACCAGGTTCAGCCAGATGTAGGCCCGCCCCGCCCGCTGGGCGCGGGTACGCACCTCGCGCCAGGCGTCGGCGTTCCAGTCCAGTTCCGGTCCGATGGATCCCATGTCCATCGGCCGTGTCAGTGACACCGCCCCGGGCGGGACGTCCGTGGAGTTCCCCTCATGGCCCTCATCACCAGGGGGCAGCTCCAGCCCTCCCGAGCCCACCGTCGCACCGCCTTCCGCTCCCCCGAGCCTCCCCAGGGGCCAGGCCCCAGCCAACGATCAAGGAAGGGTACTCCGGGAGCGCCGCGCGGTGCAGCCGGATGGACAGGGTCGTTTCTCAACTACCGCCTTCCACGGGCCCGTTCCCAGCGCGAAGGGCGGGTGGAGTGAGCGGATTCATAGCCGTGACGTCGCGCGGAGCCAGGAAGAGGACTGGTCATCGGACCGGCAGGGGACCGGCGGTCCTCGTCGCGCGCGATGCCGTGGCAGGTGATGTTCACCCACCCCACCGGGTGAGTGAGGTCAATTTCAGGGCGACTCGGCTCCAGGACGTCCCCAGGGGCCGGCAGAACTGGGAAGGTCGTGTCCATGCAGGTCTGGCCTGGAGAGGCGTATCCGCTCGGTGCCACCTACGACGGCGCCGGGACCAACTTCGCGGTCTTCTCGGAGGCCGCCGACCGGATCGAGTTGTGTCTGCTGCACGACGACGGCTCGGAGACGACGGTGGAGTTGCGGGAGACCGATGCGTGCGTACGGCACGCGTATCTGCCGGGGGTGATGCCGGGGCAGCGGTACGGCTTCCGGGTGCACGGCCCGTACGCCCCCGAGCGCGGGCTGCGCTGCAACTCGGCGAAGCTGCTGCTCGATCCCTACGCGCGCGCTGTCAGCGGCGCCGTGAAGTGGGGCGAGGAGGTCTACGGCTATCCCTTCGGGACGCCCGACAAGCGCAATGACCTCGACTCGGCGCCGCACACCATGGCGTCCGTGGTGACCAACCCGTACTTCGACTGGGGGGACGACCGGCGGCCGCGGACCGAGTATCACCGGACGGTGATCTACGAGGCCCATGTGAAGGGCCTGACGATGCGCCACCCGGCGCTGCCGGAAGAGCTGCGCGGCACCTATGCGGCCCTCGCACATCCGGCGATCATCGAACACCTGACGGAACTCGGCATCACCGCGCTGGAACTGATGCCCGTACACCAGTTCGTTCACGATCACCGCCTGGTGAACATGGGTCTGGGCAACTACTGGGGCTACAACACGATCGGCTTCTTCGCACCGCACAACGCGTACGCCTCCTGGGGGGAGCGCGGCCAGCAGGTCCTGGAGTTCAAGTCGGCCGTGCGCGCGCTGCACGAGGCCGGTATCGAGGTCATCCTGGACGTCGTCTACAACCACACCGCCGAGGGCAACCACCTGGGCCCCACGCTCTCCTTCAGGGGCCTGGACAATCCCTCGTACTACCGGCTGGCGGACGATCCGCGGTACTACACGGACACCACGGGCACCGGCAACTCCCTGCTGATGCGCTCCCCCCAGGTACTGCAGCTGATCATGGACTCGCTGCGCTACTGGGTCTCCGAGATGCACGTGGACGGTTTCCGCTTCGACCTGGCCGCGACACTGGCGCGGCAGTTCCACGAGGTGGACCGGCTCTCGTCGTTCTTCGACCTGGTCCAGCAGGACCCGGTGGTCTCCCAGGTGAAACTGATCGCCGAGCCGTGGGACGTGGGCGAGGGCGGCTACCAGGTGGGCAACTTCCCGCCGCTGTGGACCGAATGGAACGGCAAATACCGCGACACCGTACGGGACCTGTGGCGCGGCGAGCCGCGCACGCTCGCGGAGTTCGCGTCCCGGCTGACGGGCTCCTCGGACCTCTACCAGGACGACGGGCGCCGCCCCCTGGCCTCCATCAACTTCGTGACCTGCCACGACGGTTTCACGCTGCACGACCTCGTCTCGTACAACACCAAGCACAACCAGGCCAACGGCGAGGACAACCGCGACGGGGAAAGCTACAACCGGTCCTGGAACTGCGGGGTCGAGGGCGAGAGCGACGACCCGGCGGTGCTGGAGCTGCGGGCGCGCCAGATGCGGAACTTCATCGCCACGCTGATGCTCTCCCAGGGTGTTCCGATGCTCAGCCACGGAGACGAGTTCGCTCGCACGCAGCACGGCAACAACAACGCGTACTGCCAGGACGGCGAACTGTCCTGGGTCGAGTGGCCACAGGGCGGCGGCGAGCTGCTGGAGTTCACGCGTGCGATGGTGTGGCTGCGCCGCGACCACCCGGTCTTCCGCCGGCGCCGCTTCTTCCACGGGCGCCTGGCGCAGGGCCCGCAGGACGAGCTGTCCGACATCACGTGGTTCACCCCGCAGGGCGTGGAGATGACCCAGCGGGACTGGACGTCGGCGCAGGCCGGTGCGCTGACTGTGTTCCTCAACGGCAACGCGATCTCCGAGCCGGGCCCGCACGGGGAGCGGATCACCGACGACTCGTTTCTGCTGCTGTTCAACGCCACGCCGAAGTCCCTGGAGTTCACGGTGCCGGTCGACCATGGGCGTCAGTGGCAGGTGGTCGCCGACACGGCCCTCCCCGAAGGGGTGACACCGGGAACCGGCGCGAAGGTCGCGGCCGGGGACCGGCTGACCCTGCTGGACCGGAGCCTGATGGTGCTGCAGCGGCCGGTGTAGGGCGCGGCGGGCGGCCGCACGAGCGACGCGAGGACAGCCGGAGCGGACGAAGCGTGGCAGGTTCCCGTGCCGAACGGGTACGTAGGACCCCATGACACCTGTGCCTCCCGCCCCGGCAGTACCCACGGCCACCTACCGGCTGCAGCTGCAGCCGCGGTTCCCGTTCGAAGCGGCGGAGGCGGCCGTGCCGTACCTGGCCGCGCTGGGTGTCTCGCACCTGCATCTGTCACCCGTGCTGGAGGCCGTCCCGGGCTCGACGCACGGCTACGACGTCGTCGACCCCGCGCGCGTGCGGGACGAACTGGGCGGCGAGGCGGGGCTGCGCTCCCTGGCGCGCACTGCGCGGGAACACGGGCTCGGCCTGGTCGTGGACTTCGTCCCGAACCACATGGCGCTGTCGCCGCGCCACAACCGCCCCCTGTGGGAGGTACTGCGCGAGGGCCCGGCGTCGCCGTACGCCCGCTGGTTCGATATCGACTGGGACGCGCAGGGCGGTCAGCTGCTGCTGCCGGTGCTGGGCCGGCGGCTCGGCCAGGACATCGGGAATCTGAAGGTCGACGGCGACGTGCTGCACTGTCACGACCAGGTGTTCCCGCTGCGCACGGGCACGGAGAGGCTGCCGCTGCCGGGGCTGCTCGACGCCCAGTGGTACCGCCCGGTGTGGTGGCGACTGGCCCGTACCGAACTGAACTACCGGCGGTTCTTCAGCATTTCCGAGCTCATCGGGGTACGCGTCGAGGACCCCGAGGTCTTCGCGGCGACACACGGTACGCTCCTGCGGCTGCTCGACGAGGGCGTGGTCGACGGTCTGCGTGTGGACCACCCGGACGGCCTGGCCGACCCGGACGCGTATCTGCGCCGCCTGCACGAGGCCACCGGGGGCCGCTGGACGGTCGTCGAGAAGATCCTCGCGGCCGACGAGCACCTGCCCCCGTCCTGGCCGGTCGCCGGCACCACCGGCTACGACGCGCTGCGGCGGGTGGACGGGCTCTTCACGGACCCGGCGGGCGCCCAAGAACTGCTCGGCCTCTACCGGCGGTTCGCGGCCCCTCCCGCCGACCGCGGCGGCGACTGGGCTCCGACGGTGCGCCGTGCCGCGTACCAGGTCGTCACGCACGAGCTGGCCACCGAGGTGGACCGGCTCACGCGCGTGGTGAGCCGTGTGTGCACCGCCTCTCCGGACCCCGCCCTGCGTGACCACGCCCCCTGGGCGCTGCGCACCGCGCTGCGGGAACTCCTCGTCCGTCTGGAGGTGTACCGCCCGTATGCCTCCACGGACGCCGCCGCGGTGGTCACCGAGAAGGCCGCCGCCGAGGCCCGTGCCGTCTTCACGGTGCCCGAGGAGGCGCACGCGGTGGACGTCGTGCGGGACCTGGTGCTCGGCCGGACCGGGGACGGACCCGGGCACGCGGAGTTCCGGGCCCGGTTCGCGCAGACGGCGTCGGCGCTGCGCGCCAAGTCCGTGGAGGACACGGCGTTCTACCGCTACGTGCCGCTGCTGTCGGCGAACGAGGTGGGCGGCGATCCCGGTGTCCCGGCCATGGCCGCCGAGGACTTCCACGCCTACTGCGCGCGCGTGCAGCGCGACTGGCCCGCCACCGGCACCGTGCTGTCGACACACGATACGAAGCGCAGCGCGGACGTGCGCGCGGCGATCTCGGTGCTCACGCAGGTCCCGCAACGCTGGGCCGGTGTGCTGTCCGAGGTGACCCCGGCGGGCCACGGAGCACCCGACCCGCACCTGGTGTGGTCGGCCTGGCAGACGTTCTTCGGGCTGGGACGGGCGGCCGGGGAGCGCCTCCAGAAGGCGCTGCTCAAACACGTCCGGGAGGCGGGACTGCACACCTCGTGGACCGAGCAGGACGCTGCCTACGAGGCGGCCGTGGCGGCGTTCGTCGCGGGCGGGCCGTGCGGGGCGCCGGGGCGGCTGGTGACGGGCTTCCGGGACGCCTTGGCGCCGCACATTCGGGCCAACGTCCTGGGGGCCGCGCTGGTCCATCTGACGATGCCGGGCGTGCCGGACGTCTACCAGGGCACGGAGGACGAGTACCGGGCGCTGGTCGACCCGGACAACCGGCGGCCGTTCACACCGCTGGAGGCGTCCTCGGACAAGGCGGACCTCACCACGGCCGCATTGCGGCTGCGCCGACGGCGCCCGGAGATCTTCGGCGTGTCGGCGACGTACACACCGCTGTCCGCCGAAGGGCCGGGCGCCGCGCACTGTGTGGCCTTCGTGCGCTCCGGGCAGGTGCTCACGGCGGTCACCCGGCTGTCGCTGGGACTGGCGGAGGCGGGTGGCTGGCGCGATACCTCCCTCACGCTGCCGCCGGGCCGCTGGGCCGATGCGCTCTCCCCCGAGCGGGAGTTCGAAGGCCGCACGCTCGTGGAGGACCTGTTCACCCGACTGCCGGTGGCGCTGCTGGAGCGGGCCGACGGGGACTGACGGGCATGGCCTCGTGGGCCCACGGCGGCCGTGGAACTGCGGCGCGGCCGTGTCAGTCGCGCTCCGCGCGGGCCGGTACCCGGCCGCTCACGGCGACGGGGCAGAAGCGGGACGCGGTCCCGACGGCGGCCCGGGCTACTGCGTCGCCAGCCGGAAGGTCATATCCCCGAAGCCCACCTGGTCCCCGTCACGGACGAACGCGGCGCCGATGACGCGGCGGCCGTTGACAGTCGTGCCGTTGGTCGAGCCGAGGTCGCGCAGCACCCACACCCCGCCCTGGTGGCACAGCTCGGCGTGCACACGGGAGACGGTCTCGTGACTGAGCCTGAGGCCGCTGGCGGGGTCGCGGCCGATCCGCAACGGGTGCTGACTGCCCGGGTTCGGCAGCAGCAGCTTGGGCAGCCGCTCGGCCCGCCAGGCCCTGCGCAGCCGCACGGTGAACCCGGAGACCGCCTCGACGGACCCGAAGACGACCCGGGACCACCGCTTCTCGGCGGGCAGGTCCGCGGTGAGCGCGGCAAGTTCGTGGGACTCGCGGGCGGCCAGCACCAGCTCCATGCGCCGCAGGAACGTGTCGTGCGACAGGCGCCCCAGGGCGACGCCGTCGCGGAGCACCTTCAGTGCCCTGTCGCGCTCGGCGTCCGACAGCCGCGCGGGGTACGTATGGAACTCGAAGGACGACGTCACGCACGTGATTGTCGGTCAGACCGACCGGGGTGTCCAGAAAACCGGAGGCCGCCCCTGCCGCCGTCAGGGTCGTTCGATGGGCCAAAAGGATCGATCCGAAAGCGAATTGATCTCTCTTGACGCAGGATGGACGAGCCAGTGCCGCGGCAGGCAACGTTTGCCCGTCAAGGAGCGGCGTCCGGTGCGTTCCCCCACGC
>NZ_MLYP01000055.1 GCF_001866645.1 Streptomyces colonosanans
GTGCCCCGGCAGGCAACGTTTGCCCGTCAAGGAGCGGCGTCCGGTGCGTTCCCCCACGCTCGGCTTCGCTCGCGCGGGCGGTGCCCCCACCGGCGTGCCGGCCGGAAGCCCTCGTACTGGATGTACTTGGGTTTTCGGCCGGTGCGGCGAGTGGGGGTACCCCCTGCTCGAAGAGCTTGGGGGAGCGTGCCGGGCGTCGCGACGGGGCGAACGTTGCCTGTTGGGGCACTAGTGGTCCATTCCCTCCGCTTCGTGTTCAGAACGACCCTTGGCCCGTCCGCGCCCTCAGTGCGGTGACCACCCAGGTGAAGTCCTCCGTGTGCGGGGGCGCGGGCTGGTCCTTCACGATGGACATCAGTTCGCGGTAGCGGGCCAGCCGCGCGTCGAAGGCCGTTTCCATGCGCTCCAGCACGGCGGCCGGGTCGGCGTCGCGGAACAGGTCCCGAAGCACCGCTTCCGCCTCGGGCGCCTCCGGTGCGATGCCCTGCTCGCGGGCCCGGCCCGCCAGTTCGACGAGGCGTTTGACGAACCACAGGGACTCTCCGGTGGGAGCGTCGGGCCCCCGGTCGGCCGCATTGAACTCCGCCGCCTTCCGCATCTGGGCCCGGAACTCCGGGTCCTGCAGCATCTCGGCCAGCTCCACCCAGGCGTCCACCTGCTCGGGCGTCGGGTCCTCGGGCAGGTCCGCCGCGGTGCCACGCATCCGCTCCCGGATCTCCGGGTCCATGGTGTCGAGCCCGTGGAGCATCTCCTCCACGAAGTCCTCCACGATCCGTTGCCGCTCGGCCGCCGACAGCCGCGCCAGTTTGTTCATCAGGGTCATCTCCTCCGCACTCGAACCACGTCGTGCCACGGTCGACAGCACCGCCCGGGTCACCTTCAGCGAACGCATCTGCACGTCCAGGGCCGCCACATGCGCGGCCGCCACCTCCGCGACGGACGCCTCGCCCGCCAGTACCCGGCGTACGTCGTGCAGGCCGAGGCCCAGTTCACGCAGGGTGCGGATCAGTTCCAGGCGGGCGGCGGACGCGGCGTCGTACAGCCGGTAGCCGCCCGAGGAGCGGGCCACCGGGGGCAGGGCGCCCTCGTCCGACCAGTAGCGGATGGTGCGCACGGTCAGTCCGGTGGCGCGTGCCAGTTCGCCGATCGTGAACAGGCCGGTGCCGTCTTCGATCATGTCTGCGAGTGTGGGCCTTCCAGTGGGTGGAGACTCAAGCCGGAGGAGTGACGACTCATGCCCGACAGTCTGCGGGAGATCCTGGACGCGGCGGCCCGCGGGGTCTTCCCTCCCGCTGACGGCGGTACGACGGTCGTACGTCAGCACGCGCACCGCGACGCCGGTGTCCTCGCCTTCACCGCGCACTCCGTCGTCTTCACCGACGAGGATCCCCGGTGGGTACGCGAGACGCTGCACTGCCTCGACTGCGACGCGCTGGCCGCGGCGATGAACCCGCGGTTCCTGGCCGCGTTCATGGAGCGGACGGGCCGGACGCACGACACCATCGACCTGCTCTCCGTCGCCACCCCGCTGCCCGGCGCGCCGCCGCTCACGCTGAGGGAGATCGACGATCCCGGCCACCCCCGGGTCGTCCGGGCCCGCACGCGCCGGGACGACGTCCGTGTGTGGGCCGCCGACGGCGGTGTGCTCGTCCTCGGGCGCGGGATCGCCGGGCGGCTGGAGACCGCCGTGGAGGTGGACGAGGAGGCCCGGCACCGGGGGCTGGGGCGGGCGCTCGTCTCGGCGGCCCGGCATCTCGCCGCCGAACCGGTGTGGGCCCAGGTCGCCCCGGGGAACGCCCGCAGCCTGCGGGCGTTCCAGGCGGCCGGCTACCGGCCGGTGGGCGCGGAGGCCCTGCTCGTCTCGGCCTGAGCAGCGGGCCTCAGTGCCAGGGCGCGTAGTACGGGTTGCTCTCGCAGTCGTTCATCTTCTCCGTCTTGGTGGCCTTGTCGACCGGGCAGACACCGATGATGTACTGGCGCGCGATACCGCCGGGGAAGGCGACCTCGACCTGGTCGGCCCATTTGTGGGTGTCGCCGATGGTCTTGTTGACGTCGATGCCGCCGGGGGCGTCGATGTAGTAGTTGTAGCCCGATTTGTACCAGGTCTTGTACAGGTCGTGGTCGTAGGACGTCGACACATACGGCGAGGGCTGATTGACCAGGACGTATTTCTCCAGGTCGTACTGGCCGCCCACGACGTCCCTGGCGTGGAAGCCCTCCGCGAAGATGGTCGTCGGCGGGCGGCTGTCGCTGCGGTAGAGCGTGCCACAGGTCGTGCGCCAGGCCGGTTCGGGGGTGATGCGGCCGAGGTTCACGTGGTGGTCGGCGGCCGCCGTGAGCGGATCGAAGAACTGGGGGCAGGCGGTCGCGGCCTTCGCAGGGGCCACGGGGGCGGCCGGAGTGGTGGCGGCGGTGGTCGCGAGCACCGCCGACAGGGACACGACGAGTACGACGGCCCGTCGACGCAGGCGAGTTGTGGTCATGGGAGCACCCTCGTGGCTGCGCGCCGGCGGGCCGTGGATCATCACTCGTACAGCGGCGTGTTGGCAACCGCCTTTACCTCAGCGGAAGATGCCCGTGTGCCCCAGCGAGTAGCGGCCCGGCTGCGGGTAGACCGCGAGGCCGTGCGGGCCACTGCCCACCTTGATGCGGGCGAGCTGTCGGCCGGTCGCGGTGTCGATCGCGTACACCTCGGAGTTGTAGCGGCCCGACAGCCACAGCACCTTGCCGTCCGAGGAGACGCCGCCCATGTCGGGGCTGCCGCCGTCCGGCAGGCGCCATTTCTTGGTCAGCCGGTTCTGCGGGAAGTCGAAGACGGAGATGGTGCCTTCGCCACGGTTGGAGATGTACATCTCGCGCGAGTCGCGGCTGACGTAGAGGCCGTGTGCGCCCTTGCCGGTGGCGAGGAAGGACGGCTTGCCGAAGGTGTCGCCGTCCACGATCCACAGGCCGTGGGCCATCATGTCGGCGATGTAGAACTTCTTGCCGTCGGGGGAGACTTTCACGTCCTGCGGCATGGCGCCGTGGAACGGAAGCGTCTGCTTGCCGATCACCTTCATCTTCTCCGTGTCGACCTTGAGCAGTTCGCCGCTGAACTCGCAGGACACGATGAAGTAGCGGCCGTCGAGCGAGAAGTCGGCGTGGTTGACGCCGTAGCATCGCGACGGCTCGGCCTTGGCGACCTTCATGGTGTGCGCGTCGCGGAAGACCAGCTGGCGGTCGAGGGAGGCCATCACGACCGCGTACTTGCCGTCCGGCGTGAAGTACAGGTTGTACGGGTCGTGCACGTCGACCGGCTTGCCCACCTCGCCGGTCTTCGGGTCGATGGGGGTGAGGCTGTTGCCCTTGTCGTTGTTGACCCACAGCGTCTTCAGGTCCCAGGACGGGACGACGTGCTGGGGCTGGACGCCGACCGGGACCGTCTTGATGACCTTGTACGTCTTCGGGTCGATGACCGACACGGTGTTGGAGTTGGTGTTGGGGACGTAGACGAGGGACGGGAAGTCCTTGACCACCGGGGAGAGTTGATTGGGCCGGTCCGCCGCGTAGACGTCCTTCGGGTCGAGGACCGGCGGCATGCCCGGCAGGCCGTCGACGGTCTGCTGCTGCGGCGTGGCGGTGACGCTGGGGGACGCGGAGGCGTGCTCCTTGGTGTGGCTTCCGCTGCTGCAGCCGGCGAGCGCGGTGAGGGCGGCGCCGGCGATCAGTACGCGCGCGAGGGTGGTGGGGTGCATCAGCTCAGCAGCTCCGTGGTGGTCACCGCGGTGAGGCCGCGGCGGTCGAGTTCGTGCAGGAGGGCGGGGAGAGCGGCGACCGTGTCCGCGTACCCGAAGTGCAGGCTCACCACGGATCCGTTGTGGATCTCGCCGATGACCTTGCGGGTGATCGCGGGCACGCCCGGCGATGTGTAGTCGAGCGAGTCGACGTCGTACGAGAGGACGTGCGGGTAGCCGGCGCGACGGGCCAGCCGTTCGACGAGCGGGGTGGCGCGCGGGGCGCGGGAGGGGCGGAACCAGGCGCCGATGGAACCGGTCAGTCTGCGCAGCCGGTCGGCGCATCCCTGGATCTCGGCGAACGCGTCTTTCTCGGACAGGGTGTTGATGCCGATGTGGTGCAGGGTGTGGTTGCCGAGGTCGTGACCGCCGTCGAGGATGCGGCGGGCGATGTCGGGGTGTTCGTCGAGCCAGGTGCCGACCGCGAGCACGGTGATCTTCGCGCCCGCCTTCTCGGCCGTGTCGAGGATCGACCTGGCGAAGGACGGGTCGCCCTGTCCGTGGAAGGTGAGGGCGACCCGGGGGTGGTTGCGGGGGCCGTGGGCGATCTGCGCGGGCTGCCGCGGGAGGGTGCGGGGTGCGGGCGCGGCGGTCTGGGTGCCCGGGGCGGGCGAGGCCGTGGAGAGGTGCGGGGGGCCGCTGGTGCGGGATGCGGGCTGGGCGTGGGAACCGCCGGAGGAGCAGGCGGTGGCGAGGGCACCGGTCGCGGCGAGCCAGGCGCCCGCACGCAGCGCCGAGCGGCGGTCGGGCGCCGCGTGGGCGCCGGGGCCGGTCTCACGGCCTTGCTCAGGAGGAGGGACGGGCGTGGTCACTCTCACCATTTAAGGGCGCGGCGCGCCGAAAACCGGTGATTTGACCGTTAGTAGAGGGTAAGGGTCACACGCGCGGGGCCGGTAACACGGCCATGAAGGCCCCGCCGGCACTGAGGTACGGATCGCGGGCGCAGCGGCCGGTGGCCCTGCCGCCGAATCTCCGCCGGCCCCGACCGCCCGCCGGTCCGGACGTCTTCCGGGGGCCGGGGTCAGCGGTCGGCGATCCGCATTTCGAACCAGGTCGTCTTGCCGCGGGGCAGCAGGTCGACGCCCCAGCGGTCGGCGAGCTTGTCGACGAGGAAGAGACCGCGACCGCTCACGTCCATCTCCTGGACCGGCATCAGGCAGGGCAGCCCGCGGGAGGGATCGCGCACCTCGACGCGGATCCAGCCGCGGCGGCGCCGCATGCGCAGCCCGAAGACACGGGCGCCGGTGTGCCGTACGGCGTTGCCGACGAGTTCGGAGACGAGCAGGACCGCATCCTCGGACGTCTTCGGGGAGAGAGCCCAGTGGCGCAGGATCACGACCTGGACGAGTCGGCGAGCGGTGGCCGCGGATTCGGGGAGGGAGGGCAGGGACACCTCCGCGTCGACGGGATTACCGAACAACTCCAGGGCCTTGAACGCCCGTTCGTCCTCGATCGCAGGTGACCAGCGCGCCGCGGTCGCACTCGCGTGCCGCCGCGGCTGATCGACACCCTCCAGCCCCGCCATGCCCCCCATGATGACCGCCCAGGGCGCCGCACGCGGGCGTTACAGAAGAAAACAGCCCCCGGAATAGTCCGTCCCGTAGCGTCCGATGGCATATGCCAGCAGCAACAATGATCTTCTGACACCCCAACTGACCTGTGCGAACAGGTCAGTTGGGGGCGTTCTCCAGATCGTGTCGACGCGACGGGCTCACGGTCGCCGTAGGGTCTGCGTGAACCGCCCCTTCGGGGGACAGCGGGTGAGATGTCGCGTCAACTGCAAGTGGCTCAAGGGGATTTGCCGAATGAATTCTCGGGTCCGCCGGCTCAGACGAACTTCGCCTTGCCGGGGCCCTCCTCCACGAAGCTGCGCATGCCGCGCTCCCGGTCCTCCGTCGCGAACAGGCCCGCGAACCAGTTCCGTTCCACCGCGAGGCCGGTGTCGATGTCCGTCTCCAGCCCCGTGTCGATCGCTTCCTTGGCGGCGCGCAGGGCGATCGCCGGGCCCTGGGCGAGCCTCGCGGCCCAGGCGTGCGCCTCGGCGTACACCTCCTCGGCCGGTACCACCCGGTCGACCAGGCCCATCGTCAGCGCCTCGTCCGCCTTCACCATCCGGCCCGTGAAGATCAGGTCCTTGGCCTTGGAGGGGCCGACCAGGCGCGCCAGCCGCTGGGTGCCTCCCGCGCCCGGGATCAGGCCGAGCAGGATCTCCGGCTGGCCCAGCTTCGCGTTCTCGGCGGCGATGCGGTAGTCGGCGCACAGCGCCAACTCGCAGCCCCCGCCCAGGGCGTAGCCGGTGACGGCGGCGACGACCGGCTTGGGGATGCGGGCGACGGCGGTGAAGGAGTCCTGCAGGGCGCGGGAGCGCAGGACCATCGCGGTGTGGTCCATGCCCTGCATCTCCTTGATGTCCGCGCCCGCCGCGAACACCTTCTCCCCGCCGTAGACGACCACGGCGCGCACATCCTCGCGGCGCGTGACCTCCTCGGCGAGTTCGCCCAGCCGGTCCTGGGTGGCGATGTCCAGCGCGTTCATGGGCGGGCGGTCCAGGCGGAGGGTGCCCACGCCCTCGGCGACTTCGAGATGCACAGTCATGCAGGAAGGTTAACGGCCACTAACGGCATCGGGCCCGGTGTGCTCGCTCACAGCGGCACACCGGGCCCGGTACCGAACCGTCCTTACTTGATCCACTCTTGCCAGGACATGTTCCAGCCGTTCAGCCCGTTGTCGGGCGCGACCGTCCTGTCGTGGGAGTTCTTCACGATGACGACGTCACCGGTGATCGAGTTGTTGAAGAACCAGGCGGCCGGAACCGACTTGTCATAGCCGCCCTTCACATCGCGCAGGCCGACGCAGCCGTGGCTCGAGTTGACGTTGCCGAAGGTGCCGCCGCCCCAGTAGTTGCCGTGGATGAAGGTGCCGGAGTCGGTCAGGCGCTGGGCGTGCGGCACGTCCGCGATGTCGTACTCACCGCCGTAGCCGACGGTCTCGCCGTTCATCCGGGTCACGGTGAGGCGTTCGCTGATCACCATCTGGCCGTTCCAGGTGTCGTAGCCGGGCTTGCCGGTGGTGATCGGGATGGTCTTGACGACCTTGCCGTCGCGCCTGACGACCATGTTGTGGGTCTTGGCGTCGACGGTGGAGACCTGGTTGCGGCCGATGGTGAAGCTCACCGTCCTGGTCTGCTTGCCGTAGACGCCGGGACGGCCCTCGACGCCGTCGAGGTCGAGCTTCATCGTGACCTTGGTACCGGGCTTCCAGTACTCCTTCGGGCGGAAGTCCAGGCGGTCGTTGCCGAACCAGTGGCCGCGGACCTCGACGGCCGGCTCGGTCTTGACGTCGATGGCCTTCTCGACGTCCTCGGGGTGGGTGATGCCCCGGGTGAAGCGGATCGAGATCGGCATGCCGACACCCACCGTGCTGCCGTTCTCGGGCGTGTAGTGGCCGACGAAGGTGTTCTTCGGGGTCAGCGTGGTGAACGAGGAGTCTGCGGCGGAGGTGAGACCCGCGGAGTCCTTGGCGACCGCGTGGACCTTGTACGTGGTGGCGGCGGCCAGGTGGGTCGAGGGCGTCCAGGTGGCGCCCCCGCCGGCGATCGTCCCGGCGACCTCGCGGCCCTTGCCGTCCTTGACCTCGACCTCGGTCAACGCGCCCTTTGCGGCGGTCACTTTGAGGGCGCCGCTGGTGTCCACGGCATCGGCGCCGTTCTTCGGGGCTATGGTGACGACGGCCTGCGACTTCTTGGTCCCGTCCGTACCGGAGCCCTTGTCCTTCGTGTCGCCGGACCCCGAACCCCCGCCCCCGCCGCACGCGGTGGCGGTGACCATCAGCGCGCCGAGTATCAGTGCCGACAGTCCCTTGCGTCCATGCCTCAGGCGTCGGCTCGTTCGCCTTTGGGGTACCGCGCCGGCGCTCCCCTGCGCCTCTCTCCCCCGCGCACCAGCCGGCGCCCCCGATATCGGTCGCCCGATCACGTGATTGTCTCCCCTCGCACGGCCTGATGAGGCCCGCACTCCAGCGCGACCCGCGCGCGCATGGCGTCAAATCAACCACACACCACGGCCCGATGACTCCCCCCGTTTGTCACGCTTCAGTCCCAACTTGGGCCGCACGGAGGCGCACTGGGGTACGCCGGAGTGCGCTCCGCGTACCCCCGGACACCCTTGTGCCGCCCGTGCCACGCCTCCTGGGGAAACGTGAGTGCGAGCCACGCTCTGGGCAGAACAGGGGGGAGGACGACGTGAGGGGGAGCCGCGGCCGGGACACGGTGCGCCCTTGTCCGCGTCGTTCCACGAGCCGCGGGAGGCCCACAGGTGTCGAGCGCAGCCGAGCAGGAGGCAGTGCCGGAAGCAGAGCGGGAGGATCGCGCGGAGGGGGCGGCACGGTCCGTACACCCGGCCGCCGTGCTGAACGGCAGGCGGCGCCCGGTGCCTCCCGTGCCCGTGTGGCCGGGCGCACCCACCCCGCTCGGGGCCCGGTTCCGCGCGGGCCCGGACGGGGCCGCGGGCACCAACTTCGCCCTGTGGGCCGGCGGCGCGGAGGCGGTCGAGCTGTGCCTGTTCGACGGGCAGGGCGCCGGCAGCCGCGAGACCCGGATCCCACTCACCGAACTGACGCACGAGATATGGCACGGTTTCGTGCCGGGCGTGCTGCCCGGTCAGCGGTACGGCTACCGGGTGCACGGCCGCTGGGACCCGTGGACCGGCGCACGCTGGAACCCGGCGAAGCTGCTCCTCGACCCGTACGCGCGCGCGGTGGATGGCGACTTCGGCCTGCCGGCGGAGGTGTACGGGCATGTACGGGACTGGCCGCAGCAGCACGTGGCGGACACCGTGCGCGACGAGCGGGACTCGGCGCCGTACGTTCCCAAGGGCGTCGTGGTGCACGATGACGACGACTGGGCGGACGACCACCGCCCGAAGACGCCCTGGGCGGACTCGGTGATCTACGAGGTGCACGTCCGCGGCTTCACCAAACTGCACCCGGACATCCCCGAACGGCTGCGCGGCACATACGCGGGCCTGGCGCACCCGGCGGCCGTCGAGCACCTGGTGCGGCTGGGCGTGACGGCCGTGGAGCTGCTGCCGGTGCACCAGTTCGCGCACGAGGACCATCTGCTCGAACGGGGGCTGAGGAACTACTGGGGCTACAACTCGATCGGCTACTTCGCCCCGCACGCGGCCTACGCGTCCTCGGGCACCGCCGGCCAGCAGGTCGGCGAGTTCAAGCGGATGGTGCGGGCGCTGCACGCGGCCGGCATCGAGGTGATCCTCGACGTGGTCTACAACCACACGGCGGAAGCGGGCGAGCTGGGCCCGACGCTGTCGCTGAAGGGGATCGACAACCGCGGCTTCTACCGCCTGCAGCCGGACGCACGCCGGTACGCGGACTACACGGGCTGCGGCAACACGCTGCACGTGGTGCAGCCGCAGGTGCTGCGTCTGATCACCGACTCGCTGCGCTACTGGGTGACGGAGATGGGCGTGGACGGCTTCCGCTTCGACCTGGCCGCCGCGCTGGCCCGCTCCATGCACGACGTCGACATGCTCTCCCCGTTCCTCGCCGTCATCGCCCAGGACCCGGTGCTGCGAAGGGTCAAACTCATCGCCGAGCCCTGGGACGTGGGCGCGGGCGGCTACCAGGTGGGGGCCTTCCCGCCGCTGTGGGCCGAGTGGAACGACCGCTACCGGAACGCCGTACGGGACTTCTGGCACCACGCCCTGCCGGACGTACGGGAGATGGGCTACCGCCTGTCCGGCTCCAGCGACCTGTACTCCTGGGGCGGGCGCCGCCCGTACGCCTCCGTCAACTACGTGACGGCGCACGACGGTTTCACGCTCCGGGACCTGGTGAGCTACGACCGCAAGCACAACGAGGCCAACGGCGAGGGCAACCGGGACGGCACGGACGACAACCGCTCCTGGAACTGCGGGGCGGAGGGCGACAGCGGTGACGAGCGGATCCGGGCGCTGCGACGCAGGCAGCAGCGGAACCTGCTGACCACGCTGCTGCTGTCCACAGGCGTGCCGATGCTGGTCGCGGGCGACGAGATGGGCCGCACCCAGCGCGGCAACAACAACGCCTACTGCCAGGACAACGAGACCAGCTGGCTGGACTGGAGCCTGCTCCGGGAGCCGGGCTGGCGGGTGCTGTCCGACCTCACCTCCCGTCTGATCGCGCTGCGCCACCGCCACCCCGTGCTGCGCCGCCGGGCGTTCTTCTCCGGGCGGTCCCATTCGGCGGACGGGCTGCGGGACCTGGCGTGGTTCACCCCGCGCGGCGCGGAGATGACGGAAGCGGACTGGTACGCCCCGGCGGCCACCCTGGGGATGTACCTGTCCGGCCGGGACATCCCGGGCCGTGACGGGCGCGGAGCCCCCGTCCTCGACGACAGCTTCCTGATCGTCCTGCACGCCGGGGAGCGCCCGGTGGAGTTCGTCCTGCCGGGGCCGCCGTGGGCGGAGCACTACGAGGTGCTCGTGGACACCTCGCGGGAGGAGCAGGCGCAGGCGCCTGGGGTGACGCATCGGGCGGACGGGCCGATCACGGTGCCGGAACGGTCAGTGCTGTTGCTGAAGGTCACCGGCTGACGCCCGACCGGTGTCAGCCGAGGATCCCCCGGTCGTAGGCCACCGCGACCGCCGCCGCACGGTCGTTGACGCCGAGCTTGGCGTACAGGTGGGTGAGGTGGGTCTTCACGGTGGCCTCGCTGATGAACAGCTCTCGCGCGATCTCCCGGTTGGAGGTGCCCTTGGCGACGAGGGCCAGTACCTCGCGCTCGCGTGCCGAGAGCGGTTCGTTGCGGGGGGCGGGGGTACGGACCGCGGAGACCAGGCGGGAGGCCACGGCCGGGGAGAGGACGCTGCGGCCCTCGGCGGCGGCGCGGACGGCGGTGAACAACTCGTCGCGCGGGGCGTCCTTGAGGAGGTAGCCGGTCGCGCCCGCCTCGATCGCGGGCAGCGTGTCGGAGTCGGTGTCGTACGTGGTCAGGACGAGCACCTTGGCGCGGGCGCCGCGGCGGGTCAGTTCCCGGATGGCGTCCACACCGGAGCCGCCCGGCATGCGCAGGTCCATCAGGACCACGTCCGGGTCCAGCACGGCGGCCTTCTCCACCGCCTCGACTCCGCCCGCCGCCTCGCCGAGGACGGTGAATCCGGGCGCGGACTCGAACATGCCGCGCAGGCCGTCCCGGACGACGGGGTGGTCGTCGACGATGAGGAGCGAGATCGCCGGGTGTCTGGGGGTGTCATCGGTCATCGCGCACCAACGGTACGCGAGCCGAGATCGCCGTGCCGTGCCCCGGTTCGGACTCGACGGTGAAGGACCCCGCGATGCGTTCGGCTCGGGCGCGCATCCCGTCCAGGCCGAAGCCGCTCGTACGGCTGCGGGTGGGAACGACGAGGGGATCGAAGCCGCGGCCGTCGTCACGGATGTCGAGGGTGACCTCGGCGCCCATGAAGGACAGGGTGACGCCGACACGGGAAGCGCGGGCGTGCCGGGCGACGTTCGACAGGGCTTCCTGGGCGATCCGCAGCAAGGTGGCCGAGACCTCGTCGTGCAGTTGCTCGATGACGCCCGTAACGGTGAACTCGGCCCGTACCGTGGTGCGTTCGCCCCATTCGTCGACCGTCTTCTTCATCGCCTCGGGCAGGCCGTGGCCGTCGAGGTCCACCGGGGCGAGGTTGTGTACGGAGCGGCGGGCCTCGCCCAGGCTGTGCCGGGCGAGTGCCATGGCACGGTCCACGTGCACCCCCGCCACGGCCTCGTCCGATGTGTTCAGCGCGACCTGGAGCTGGGCGATGATGCCGGTCAACCCCTGGGCGAGGGTGTCGTGGATCTCGGCGGCCAGCCGGCGGCGCTCGTCGGCGACCCCGGCCTCCCGGGCCTGGACCAGGAGTTGGGCGTGCAGGGCGGCGTTCTCGTCGAGGGCCAGTTGCAACGCCTTGTTGGTGCGCTCCAGTTCGGCGATGGTCTCGGCCTGGGCACGGTTGCGAGCCTCCTCCAGCTCGTTGAGATGGGTGAGTACCACCAGCAGCACGATGTGCACCGCGAGGACCGCCCCGAAGAGCCCCCAGCCCATGCCTCCGCGCGGGGGCAACCCGCCCGACTGGGAACCGGCGACCGTCACGGCGGTGGCGAACAGACCGGCCTTGCGCAACCGCTGCGGCAGCAGCCGGTCGGCGTCGAAATAGCCGATGACGGCGTAGAAGGCGAACAGTGGGTTCAGCCAGGTCAGCACGAAGGCGATGGCCCAGCGCAGGCCGTAGTGGAAGGCGCTCGCCGTGGACGGCCCGGACCGGGTGCGTGACCTCCTGGTCCAGCTCAGTTCGTGGACGAGGGCCGCCACGACCAGTCCGGCCGCCACGTCCCGCCTGCCGGTCGTCATGCCGAACGCCTCGACCGCCGCCGCGGCGGTCAACGCGCCGACGGCCAGCAGTCCGTACGGCCCCCAGCGGTCCCACACCGCCCACCGCTCTTCGACAGTCTTCACGTCACTCATGCACCCAATATGGGGGACGGATGGCACCACCTCCCCGCTCATTCCCAGCGGAACCAGCGCGAGGCGACACGGGTCAGCAGCACCGCCCAGGCGGCCAGCACGCCCAGGTGGGACCAGCCCGGCCAGTGGCCCGCGGCGGCCTGGTCGAGGGCCTGCGCGGCGGCACCGAAGGGTGTGTAGCCGACGATCTCGGCAAGAGTGTGGGGCATGGCCTGCACCGGCAGCCACACGCCCGCGCAGAACATCATCGGGAAGAACACCGCGGACCCGATCGCACCCGCGATCTTCGTGGTGCGGGACAGCGCGGAGATCACCGCGCCCAGGGCGAGCGCGACGATCACGGACAGCAGCAGGGCGACGGCGTAGCCGAACGGCTGCCGCGGCAGGGTCACGTCGAAGGCGAGCCGCCCCACTGTGAGGGCGAGCAGCGCCGAGACCAGGGCCGCACCCCCGTACACCAGCATCTGCGCGGTCAGCAGGGCGGCGGGCCGGACCGGAGTGGTGGACATCCGGCGCAGGATGCCGCGCTCGCGGTAGCCGGTGAGGCTCTGCGGCATGCCTTGCACCCCGCTGGTGATCAACCCGATCAGCACCGCGATCGGCACATAGGCGTCGATGGGGCGCAGGTCCCCCAGGTCGTGGCTGGAGTGCCGGAAGGACGGGATGGAGCCGAGGATCGCCAGCAGCAGGGTGGGGAACAGCAGGACCCAGAAGATGATGCCGGGCTCACGGCGCAAGAGGCGAAGTTCGGCGCGCAGTACGCCGGGGTTCACAAGGGCGCTGCTCATGACGCGGCCTCCGTCAGGTCCAGGAATGCGTCGTCGAGCGTGGCGTCGGTGACGCGGAGTTGGTGGGCGGTGATGTGGTGGCGGGCGAGGAGTGTGATGACGGCGTTGACGGTCGCGTCGGTGCCGGAGAGCGTGATCCGGCCGTCCTTGTGGGCGAGGGAGGCCAGTTCGGGCAGTGCGTTCAGGTCACCCTCGTCCAGCGGCGCGGACGGGGTGAAGCTGATGACGGTGGAGCCCGCCGAGCGCCGGATCAGTCCGTCGGGGGTGTCCAGGGCGGCGATCCGGCCCCCGTCGATCACGGCGATCCGGTCGCACAGCCGCTGGGCCTCCTCCATGAAGTGCGTGACGAGCAGCACGGTGACCCCGCCCGCCCGGACGTCCTCGATGAGCTGCCAGGTGTCGCGGCGGGCGCGCGGGTCGAGCCCGGTGGTCAGCTCGTCCAGCACGACGACCCGGGGGTTGCCGACGAGGGCGAGGGCGATGAACAGCCGCTGCTTCTGGCCGCCGGAGAGCTTGGCGAAGCGGGTGGTGAGCTTCTCGGCCAGGCCGAGGCGTTCGGCCAGGGGCCGCCAGTCGGCCGGGCTCGGATAGAAGGAGGCGTACAGCTCGAGCGCCTCGCGCACGGTGAGCTTGGCCTGCAACTCGCTCTCCTGGAGCTGGGCGCCCAGCACGCGGGCGACCTTCTCGTGGTCGGCGATCGGGTCGAGGCCGGTGACGCGGACGCGGCCCGCGTCGGGGACACGCAGGCCCTCGACGCACTCGACGGTGGTGGTCTTGCCGGCGCCGTTCGGGCCGAGGATCCCGAAGATCTCCCCCTCCTCGACGGCGAAGGAGACGCCGTCGACGACGGCCCGGCCGCCGTAGGACTTGCGCAGTTCGCTGACTTCGATGACGGACATGGCATCAGGGTCCCGGTCACCGGGGTGAGCGCACATCGCCCGTCGCGCTCGAAGAGGCATCAGCCGATCGGTTGATGCCACCGTACGACCCGTCAGACGCGCAGGTCGTAGGACCGACGGCGGATCCGGGTCCGGCCAAAACTCGGTGGGCAGTGTCAGTGCCGGTCCGTAGGCTCGCCCTGATGCCGACGACACCTGCAACCACCGACGACCGCTCCTCCGTCCGCACTCTGCTGCGCCTGTGGCCGTATGTACGGCCGGTGCGGATGCGCCTGCTCACCGCCGCCTTCATCGCGATCGGCGCCTCCTGTGTGGGGCTGGTGATCCCGCTCGTGCTCAAGTGGCTGGTGGACGGGCCCGTCGCCGAGCACGACCCGGAAGGCGTGTGGCTGGGCGCGCTGTACCTGCTGCTGCTCGGGGTGGCCGAGGCGCTGCTGTTCGGGCTGCGGCGGTGGCTGGTGGCGCGCCCGCTGGCGCACGTCGAGGCGGAGATGCGGGCCGGCCTCTACCGGCATCTGCAGCGGCTTCCGGTCGCCTTCCACGACCGGTGGGCGTCCGGTCAGCTGCTCTCCCGGGGTACGACCGACCTGATGCTGCTGCGCATGTTCCTCGCCTTCCCCCTGACGTTCCTCCTCGTCAACGGCGTGACCATCCTCGTCGGTGTGGTCATCATGCTGCTTCAGAACTGGACGCTGGGGCTGGTGATGCTGGCGCCCGCCGTTCCGCTGATCGCCCTGAGCGCGGTCTTCGAGAAGCGGTACGCGCACGCGGCCAGGCTGGCGCAGGACCAGGTCGGGGACCTGACGACGGTGGTCGAGGAGGGTGTGCTCGGCATCCGCATCATCAAGGGGTTCGGCCGGCACCGCAGCCAGGCGCGAGCGTTCCGCGAGCTGTCGGGGAGGCTGCGCGGCACGGAGTTGCGCAAAGCCCGTCTGCTGGCGACCATCTGGGCGGTCATCATGGCACTGCCGGAGGTGGCCATCGGCGCCACGCTGGTGGTGGGCGCGGTGCAGGTCGCGGATGGTTCGCTGTCGGCGGGGACGCTGGTCGCCTTCCTCTCCACGGCCCTTGCCCTGCGGTGGCCGGTGGAGTCGATCGGCTTCCTGCTCGCGATGAGCCAGGAGGCGGCGACGGCGACGGAGCGGTACTTCGAGGTGATGGACGCGGAGCCGGAGACGGAGACCGTCCCCGCCCTGCCCTCGGCCGGGTCCTCCGGCACGGGGCTGCGCTTCGAGAACGTCCGCTTCCGCTACCCCGACGCCCCCGCCGGCTCCCCGCCCCTCCTCGACCGCATCGACCTGCACATCCGCCCCGGCGAGTCCATGGCCCTGGTCGGCGCGACCGGAAGCGGCAAGACGACGCTCACCGCGCTCATCCCCCGCCTGCACGAGGTGACCGAGGGCCGGATCACCCTCGACGGGCAGGACATCGCCGAGCTGCCCCGCGAGGACCTGCGTGCGATGGTCGCCGTCGCCTTCGAGGAGCCCACCCTGTTCTCCGCGAGCGTCGCCGACAACGTTCTCATGGGCGCCGGCGCCACCGCGGGCACGGACGAGCTGAACGGCGCGCTGTCCGTGGCCCAGGCCGACTTCGTGCACGCCCTGCCCCAGGGCGCCGGGACCCAGGTGGGTGAACAGGGTCTCAGCCTCTCCGGCGGTCAGCGGCAGCGCCTGGCGCTGGCCCGCGCCGTCGTCGGCCGCCCCCGCTTCCTGGTCCTGGACGATCCGCTGTCCGCGCTGGACGTGCACACGGAGGCCGCCGTGGAGGCCGCGCTGCGCCAGGTACTCGCCGGCACCACCGCCCTGATCGTGGCCCACCGCCCCTCCACGGTGCTGCTGGCCGACCGGGTCGCCCTGCTCTCCGGCGGACGGATCACCGCCGTGGGCACGCATCACGAACTACTGCGCACCAACGTCGAGTACGCCCACCTCATGTCGGGCCGGCCCACGGAAGAAGAGGACGACGACCGATGACGGCTCCCACGACGTCCGTCCCCACCGCGGGGGACGCCCAGGACGTGCCGCGCCCCAAGGATGCCGACGATCCCTTCGACCGGGACATCCTGCCCTCCCCGCCGGGCGCCACGGCCGCCCTGCTCCGCTCGCTGCTGGCACCCCTGAAGGCGCGCGTGGCCGGGACCACGCTTCTGCTGCTGCTCCAGCAGGCGGCAATCCAGGCGGGCCCGCTGCTGGTGGCGTACGCGATCGACACCGCCGTACCGGCGTTCCGCCACCACGACCACGGGCCGCTGATCGCGGTGGCCGTCGGCTATCTGCTGTGCGCGCTCGCCTCCGGCGCGTTGCAGTGGGCGTTCATCGTCGCCGCGGCCCATGTCAACCAGGACGTCCTGCTGGACCTGCGCGGCCGGATCTTCCGTCACGCGCAGGCGCTCAGCGTGGACTTCCACGAGCGGTACACCTCGGGCCGGCTCATCTCCCGCTCCACCACGGACGTGGAGTCGCTGCGCGAACTGCTCGACGAAGGGCTGCAGGAGCTCGTCACGGTCATCCTGTCCTTCGTCTACATCTCGGCGATGCTGCTGTGGCTGGACCTGGGCCTGGGCGCGGTCGCGGTGGCGTCCTTCGGGCCGCTGTACCTGCTGGTCCGGCTCTACCAGCGGCGCGCGGGGCGGGTCTACCGGGAGCGGTCCACGGCGATCGCGGCGGTGATCGTGAAGTTCGTGGAGACCATGAACGGCATCCGGCCGGTGCGCGCCTTCCGCCAGGAGGCCGCCAACGACGCCGCATTCCGCACGCTCAACCGGCGCCACGAGGACACCAACGGCAACGCCCTCCTGGAGATGGCCCGCTATGTCGTCGGCTCCCGGCTGGTGGCCAACACGGCGGTCGCGGGGATCGTGCTGTGGGGCGCCTACCGGGTGACGGACGGCTCGCTGGAACTGGGTGTGCTGGCAGCGGCAGTGCTGTACCTGCGTCGGCTGTACGACCCGATCGACCGGCTCGGCATGTTCCTCAACTCCTACCAGTCGGCGGCGGCCTCGCTGGAGAAGATCGCCGGCCTGCTCGCCCAGACGCCCTCGGTCCCGGAGGCGTCGGCGCCCAGGCAGCTTCCGCCGCCGCGATCGGAACTGCCCGGCCGCGAGGTCGTCTTCGACGGCGTCCGCTTCGGCTACCGCACCGGAGGGGAGGTGCTGCCCCGCTTCGACCTGACCTTCCCGGCCGGGCAGACCGTCGCTGTGGTCGGCTCCACGGGCGCCGGCAAGTCGACGCTCGCCAAGCTGCTGGCCCGCTTCTACGACCCCTCCGACGGCCGGGTCCTGCTGGACGGCGTGGACCTGCGCGACCTCGCCGTACCCGAACTGCGGCGCGGGGTGGTGATGGTGACCCAGGAGGCGTTCCTGTTCTCCGGCACGGTCGCCGAGAACATCGCCATCGGCCGCCCGGACGCGACCCGCGAGGAGATCGAGCGTGCGGCGAAGGCGATCGGCGCCCACGACTTCATCAGCGCCCTGCCCGACGGCTACGACACGGACGTACGCAAGCGCGGCGGACGCATCTCCGCCGGGCAGCGTCAACTCGTCTCCTTCGCCCGGGCGTTGCTCGCCGACCCCGCGGTCCTCATCCTCGACGAGGCGACCAGTTCCCTGGACATCCCCGGTGAACAGGCCGTGCAGCGGGCGATGGTGACCGTGCTGCGGGGCCGTACCGCCGTGGTGATCGCCCACCGGCTGTCGACGGTGGAGATCGCCGACCGGGTGCTCGTCATGGAGGGCGGGCACATCGTCGAGGACGGCAGCCCGGCCGAACTGATCGCGGGGACGGGACGGTTCGCGGATCTGCACCGGGCGTGGCGGGACAGTCTGGCCTGAGCGAACGGAGACCCGGCACGGATGATCGACACGTACGAGGACCCAGGTGAGCCCGACTGCCGGGGCGGCTGGTGGTATCTGTGGTGGCTGGTCACCCGGCAGCCGGGGCGGTCCGTGGCCGGTGCGGTGCTCGGCAGCATCTGGATGGTGCTGCTGGCGGCGACGCCGTATCTGATGGCCAAGGCGATCGACGACGGGCTGGTGCCCGGTGACACAGGGGCGCTCGCCGGTTGGACGGCCGTGCTGTTCCTGGTCGGGGCGTTCAACGCCTGGGTGAGCGTCATGCGGCACCGCACGATGACCCGGGTACGGATGGACGCCAACTTCCGTACGGTGAAGGTCGTCGTCCGGCAGACGGTGCGACTGGGGGCCACGCTGCCCGCGCAGGTCGGGACCGGGGAGGTGGTCACGATCGGGGTGGGCGACGTGCAGACGATCAGCCAGGCCCTCACGGTCGTGGGGCCGGGCGTCGGCGCGATCGCGGCCTACCTCGCGGTCGCCGGGCTCCTGCTGGCGATCTCCGTACCGCTGGCCGTGGTGGTGCTGCTCGGGGTGCCGCTGCTCGGGGTGACCGTCGGGCCGCTGCTCGGGCGGCTGCAGGGCGCGGAGACGGAGTACCGCGAGCGGCAGAGCGTGCTGACCGCGCGGATCGGCGACCTCGCGGGCGGGCTGCGCGTCCTCAACGGCCTCGGCGGCAAAGCGCTGTTCGCCGACGCCTTCCGCCGGGACTCGCAGCGGCTGCGCGCACAGGGGTACCGGGTCGGGGCGGTGGCCAGCTGGATCCAGGCGCTCGGGGCGGGGCTGCCGACGCTGTTCCTCGCCGTGGTGACCTGGCTGGGGGCCCGGATGGCGGCCCGGGGAACCATCAGTATCGGCGAGTTGGTGTCGGTGTACGGGTATGTCGCCGTGCTGTCGGGGTGGCCGGTGATGTTCCTGATGGAGGGCAGTTACATACTCAGCCGGGGTGTGGTCGCGGCCCGCCGGGTCGTACGGCTGCTGCGGCTCGAGCCCGCGCCGGACACCGGCACCGCCGACGCACCGGCCGAGCCGTCGCCGTTGCACGACCCGGAGTCGGGGGTGCACGTGCCACCGGGGCGGCTGACGGCGCTGGCCGGGGCGCGTCCCGCCGACGCCGCGGCCGTCGTCGACCGCCTGGGCCGGTATGCACCCTCCGACGCCACCTGGGACGGCGTACGCCTGGACGAGATCGCCCTGCCGCGGGTCCGCGAGCGGATCCTGGTCGCCGACCACGAGGCCGACCTGTTCGCCGGGCCGCTGCGCCACCTGCTCGCCGGATGCGGACATCCCAAGGACATCGACGAGGCGGCGATCGCGCGGGCCGTGCGCGCGGCGGTGGCCGACGACATCGTCCAGGGCCTGCCGGGCGGGCTCGACTCGGCGATCGACGCACAGGGCCGCAACCTCTCCGGCGGCCAGCGCCAGCGCATGCGGCTGGCGCGGGCGCTGCTGGCCGATCCGGAGGTGCTGCTCGCCGTCGAGCCCACCTCCGCGCTGGACGCGCACACCGAGGCGACGGTGGCGGACCGGCTGCGGGCGGCCCGTAAAGGGCGTACCACCGTGGTGACGACCACGTCCCCGCTGGTCCTGGACCGCGCGGACGTCGTGCACTACCTGGCCGACGGCAAGGTCGTGGCCACCGGAAGCCACCGGCGGCTGCTGGCGGAGGAGCCCGGCTACCGGGCCCTGGTGACACGGGACGCGGACGCCGCCGAGGAGGTCGTGCGATGACGAGCGGTCACCTTCCGATCGCGGAGCCCGCCGATGTGCGCCGCGCCGCCGTGCGGCTGGTGCGGGCCGACGCGCGGGCCTTCGCCGGGGTCCTGGTGCTGAACGCGGCGGCGGCCGGGGCGGGGCTGGCCGGGCCCTGGCTGCTCGGGCACATCGTGGACACGGTGCGGGCCGGGCGCGGGGTCGGTGCCGTCGACCGGATGGCGCTGGCCATCCTGCTGTGCTCGCTGGCCCAGCTGTTGCTGCTGCGCTGGGCGCGGTACGTGGGGCATCGGTTCGGGGAGCGGACGCTGGCCCGGGTGCGCGAGGAGTTCGTGGACCGGGTGCTGGCGCTGCCCGCGTCCGTCGTAGAGCGGGCCGGCACCGGCGACCTGACGGCGCGCGGCACGGCCGATGTGACCACCGCCGGCACCACCCTGCGCGACACCGGGCCCGAACTGCTCATCAACATCGTGCAGGCGGTGTTCGTGCTCGGCGCGGTCTTCGTACTCGACCCGTTGCTCGGCGCCGTGGGCGTCGTGTGCCTGGTGCCCATCTGGGTCGTCCTGCGCTGGTACCTGCGCCGGGCGCGGGCCGGTTACCTCGCCGAGGGCGCGGCCACCTCCGAGGTCGCCGAGAACCTCGCGGCGACGGCGGCCGGTTCGCGCACGGTCGAGGCGTTCCGGCTGGGGGAGGTCAGGACCGCCGCGAGCCGCGAGGCGCTGGAGACGTCACGGCGCACCCGCTTCTACACGCTGTACCTGCGCACGGTGTTCTTCCCGGTGGTGGAGACCTCGTACGTCCTGCCCGTGGCGGGGGTGCTGCTGGTCGGCGGGGTGCTGCACGCGCACGGGACGGTGAGCCTGGGCGCGGTGGTGGCGGCCGCGTTGTATCTGCGCCAGTTCAGCCAGCCGCTCGACGAGATTCTGGTGCGGGTCGAGCAACTGCAGAACAGCGGCGCCTCCTTCGCCCGGGTGGAGGGACTCGCCCGCATCCCGCATGCGGTGCCGGAGGGCGACGGCCCCGCTCCGGCGGACGACCGGATCGACGTGACCGGGGTGCGCTACGCCTACGACCGCGGGGGCGAGGTGCTGCGCGGGGTGGACCTGACCGTGCGGCCCGGGGAACGCCTGGCGGTGGTGGGACCCTCCGGCGCCGGGAAGACCACGCTGAGCAGGCTGCTGGCGGGCATCGACGCGCCGACCGCGGGTTCGGTGACCGTGGGCGGGGTGCCGGTGGCCGGTCTCGGGCCGGAGCGGCTGCGCCGTCAGGTCGTCCTGGTCACCCAGGAGCACCATGTCTTCCTCGGCACGGTGCGCGACAATCTGCGGGTCGCCGAGCCGTCCGCTGCGGACGACGACCTGTGGGCGGCGCTCACCGCCGTCGGCGCCGACGACTGGGTGCGGGAGCTGCCGGAAGGTCTGGACACCGCGCTGGGCGAGGGCGGCCACCGTACGGACGGCTCCCAGGCCCAGCAACTGGCCCTGGCCCGGGTGGTCCTGGCCGATCCGCACACCCTGATCCTCGACGAGGCGACGGCCCTCCTCGACCCGAGAACCGCCCGTCGCACCGAACGTGCGCTGGCCGCCGTGCTGGAGGGCCGTACTGTCATCGCCATCGCGCACCGTCTGCACACCGCGCACGACGCGGACCGTGTGGCGGTGATGGAGGACGGCCGGCTGACCGAGGTCGGACCGCACGACAGCCTGGTGGCGGCGGACGGGGCGTACGCGGCGCTGTGGCGCTCGTGGCACGGGTGACACGGGTGACACAGGCCTGACCGGCGGCGCCGGCCCCCTTCGGTGAACGGTCCGTATACCGAACACGAGCATCCGGCCAACGGCACTTTCCAGCCAAGTTCTTGATGCGCACCTGACAGTCTGCGCGTTCGCCTGTCACGCTCTCCAGGGCCACTCCACAGCCCCACAGTGCTCCGCTGTGCCGTGGCCTGTCACCTTCATGCACCTGGTTCCGCGTTCCGCCTTGTTCCGTCCGGACGGCCACACTCCGTCCGACCCCCTCATGGCCGCGCGATGTGCGGCCACGCAGAAGGAGTCAGTGTTGAGACGCAGTTCCTCCCGCAGACCTACTTCCGTCACCCCGTCCCGTCGTGTCGCGGCGGTCGCCCTCGTCGGCGTCTCCGCCCTGCTGGCCGCCGCCGTCCAGGCGGGCGCCGCGAGCGCCGCCCCGGCCAAGCCCGCCCCGGCGAAGATCAACCCCGCCCACACGGCCGTGAAGCTCTCCCCCTCGCAGCGCGCGGAACTGATCCGCACCGCCGACGCGGCGAAGGCCGACACCGCCCGCGACATCGGCCTCGGCGCGCAGGAGAAGCTGGTCGTCAAGGACGTCATCAAGGACGGCGACGGCACGCTCCACACGCGCTACGAGCGCACGTACGCCGGCCTGCCGGTCCTCGGCGGCGACCTGATCGTCGACACGAGTGCGGCAGGGAAGACCAAGCAGGTCGTCAAGGGCTCCAAGGCCACCATCAAGGTCGCCTCGCTCACGCCCGCGATCACCGCCTCGACGGCGGAGAAGCAGGCGGTGGCCGCCGCCAAGGACGCGGGCTCGACGCGGACCGACGCCGACGGCGCCCCCCGCAAGGTGGTCTGGGCGGCGAGCGGCCAGCCGGTCCTCGCCTACGAGACGGTGGTCGGCGGCCTCCAGGACGACGGCACTCCCAACGAGCTGCACGTCATCACCGACGCCGCCACCGGCAAGGAGATCTTCCGCTACCAGGGCATCAAGAACGGCATCGGCAACACCCGGTACAGCGGGCAGGTCCCCCTGACCACCACGCAGTCGGGGTCGACGTACACGATGGCCGACGGCGCGCGCGGCGGCCACAAGACGTACAACCTCAACCACGGCTCGTCCGGCACCGGCACGCTGTTCTCGCAGACGAACGACACCTGGGGCGACGGCACCAACACGAACGCCGCCACCGCGGGCGCCGACGCGCACTACGGCGCTGCCGAGACCTGGGACTTCTACAGCAACACCTTCGGTCGCTCCGGCATCCGCAATGACGGTGTGGGCGCCTACTCCCGCGTCCACTACGGCAACAACTACGTCAACGCGTTCTGGGACGACAGCTGCTTCTGCATGACCTACGGCGACGGCTCGGCCAACAACAACCCGCTGACCGCGATGGACGTCGCCGGCCACGAGATGAGCCACGGCGTCACCTCCGCCACCGCCAACCTCACCTACAGCGGTGAGTCCGGCGGGCTGAACGAGGCCACGTCCGACATCTTCGGCACCGGCGTGGAGTTCTACGCCAACAACCCCTCCGACCCCGGTGACTACCTCATCGGCGAGAAGATCAACATCAACGGCAACGGCACCCCGCTGCGCTACATGGACAAGCCCAGCAAGGACGGCGCCTCCCTCGACTACTGGACCTCCACCGCCGGCAACAAGGACGTGCACTACTCCTCCGGTATCGCCAACCACTTCTTCTACCTGCTCAGCGAGGGCAGCGGCACCAAGGTCATCAACGGCGTCAGCTACGACTCGCCCACGGTGGACGGGCTTCCGGTCACCGGCATCGGCCGGTCCAAGGCGCTGCAGATCTGGTACCGGGCGCTGACCACCAAGTGGACCGCCTCCACCAACTACGCCGCGGCCCGCACCGGCACGCTCGCGGCGGCGGGTGAGCTGTACGGCACCTCCAGCAACGAGTACAACGCGGTGATGGACGCCTGGGCGGCGGTCGCGGTCGGCTCGCGCTCCGGCGGCGGCAACCCCGGCGGCACCGTGTTCGAGAACACGTCCGACGTGGCGATCCCGGACGGCGGGCCGGCGGTCACCTCGTCGATCACCGTCTCCGGACAGAGCGGCAACGCCCCGGCTGCCCTCAAGGTCACGGTCGACATCGTGCACACCTGGCGTGGTGACCTCCGGATCGACCTGGTCGCCCCGAACGGGACGACCTACCGGATGAAGAACAACAACATCTCCGACTCGGCTGACGACGTGCACGAGACCTACACGGTCAACGCGTCCTCCGCCCCGGCCAACGGCACCTGGAAGCTGAAGGTCCAGGACATGTACGCCGGCGACACCGGGTACATCGATGGCTGGAAGTTGACCTTCTAGTAGGACCTTCCGCTAGGTCACTCGAATCCCCGAGGACAGGGCGCCGTTCCGGAGGCCGAACCCCTGGAACGGCGCCTGTTCATTGCTTCATTGCGCCGAAACGCGAACCAGGCAGATGACTTTCGGCCAACATCACATCAGGGTCCTGACATGTACGCGTCCCTGATGCAACGCTTCCACCGCACGGATCACCCGCAACTCGCATCGTCCGTACGACCTTCCTGTCGTGCGGTCGCCCCCACATAAGGAGCTTGCGTGACCCCCCTCTCCGCGCGTCACAGGCGCACCACCCTGGCCATCGCCACCGCTGTCGCAGCCGGAGCGCTGCTCGCCACCGGCCTGACCGGCGGTGTCGCCGCCGCCCAGGCCACGGCCTCCCCGTCCGGCACGGCGGCGCAGCCGCTCACCGCCACCCCGGTCGCGCTGTCCACGGCGGCGCGTTCCTCCCTCGTCAAGGACGCCCAGGCGGCGGCACCCGAGACGGCCCGTCAGATAGGCCTCGGCAACCAGGAGAAGCTGCTCGTCAAGGACGTCGTACAGGATGCCGACGGGACGGTCCACACGCGCTACGAACGCACCTACGCCGGCCTTCCCGTCCTCGGCGGCGACTTGATCGTCCACGAGAAGGCCGGCAAGGCCGAGAGCGTGACCCGGGCGACGAAGGCCACCATCAAGGTCGCCTCGCTCACGCCGCAGATCGCCGCGTCGAAGGCGGAGAAGCAGGCGGTGACCGCCGCCAAGGCCGCGGGCTCCGCACAGACCTCCGCCGACAGCGCACCGCGCAAGGTGATCTGGGCCGGCGACGGCACCCCGGTCCTCGCCTACGAGACGGTGGTCGGCGGCCTCCAGGACGACGGCACCCCCAACGAGCTGCACGTCATCACCGACGCCGCCACCGGCAAGAAGCTCCACGAGTACCAGGGCATCGAGACCGGCACCGGCACCGGCAAGACCCTCTACTCCGGCACGGTCACCCTCGGCACGAACCTGTCGGGCTCGACGTACCAGCTGTACGACACCACGCGCGGCGGCCACAAGACGTACAACCTCGCCCGCGGCACTTCCGGCACCGGCACGCTGTTCACCAACACCACCAACGTGTTCGGCACCGGAACGGCCTCCAGTTCCAGCACGGACCAGACGGCGGCCGCCGACGCCGCCTACGGCGCGCAGGCCACCTGGGACTTCTACAAGAACACCTTCGGCCGCAACGGCATCAAGAACAACGGCGTGGGCGCCTACTCCCGCGTCCACTACGGCAGCTCGTACGTCAACGCGTTCTGGTCCGACAGCTGCTTCTGCATGACCTACGGCGACGGCTCGGGCAACACCCACCCGCTGACCTCGCTGGACGTGGCCGGCCACGAGATGAGCCACGGCGTCACCGCCGCCACCGCGAACCTCACCTACAGCGGTGAGTCCGGCGGCCTCAACGAGGCGACCTCCGACATCTTCGGCACCGGCGTCGAGTTCGCCACCAACAACGCCTCCGACCCCGGTGACTACCTCATCGGCGAGAAGATCAACATCAACGGCAACGGCACCCCGCTGCGCTACATGGACAAGCCCAGCAAGGACGGCGCCTCCGCCGACTACTGGTCCTCCACCGTCGGCAACAAGGACGTGCACTACTCCTCGGGTGTCGCCAACCACTTCTTCTACCTGCTGGCCGAGGGCAGCGGCGCGAAGACGATCAACGGAGTGTCATACAACTCCCCGACGTACAACGGCTCCACGGTCACCGGCATCGGCCGCGCCAAGGCGCTGCAGATCTGGTACAAGGCGCTGACCACGTACATGACGTCCACGACGAACTACAAGGGCGCCCGCACGGCGACCCTGAGCGCGGCGTCGGCGCTGTACGGCTCCACCAGCACCGAGTACAACGCGGTGGCCGCGGCCTGGACCGCGGTCAACGTGAACTAGTGCACGGATAGCGGACACGGTGGCCCCCGGCGGGAAAACGACGCCGGGGGCCGCCTTACGCTGGAGCGCATGTCATCGGCGGACTTCACGTACAAGGATGTCGGCGCCACCCGTGAGCCCGGCCACTGCCCCGAGGGGTTCCACCCCCTGCACCTACGCACACGGATCGGCGAGGGCGAGGCGGTGTTCCGGCGTGCGGCCGAGGCGCTCCTCACCTGGGAGCTGCACCGGGCCATGGGAGTGGGCGTCCAGGCCGGCAAAGACCGGGCGGCCCCCGGCGTCGACGTCACCATCACCCTCGGCGGAGTGATCAAGGCCCCCTGCCGGGTGGTGTGGACGATCGAGGAACACCGGCGCGCCGGCTGGGCTTACGGCACGCTGAAGGGCCACCCGGAGTGCGGCGAGGAGGCGTTCGTCGTGAACCGCACCGGCGACGGCACGGTCTGGCTGACGATCACCGCCTTCAGCCGCCCGGCCAAGTGGTACGCCCGGGCGGGCGGCCCCGCGACACGCGGGTTGCAGCACGCGTATGCGCGGCGCTGCGGGGCCGTTCTGCGAAGGCTGTGCGAGGAGGCGGACGGCTCCGCCTGACGGTCACCGCGTCACCCTTGACCCCCTCCCGGGTTCGGCACAAGCCGTCCGAAACACAACGCAACCTTTACACATCCGCCATCGCCGATATGGCCGATTCCGCCCTCCTGGGCGGCCTTGTGGCGATTCGCTCCACACGAGAGGCTGCCAACCGGCGTACCGGCCGACAACAGCACAGACATGGATGAACCCCGGCCAAGGTGCGCCTAGTTGAGGAGGGGGAACTCGAGTCATGGCACGGATGAGAAACGCACGTCTGCGCTGGGCGGGCGGCCTCACCGCGGTGACCACGGTCGTGGCGCTCTCGGCCATCACCCAGCCCGCGCAGGCCGCCCCGGTGGGAACCATCCTCGGCGCCGGTGCCCCCGGCGCCGTCAGCGGAAGCTACATCGTGACACTCAAGGGGGAAGCGAAGGCACCACCGGCCATCGGCAAGGGCATAGCCGAGAAGTACGGGGCGAAAATAAGCCATACGTACGGAACCGCGCTCAACGGGTTCTCGGTGGACGTCGACGAGCGGCAGGCCCGGCGTCTGGCGGCGGACTCCCGTGTGGCCTCGGTCGTCCAGGACACGACGGTACGGCTGGACCACTTCGAGAAGAACCCGCCGTCATGGGGCCTGGACCGCATCGACCAGCCCAACCGCCCGCTCGACCACGGCTACACCTGGCCCCAACCGGGTGGCGCAGGCGTGACGGCGTATGTCATCGACACCGGTATCCGTATCTCGCACAAGGACTTCGGCGGCCGGGCGAGCTACGGCTGGGACTTCGTCGACAACGACAAGAGCGCCGCCGACCGTAACGGACACGGCACGCATGTGGCCGGAACCATCGCAGGCACCATGTACGGGGTCGCCAAGCAGGCGAAGATCGTCGCCGTGCGCGTCCTGGACGACAAGGGCGCCGGCACCACCGCGCAGCTGATCGCGGGCATCGACTGGGTGACCAGGCATGCGAAGAAGCCCGCAGTGGCGAACCTGAGCCTGGGCGGTTACGCGAACGCGCAACTGGACGCCGCCGTACGCAATTCCATCGCCTCCGGCGTCACCTACGCGGTCGCCGCCGGGAACAACGGTCGTCCGGCGAGCCTGTACTCCCCGTCCCGCGTCGAACAAGCCATCACCGTGGGCGCCAGCGACCAGAAGGACACCCGGGCGTCGTTCTCCAACTGGGGCCCGCGGCTCGATCTGTTCGCCCCCGGAGTGGCGATCACCTCCGACTCGTACGCGAGCGACACGGGGAAGGCCACCTTCTCCGGTACATCGATGGCGACGCCGCATGCCACGGGCGCGGCCGCGCTGTATCTCGCCAACCATCCCAAGGCCACTCCGGCGCAGGTGAGCAAGGCTCTGGTGCGACAAGCGGCCTCCGGGAAGATCAAGGGAGCAGGGCTCGGCTCGCCGAACAAGCTGCTCCAGGTCGGCAATCCCTGACCGCGGTCAAGCCCACGCGCGCACTGTGGCCGGCCTCGCCCCCGACGGGCGGGGCCGGTCCTTTTCGCTCGTCCGGATGCGGCCGGTCTTGAACGTAGACATACGCGTGAGTAGTCAACAAAGTGCCGGAATGCCCACCCGTACAGGGTGGGCAGGCTCCTCCGACAGCACTGCCGGTTCCACCCTGCGACACCCTCATCCGCCCACCCACGTCGACGCGGACAGGAGCGGCCATGCCCGCAACGCACCACTCACCGGCACTTCCGGCACGCGGCACATCCCCCGCGCCGAAGACAGACGCCCGTCCCCCCGCCCCGCGCGTCCCCTCCGCGGCCCCGGGCCCCGCCCCGGGGCCGGACACCGGTCCCACCCTCGGACGCATCCCCGTCCTCGACGTACGCCCTCTCGTCCACCAGGGCCGCCGTCCAGCGAAGGCGGTGGTGGGCGAGGAGTTCGAGATCTCCGCGACGGTCTTCGGTGAGGGGCATGACGCGATCGGCGCCAATGTCGTCCTGCTGGACCCCGAGGGGCGTCGCGGTCCCTGGACGCCGATGCGTGAGCTGGAGCCCGGCACGGACCGCTGGGGCGCCACCGTCTCCATCCCGCGCGAGGGTCGCTGGACCTACGCCGTGGAGGCCTGGCGGGATCCGGTCACCACCTGGCGTGAGCAGGCGCGGATCAAGATACCCGCCGGGATCGACACCGAACTGGTCCTGGAGGAGGGCGCCGATCTGTACGAGCGCGCCGCGGTCGGCGTCCCGACGAGTGAAGGCCGACGGGAGGTGCTCCTCGCCGTATCGGTCCTGCGCGCCACCGACCGCCCGGCCGCGTCCCGTCTCGCGGCGGCGCTCACTGCCGAGGTGGGTGAGGTTCTGGTGCGGTATCCGTTGCGGGAGTTGGTGTCGTCGTCGGGTCGGTTGCCGTTGGTGGTGGAGCGGGAGCGGGCGTTGTTCGGGTCGTGGTACGAGTTCTTTCCGCGGTCGGAGGGGACGGTGGAGCGGCCGCATGGGACGTTTCGTTCGGCGGCGCGGCGGTTGCCGGTGATCGCGGGGATGGGTTTCGACGTGGTGTATCTGCCGCCGGTTCATCCGATCGGGTCCACGTTTCGTAAGGGGCCGAACAATGGTTTGTCGGCGGGTGTGGGGGATGTGGGGGTGCCGTGGGC
>NZ_MLYP01000056.1 GCF_001866645.1 Streptomyces colonosanans
CCCAGACGTACGTACCGGACGGCACGTCGTCTACCATCTGCACGTTCATTTGGTTTTTGTCACCAAATACCGGCGTGGAGTGCTCACAAACGATCTCCTGGCGCGCTGTGAGGAGATCATGCGAGAGGTCTGCACCGACTTCGAAGCCGAACTCAGCGAGTTCAACGGCGAGGACGACCACGTCCACCTGCTCGTGCACTACCCGCCGAAGGTCCAGCTCTCCAAGCTGGTCAACTCGCTGAAAGGCGTCTCCGCCCGCCTCCTGCGCAAGGAATTCGACGCGCACGTGCGCCGGTATCTGTGGGGCGGACACTTCTGGTCCGGCTCTTACTACGCCGGATCCGTCGGCGGAGCACCCCTCACCGACGTCCGCCAGTACATCGAGCAGCAGAAGCGCCCCGTCTGACCGGGCTGTGCCCCTTCGGAGGCGGTGCTGCGACGCTCCGCGCCGCCCCTACGGGATGGCCTTCACCTCCGCCCTGAAGGGCGGAGCACTGGCCAAGACCATCGGTAGACGCAACCCGACGCTCAGCAGCTCGTCCGACGAGCTGGTCCTTGCTGCCATCCTCAGCGAGCCGGGACGCCTGGACCTGTCCCGGTAGGCGCTCGACCTGCGGCTCGTCCCGCCGACTCCAACGCCAAGGGAAGTGCGTTCAACAGCTTCACCGTTGAGCCCACCGGGAGTGCTCCGATGTCCACGTAGGCGCGTCCCTTGCTGTTGACCAGAGCACGCACCCGCGCGGCCTCATGCTCGGAAAGTCCGGCGCGTTGCAGGGCCGCCCGCAGTAACGCGGCCGTGTGTTCCGCCTCAGCACGTGCGCTCTTGTACTGGTCCACCGGGATCACTGCCCCTTCTTCTTCGGAGCGCAAGCCGTGTGCCAGTAAGCCACGTTCGGAGAAGCGTCCCGGTGGGACACGCTCCCCCGGCGGCAACTCTCAAGGCTCTTGATCGGCTTGCCGCACGACGGGCACGTCTCACCGGACGGGGCATAGGTCGTGTATTCCCACTGGCGCGCGTCGGTGTCCGTCTCGGTCATGCGCTCACCCCCGCTCGTTGGCGCAGCGTGAGGAGTCTGGTTGTAGCTTTGGGCACTGCCGTCAACCTCCAACCGGTTGGTGGCCACGCCACCGGACCGTCGCCACGGTCGCGGGGGTCTGGCTGTTCGGCGCACAGGTTGCGCCGCCTGAAGAGTTTGAGCCGGGCAGGGCGCTTCTGGGAACGGCGAACGGGGAACCCCGCAAGTCCATTTGGGGAGCCCCGTTCCGTCTCGTTCGGGGTTCACCGCCGCAGTCCCGAGGCTACGCTAGACAGAGATCACTTCGTTCGTGCTGGGTGGCTACATGGATGACCGCGAGACTCAGCGGAGTGGATATCCGCTGACGGTCCCTGACGCGCTTCTCGGAAGCGAAGCCATGCGGCAAGCCTGTGCCGCCCGGGACTTCCAAGAGATCTTCCGGCTTGTCAACCGACGTACCGGCTCCAGTCATGCCGTGATGGCAGCGGCTGTCGGCAAAATGACCAGTTCCCGGGTCAGCGACATCATCCGTGGTATCAGGGGCGACTAGCGCCGGTGATCATCGCAACCGGCGGAATCAACCGGCACACCGGCGTTACAGAAGCCCAAGAGTTGCGCAGGCTTCTCATTGAGCGCGGTGTTCCTGATACCGTCATTCGGTATGAGGATCGCGCGGCCGACACGTGGCAGAACGTAGAATTCTCCCTTTCCTATTTGCGGGAAGCCTTGGAATTTGGATTGAGGGTCACAGCTGTCAGCAAGTGGTATCACCGCCGCACCCTTCACTGTCTGGCAACCCTAGTTCCAGACATCGACTCCTTTTACGCCATCTCTTGGGAGCCCATTTATGCGGGCAGGACAGTTAGCCGTACTTCTTGGCCTTCTATTCCCGACGGCAGGCGCCGAGTGATCCGAGAATGGGAGGAAATCCCCCTACGTATCAAAGAAGGAAGCTTCAGAGAGGTAAACCTTGTCGGCGATGCTTGGCGAAGCTGATCAGGCCTGATACTGACGGTGTGCCAGATATTCAGGGCACCCCGCCGCCCGGTGCCGGCGATGCAGGGCCCCCTCGACCCCAGGGGTATTGCATGTTGACGAGGTGTCCAGTTTGCAGTGAGCTCGCCAGGCAGGCCGTCAGCTCAGCGAGGTCGCCGGATAGTTGAGGAGGTCCCGGACAGCAGTACAGGCACGGCGCCCCAGATCATGTGGCTTGTCGAGACCTAGGATCACCGAGCGAGACTGTGCCTGCCCCTGCATCCCCTCCCATCCCCGCCTCACTGAGCCGACTGCTCCACGCCACCAGCGGCGAAGCCGCCGGGATCCCCGACCTGCGGCGCTTCCTGGCCGCAGTGCCCGATCCGCGCCGATCGCGCGGGCGCCGCTATCCTCTGCTTGCCCTCGTGGTCGGCGCGGCAGCCGCGGTCCTGGCCGGCGCGAAGTCCCTGGCCGCGATCGGCGAGTGGATCACTGACACCCCGCAGGCCGTGCGCACCGCGCTCGGTCTGCCCGCCGACCCGCTCACCGGCCTGCGTCCGGCCCCGCACCCGGGCACCGTGCGCCGCCTGCTCGAGCGCCTCGACGGCGACGCCTTCGATGCCGCGATCGGCGCCTACCTGACTGCCCGCATCCCGACGCCGCGCGCGCAGGACAAGCCGCGGCCGATCCGGCGCGCACTCGCTGTGGACGGCAAGACCCTGCGCGGCTCGCGCACCGCTGCCTGCGCCGCCGTCCGACTCCTGGCCGCAATGGACCACACCGGCACCGTTCTGGCACAGCGCCAGATTGCTACCAAGAGCAACGAGATACCTTCCTTCGCCCCGCTCCTGGAGAGCGTGGATCTTGCGGGCACTGTCATCACCGCCGACGCCCTGCACACCCAGTACGGCCACGGCCGCTACCTGCGCGGACGCGACGCCCACTACCTCGCGATCGTCAAGAAGAACCACCCAGGCCTGCACCGGCAGGTCAAGAAATTGCCTTGGCGAGATCTGCCGCTGGAGCATCGCGAGCGCAGCCGCGGCCACCACCGCGAGGAGATCCGCCGGTTAAAGGTGCGCGCCTACCGCCACCTGGACTTTCCCGGCGCCAAGCAGGCCATCCAGGTCGTGCGGTGGCGGCGCGACCAGGGCGCTGGCCAAGTAACGGTCGAGCGGGTCTATCTGATCACCAGCCGAGACGTCACCGAGGCGACCCCCGCAGAACTTGCCGCCTGGATCCGCGGCCAACTGGGGCATCGAGAACCTCCTGCATCATGTGCGCGACCGCACCTTCCGCGAGGACGACTCCAAGGTCCGTACCGGGGTGCTGCCGCGTGTCATGGCGTCCCTGCGCAACCTCGCCGTCGGCGTGCTGCGGCACAACGGCGACCGGAACATCGCCACTGCTCTCCGCCGCACCGCCCGTGACTACTGGCGCCCCCTGGGACTACTCGGCGTCACATGACGAACCCGGACACGAGGACCTGCCGTGCTGGCTCTTGCGGCCACGGCGGGTGGGCCTGGCGCTTGCAGGTCAGGGTGCTGCCGGATCGTGGTCATCCGCGCCGTAAAGGAGCATCACCGAAGCGCGCAACTGGTCCGCCGCGGTGCGCGCGTCCGCAAGGCCGGCGTGGACGCGCTGGTCGGCGGCGTGACCGAGAGCGATCGTCGCCGTCACCAGCCAGCCGGTCTCCAACCCGGTGATGAACTCGCCGCTGTCGCGGCCGCGGCGGATGAGGGACTCCAGAATCTGCTGGACCGACACGTGGCGTGCGGCATCCGCCTCGGGGTCGGGTTCCGGACCGCCGAGGGCCGTCTGCTCGGCCAGCAGTGTGCTGACGGCGGCGAGGAACCGGTCGAGGGCCTCGGTCGCGGTGCCGGTCTCGAGGTCGGCGGCCTCCAGCACGGCGTATGCCCGGCGGCTCAGCTCGTCGCGCACCGCCGCCAGCAGCGCCTCCCGGGTACCGAAGTGCACATACGCGGTCTGCCGCGTCACCCCGGCCGCCGCGGCGATCTCCGCCATACCCGCCTCCGGGCGCGAGGCCAGGATGCGGATCGCCGCCGAGACCAGGGCGGCGCGGTTGCGGGAGACCTCCACCCGCTGACGGCGCCGTCTTATCTCTGACATGGTTGACAATCTTAGCAAGGCACCTTAAGCATGACAGGTATGTCAGAGATAATCGAAGCAACCGAGTTAGCAGCCCGCCGCCTCCTGATCGACTACACCCGCGACATGGCCCAGTCCGACGAGGACCCGGCACTGATCGTGGACCGCACCATGACCGACGACGTGGTCTGGGTCACCAACGGCACCGCTCTCACCCGGGATCAGCTGATCGCACACGCAGCCCCGGCCCGCAAGAACGCCACCGACGGCGAGATGCTGATCGACGAACTCCTCGTCGACGGCAGCCGGTTCGCCGCACGCTGCCGCCTCGTCGCGGAGCACCGCAAGCTCGGCCGAGTATCGATGGACTGGATCCTGACAGGTGAGGTCGCCGAGGACGGGCGGGTGCGGCGCATCCACCAGCTCACCCGCTCGACCTGACAGCGCGGCCGGTGCCCGCGCGGCGCACGGGCACCGGTCCGGGACCAGACGCAAGGACTCCTGACGCCCTGGACAGTCACATGATCAGCGGCGCCGCGCCTGCACTCCCACCCCGGAACCCTCAATTGCCCAGCAGAGCCACCACGTTGACGGGCCGCCCGACCGGATCACCACAAACAGGATGACTCGACAACATGCAATGGCCCTGCCCGAGCCACCGTTCCTCTACTGATACCCCGCACGGGCCTCACCCTCTTGAGGACCGTGATCACAACAACCGTGGATCAACCGGTCCGCAGTTCTTGGCCACGACCCGGCACCGGAAAGGGTTCTGGCCCCGCCGCCCACGCGGCGGGGCCAGAACCCCGGTATCTCCATGGACTTCTAGACGCCGGCCCGTTCGCCCTCGGTCGCCGACGCGGAGTCCGCCTGTCCCGCGGCGGCAGCGGCCGCCTTGTCGCCACGCATGGCAAGCAGTGTGACGAGCCCGCCGACGGCCGCGATGACGGCGGCCCAGATGAAGGCCGCACTGAACCCGTCGGTGAGGGCAGGCAGGTTGCCCAGCCGACCGGCGCCCTGCGAGGTGGCCACGGCGGTGAGCGCGGCGAGGCCCAGGGCCGACCCCACCTGGTAGGTGGTGTTGACGATGCCGGAGGCCATGCCTGCCTGCTCCTGCGGGGCGCCGGACATCGCGGTCATCATCGTCGGGATGTACGCGAGCGACATGCCGAGCGCCGCAACCAGCGAGGCGGGCAGGACATCGACCACGAAGGTGCCCGTCGGCTCGACGGCGGACAGCCACAGCAGACCGGCCGCCAGGACCAGCAGGCCACCCCCGATCAGCGGCTTGGCGCCGAACTTCGCCATCAGCCGGGCCGTGATGGCCGTCATGAAGATCATCAGCAGCACGGTCATCGGCAGCAGCGCGGCGCCCGACTCGAACGCCCCGAAGCCCAGGACCTGCTGGAGGTACAGGTTGAGGAAGTACCACATCGGGATCCAGGCGGCGCCCAGCAGGGTCATGGCCAGGTTGGCCGAGCCGAGCCGAGGCACACGCCAGATGCCGAGCGGCATGAGCGGTTCGCGCACCGCCTTCTGGACCACGAAGAAGAGCAGAAGGAGCGCGGCGGCACCGACCAGTTCGAGCACCGTGCCGGTGGAGCCCCAACCGACCTCGGGAGCACGGACGACGGCGAAGACGGCGAGGGCCAGGCCCGCTGTGACCGCGACGGCGCCCAGCACGTCCACACCGCCGCGACGGCCTGCGACGGCAGGCAGCAGCCCGCTGGCCGCCAAGGTGGCGACACCGATCGGCACATAGATGATGAAGACCCAGGGCCAGCTCAGCCACTCGGTGAACACTCCACCGAGGAAGACACCGGCCGTGCCGCCCGCGGGAGCTGCCGCCCCGTAGAGCGCCATGGCCTTGCCGAGCTCCTTCGGGTTGTGCCCGAAGAGCATCATCAGCAGCGTCATGGCCGAGGGCGCGATCAGCGCTCCGCCCACACCCTGCACGGCGCGCCCGACGACCTCCACGGTCGCGGACTGCGCGGCGGCCGCGACGATCGAACCCGCGATCAGAACCACCCAACCGATGGTGAAGACCTTGCGTGCGCCGAGCAGATCGGAGAGGCGGCCACCGAGAAGCAGCAACCCGCCGAAGGCGATGACGTACGCGTTGAAGACCCACTGCAACTCACCCTGCGAGAAGCCGAGGTCCTTCTGCATCTCCGGGAGCGCCACCCCGATGATGGACGTGTCCATGATCACCATGAACTGGGCGGCAGCGAGCACCAGAAGCGCCCACCAGCGCCGGGGATTGATGGCTGACATGGTTTCACCCTTTCTCGACATACCCCCTGGGGGTACCTTGCCGGAGCAACATAGCATACCCCCATGGGGTATGTAAGAGGTCTGATGCGGCGGCACACGGGGCAGGGCGCGATCACCGTCCACCGCTTCCCTCGGGAAGTCCGCCGCGGGCGCCGGGAACCACCGGGAATGGCATGCGGTCGACGGTCGTTCCTCTCTGCGGCGAACAACCGACCAAGCGGAGGCACAGCATGCACAGCGAGACGGAGACGGTCCGTAAGATCCTCGACGGACTCGGCGACACCTGGGCGATCGTCGGTCTCTCCTCGAACGAGCGGCGCGCCGCCTTCAAGGTCGCGGAGGTCCTTCAGCGCTATGGCAAGCGGATCGTCCCCGTTCACCCGAAGGCCGAGACGGTGCATGGGGAGCAGGGCTATCCCTCTCTCGATGCCATTCCCGTCGACGTCGACGTCGTGGACGTGTTCGTGAACAGCGAGCTCGCCGGCACGGTCGCCGATGAAGCCGTGGCCAAGGGCGCCGGTGCCGTGTGGTTTCAGCTCGGTGTGATCGACGAGGCCGCGTACACGCGGACCCGCGCCGCGGGCCTGGAGATGGTCATGGACCGCTGCCCGGCGATTGAACTTAATTCACTACGCCGTTAGCTACGGCTCGGCGAGCGGTTCCAATCCGCTTTCATCCGCGATCTCCACGACCGGGAAACGGAAGCGCGAAACGACACCCTGCCGTGCGCAAGCTCGCGCGCCAGCTCTTCCGTCCTGGCCTCGACATTCCAACCTGCCGACATAGCCGGCCGACCGTCGACGACATAGGCCGATTTGAAGGCACCGACCGGCTCAACATCCCTGAGTACCGTCGAACCGATTCGCCGACGAGCACTACCCCGTCACTCCGCGCGGAGAGCGCACGCCGAGTCCGGCCAGCCCGGCCGAGGCCCAGTTTCTGGCGATCGCCCCGGAGGCAGCGGCCTGGCTGGTCGAGGCCACCGCGGCCGGCACCCGCCGGATCCGGGCCCAGATGGCCGACGCCATCGCACTGGCCAAGCTGCACGGCGCCGCCGACGTCGACCGCGCGCTCGGCACCGCGGCGACGGTGGGCCGCTTCGCTGACGGCGACCTGCTGTCGAGCCTGAACCACCAGAGCGAGCACGGCCCAGCCGAGCCTGTACGTGACCGGGCCCGATAGTGGCCGCCGTGGCCTTGGCCCCACGGGACGCGGGGACGGACCCGCCGCGGTCCTGTGTCCACCAGTCGGTGGACACAGGACCGACCCCTCGGTCGTACCGCCCCGCCCGCACGCCCGGAAAGCTGAAGGCATGGCAGAAACAGCAGTACGCGTGCGGGGCCTGCGCAAGGCGTACAAGGACCACGTTGCCGTCAACGGACTCGACCTCGACATCCGACGGGGCGAGATCTTCGGCATCCTCGGGCCGAACGGTGCGGGCAAGAGCACCACCGTGGAGATCCTGGAAGGCCACCGCAGCCGCGACGGAGGCGAGGTGGAGGTGCTCGGCGAGGACCCGGGACGCGCCTCGCGGCAGTGGAAGTCCTGGATCGGGATCGTCTGGCAGAACGAGGTTGTCAGCGGCGAGCTGACGGTCGCCGAGACCGTCCGGCACTACGCCCAGTACTTCCCCGACCCGCGCGACCTCGAGGAGATCCTCCACGTCGTCGGACTCACAGAGAAGGCCGGTGCCCGCGTCACCGGGCTCTCCGGAGGCCAGCGGCGCCGTGTCGACGTGGCCGTGGGCGTCATCGGCCGCCCCGAGTTGCTGTTCCTGGACGAGCCCACCACCGGGTTCGACCCGGCGGCCCGGCGGCAGTTCTGGGACCTGATCCGGTCGCTTGCCGACGACGGCACCACCATCGTGCTCACCTCCCACTACCTCGACGAGGTCGAGGCGCTCGCCGACCGGCTGGCCGTCGTCGTCGGGGGCAAGGTCGTCGCCGAGGGCGATCCGGCCACTCTTGGTGGCCGGGCCAGCGCACAGGCCACCGTGTCCTGGCTCGCCCCCGAGGGCCCGCGCGAGTACCGCACGGACACGCCCACCGGCGTCATCAACGACCTCGCGGCGCACTTCCGGGGCGAGATCCCGGAGCTGACGGTCAGCCGCCCCAGCCTCGAAGACATCTATCTCGGCCTCATCAAGGAGCAGGAGACAGCGGCATGACCCAGACTCTCGTCGGCGCCCCCGCGGCGGGCCGGCTGCACCCGGGCGGCGAGGGCGGTAAGCTCCCTGGCGCGTTCCGTCTCGGACTGCTTCGCGGTGGTGTGGAGATCAAGCAGTTCTTCCGGGCCAAGGAAGCCGTCGTCTTCACCTTCGCCCTGCCGATTGTCATGATGACGATGTTCGCGTCCATCTTCCACGACAAGATTCAGGGCGCCGGGATCACCGTCTCGCAGCTGTACGTCGCCGCGATGCTCGGCGCCGGTCTGATGTCGACCAGCTTCCAGAACATCGGCATCGGCATCGCCACCGAACGCGACGAGGGCAACCTGCGCCGATTGCGGGCCATGCCCATGCCGCGCAGCGCGTACTTCTTCGGCAAGCTGTGGCTGGTCCTGGTCACAGGTGTCGCGGAGACCGCGCTGCTGCTTGCCGTCGGGGTCGCCTTCTTCGACCTGAAGCTGCCCTCCACGCCGGGCAAGTGGTTCACCCTCGCCTGGGTGCTGCTGCTCGGCATGATCGCTTGCTCGCTGCTGGGCATCGCGATGAGCAGCGTGCCGCGCGACGCGAAGAGCGCCACGCCGATCATGGTTCTGCCCTTCCTCGTGCTGCAGTTCATCTCCGGTGTCTACATCTCCATCAACAGCATGTCCGGCTGGATGGTGAAGGTGGGCTCCTTCTTCCCGCTGAAGTGGATGTGTCAGGGGTTCCGCGCGGTCTTCCTGCCCGACCGGGCCAAGGTGCTGGAGCAGGGGGGAGACTGGGAACTCGGCCGGGTCGCCCTCGTCCTGGGCGCCTGGTGCATCGGAGGACTGATTCTTTGCCTGACGACGTTCCGCTGGAAGGGCCGGCGCGACGGATGACCGTGCCTTCGGCGACCCCACAGCCAGGCGCCCTGGTCACGCACGCGTGGCAGCAGAGCACCTGGCTGTGGGACATCCACTTCGGGGTGGCGCTGCTGGCGGCGGAACTCTTCGTCACCTTCTCGCACGGACCGAACCCCTGGGTCACGTTCGCGGACGGCTGGCTGCTGCTGTCCATCCCGCTGTACGTGGCCGTCGGACGGCCCGCCCTGCACCACGACGCGGAGAACTCCCGGCGCGCCTTCGCCTTTTGCACCGGGATGGCCGTGCTCTACACGCCCGCGGCGATCGTCGCGCAGGAGGCGTCCGTCGCCATGGTCGCTCTGGCGCCGCTGTCCTATCTGCTGCTGTCCCGGTTCCGGGCGATGACGTTCCTGCTGGTGTACAACTTCACCCCGCTGATCGGCTGGACGGTCATGTGGTGGGACGAGCCCGGCCACATCCTGCGCACTGCGCTGATCGCCGTCGTCGTCGCCGGGTCCTCGATGACCATCGGCGGATGGGTGGAGAGCATCGCTGTGCAGAGCTCCGAGCGCGCAACGCTCATCCGCCAACTCGAGGAGAATCGCGAGGAACTGGCCCGGCTGTCCGTCGCGCACGGTGCCCTGTTGGAGCGCGAGCGGCTCGCCCGCGAGATCCACGACACCCTTGCCCAGGGCTTCACCAGCCTCGTCATGCTCTCCCAGGCACTGGAGAGCGAACTCGGCGACACCTCCGAACAGGCCCGCCGCTACATCGACCTGATGCAGCGCACCGCCCGCGAGAACCTCGCCGAGTCCCGCTCCCTGGTCTCCTCCCTCACCCCGGCCCAGCTGGACGACAGCTCCCTGGACGAGGCCGTGCGCCGCCTCGGCGACCGGCTGGCCGAGGAGCTCGGCATCGTCGTGGATGTCCGGGTCTCCGGAACCCCGCGCCCGCTGCCGCCCGCCGTCGAGGTGGTGGCCCTGCGCGCTTCCCAGGAGGCCCTGTCGAACATCCGCAAGCACGCGCACGCCTCACATGCCGAGATCTCCCTGGCCTATACCCCGGGCGGCTTGGAGCTCACCGTGCGGGACAACGGGCTCGGCTTCTCGCCCATCGCTTCGGGCAGCGGCTACGGCCTGCCCGGCATGCGGGCCCGGGTCCTGGAGATCGGCGGCACCACGAAGCTGTCCAGCGCCCCCGGCGAGGGCACCTGCCTCAGCGTACGACTGACCGTGCGGGCCCGCCCCCAAGATGCCGTCGCACGTGCCGAACAGCTTCAGGAGACCAAGCGATGATCCGGATCCTGCTCGTCGACGACCACCCCGTGGTGCGGGAGGGGCTGCGGGGCATGCTCGACGTCCAGCCCGACCTGGAGGTCGTCGGCAGCGCGTCGTCCAGCCCCGAGGGCGTCGCGCTGTGCGCGCGGCTGAAGCCCGGCATCGTACTGATGGACCTGAGGATGCCCGGCGGTGACGGCGTGGACGCCACCCGGCAGATCCTCGCCGCGCACTCCAGCACCACCCGCGTCGTGGTCCTCACCACGTACGAGACCGACCGGGACATTCTGCGCGCCGTCGAGGCCGGAGCTGCCGGCTACCTCCTCAAGGACGCCTCCAGTGGCGACCTCGCGGACTCCGTCCGGGCCGCCGCGCGCGGCGAGACCGTGCTCGCCCCCACCGTGGCGGCGGCGCTGGTGTCCCGGCTGCGCGGCGGCGAGCTGGAGCGGCCTCAGCTGTCGCAGCGAGAACTGGAGGTATTGCGGCTGGTGTCCGAGGGATGCACCAACTCGGAGATCGGGCGCCGCCTGTTCATCGGCGAGAGCACCGTCAAGACCCATCTGCTGCGGAGCTTCGGAAAACTCGGGGTCTCCGACCGCACGGCCGCGGTCACCCGCGCGCTGAAGCTCCAGCTGCTGCCCACGGACTGACCGGGCCGCCCGACCGGACGGTGGGCGCTCAGACCTCCGCGCTCTCCGTCCTATCTGCAGGTCCTGGACCGCTGCCCCGCCATCGAGATCCCGCGACTCGGCTGACGCCGGGCGGGCGCCTACGCTGGCCGTGTGGTGAGCCGCCCGTGGAACGCCGTACCCAGCAGCCCGGAGGATCTGGTGCGGGCCCTCAGAGCCGCCGGGATCAGGGAAGAACGGCTGCTCGAGGCCGTACGGACAACACCCCGGGCGGACTTCGTCCCGGCCGGTCAGGTGCCCGCCGCCTACCGGGACGCGCCCGTTCCGATCGGACAGGGGCAGGTCACGACCCAGCCGTCGCTGTCCGCCATGATGATCGAGAGCCTTGAGCTGGACGGCAGCGAGCACGTCCTCGAGGTGGGTACCGGCCTCGGATTCCAGACCGCGCTGCTCGCCCGACTGGCCGCCGACGTGGTCAGCATCGAGATGCGGCCGGAGATCGCCGAGCGGGCACGCACCAATCTGACGGGCCACGGCGTGCGGAACGTGGAGCTGCGGGTCGGCGACGGCAGCGGCGGTGTGCCGGACCGCGCTCCGTACGACGCGGTCGTGGTGTCGGCCGCGTTCCCGGAGGTGCCCGCGCCCCTGGTCGCGCAGGTACGGCCGGCCGGGCGTCTGGTGCAACCTATCGGGCCGGGCGGGCAGGAACAGGTGGTGTGCTTCGTGCGCACCGCGTCGGGGCTGGAGCAGTGGCGGGTCCTGACCGCGGCCCGCTTCGTACGGCTGCGGGGACGGTACGGCTTCGCGCAGGACGAAGCGGATCTCCCTTGAGGGGGCGCGGGCTTCGCACGCGCCGGGGTGCCGGACCGCCCGTACGCCGCAGCGGCCTCCCCTTACAGGCCCCCTCCCGACCCGTCCCCCACGCGCACGACCGCCAGCGTGATGTTGTCGGGGCCGCCCGCCTCGATGGCGGCCTTCCACAGCTCGAAGGCCGCTCTGCCGTCGTCGTACTCCCGCATCACCGCGTCGAGCACGTCCGTCGTCAGCGGGTCGGTCACACCGTCGGTGCAGACGAGGTAGCGGTCGCCGGGCGACAGGGACCCGGCCGTCACATGGGGATGGATGGCGCGGTAGGCGGGTGCGCCGCCCAGGCACTGGGTGACCAGGGACGTGGTGCGCTGCCCGGGTGCGAGCGGTGGGCTGTCGTCGACGCTCAACTGGCGCAGCCCGTCCCGGGAGGCCGCGAAGACCCGGCTGTCCCCCACATTGAAGGCCAGCAGCGAGCCGGACTGTATGACGGCGCCGGCGACCGTCGTTCCCATGGCGGCGAGTTCGCTTCTCTCGTCTCCCTCGGCGGCCTCGTACACGGCGCGGTTGCAGGCGTTCAGGGTGTCGCGGACGGCGTCCTCGCTCCGCAGGGCGGGGCCGATCGACGCGATCCGGCGGACGACCAGGGCACTGGCCACGTCACCGCCGGGCTGCCCGCCGAGCCCGTCGGCAACGGCGACGACGAGGGGTGTGCCGAGCGGGAAGACCAGGGTCTGCGGACTCTCGGTCACGGTGGCACACAGAGTCCACGGTCCGATGACGAGGCTGTCCTCGTTCCGCTCGCGCAGCAGCCCCGGATGGCTCAGCGCGCTCACAGCGACATACGGCATCGGCGCCACCGCCTTCCCGTAAAGGACATACCGCCGGAGGCCGGGCTACCGCTACAAGTCTAGGAACGGCGCCATCCGGCGTGCCAATGCGGGTGGTCCCGGGAACGGCCGCCCTTGTCCGGCGCCGCAGCAGGCTCTCCGCCCTCGGCCATCGGCGCCTCCGTGTCCCTCGTCCGGATCGGTGACAGCGGCGGTCGCGGCCGGGCCCGGAAGGAGCCGTGCGAGGCGGGCTCGCCTTGCGCGGCGCGCAGCCCCCTCGGAAGGTGGACCCGAGAGACACGTCGGATATGGGAAGAGGGTGCGTGGTGCACAAGGCATGGCCGGCCGAAGCCCGGGACCAGTCAACGGCGACCAGGCCGATGTCCCCCGGCGTGCGGCCGGTAACGCTGGACGGCGGGGGCATCCCGCTGTCCGGACTGCTTGCCGAACCGGTGCATGTGACACCCCGCGCCGCCGTGGTCGCACTGCACGGCGGGGGCCTGACCGCCGAGTACTTCGACGGTCAGGCCCATCCCGACCTGTCCTTGCTCACCCTGGGCGCGCAGCTGGGATTCACGGTTCTCGCCCTGGACCGCCCCGGCTACGGGCGCTCGGCCGCGTTCCTCCCGGAGGGACAGACGCTCGCCGAGCAGGCGACCACGGCAGGCGCGGCGATCGAGGACTTCGCGAGGGGATGCGCGACCGGCGCGGGCATCCTGCTGCTCGGGCACTCCTACGGCGGCAAACTCGCCCTGCGACTGGGCGCCGACGCCCTGCTCGCGTCCCTTCTCGCGCTGGACGTCTCCGGATGCGGACACCGGTTCGCCGCGGACAGGTCCGTTCTGGGACAGGCCGGTGGCATCCGTCAACGGCACCTCAACTGGGGCCCGTTGAGGCACTATCCGCCGAGTGTCTTCCGGGCGGGATCGAGTGTGGTGGCGGCGATGCCGCGCCGTGAGGCCGAGGACGCCGCGAACTGGCCCCAGATCTGCGAGGGGCTGCTGCCCCACGTCCGGGTGCCGGTCCGGCTGACCTTCGCGGAGCACGAGGCCTGGTGGCACCACTCCGACGAGGACGTGGCGGACCTCGTGGGGCTGCTGACCGCCGCACCCCGCGTGGTCGTGGAGCGGCTTCCGGACGCGGGCCACAACATCAGCCTGGGCTGGGCCGCCCGGACGTACCACCTGCGTGCGCTCGCCTTCTTCGAGGAGGCGGTGCGCTCCCGGCACCGGGTGGCAGCGGCGGACGCCGGCCCGGTGGCGGCCCTGCAGTCCTGACGTCGACCACGCCCCGGGTGCTCCCTCCCGGGGCGTCGGCGCGCCGGGGTTCAGCGGTCCGGAGTCCGGGACGCAGGTCAGCCGGGACATCAGCCCGTGAAACGGTCGACCAGGTCGCACCAGCCGGCCTCCACGCGCTCCACGGAGATCCCGCGGTGGGTGAGCAGATCGTCGATGAGTACCGTCTCCAGATAGCCGAGCAGTGCGTGCGCGATGAGTTCGATGTCGCCGTCCACCCGCGCCTCGCGCAGCAGCATGCCGACGTGGGCCAGCCGGAACTGGTACGCCGGGCTGGTGCGGCGGCGGCCCGGCTCCGCGTGCGCGGCCAGGTAGAAGTCCCGGTGCGCGCGCTCGTGGCGGATCACGGTGCAGCCGAAGGCGCGCAGACGCTGCGCCGGGGGCGCGCCCGGGCCGAGCGGCGGCGGCCCGGAGAGGAAGGACGACTGGAACTGCTGCTCGTGATGGCTGAGCAGCTCTACCAGCAGGCCCGTGCGGTCACCGAACCGCCGGAAGACGGTGCCCTTGCCGACCCCGGCACCGCAGGCGATGTCCTCCATGGTCACGTTCGCAATGCCGCGCTCGGCGGCCAGGCGGGCGGCGACCTCCAGCAGCCGGGTGCGGTTGCGCGCGGCATCGGCGCGCAGCCGGGGCGCCTCTCCGGAGGGCATGAGGGCGAGGTCTGCACGGCCGCCGAGGTTGTCCTGTGACATCGGTGAGGGCGGGAGCGGCTCGATCATGAGGTCAGCGTAGCGCCCCGGGACGACAAGCGGACCTGGGTCCGGTTAGATTGGACAGGAAGTGGACCGTGGTCCGGTTAAGGTGGTACAACATTCAACGGACTCACCCGGTCCTCTTGGCTTCTGAACACACTCTGGGAGTTTTGCCATGTCCGTACGCATCCTCGCGCTCGTCGGCAGCCTTCGCGCCGGTTCCCACAACCGTCAGCTCGCCGAGGCCGCCGTGAAGCACGCCCCCGAGGGCGTCGAGGTGGAGCTCTTCGAGGGGCTGGCCGACGTCCCCTTCTACAACGAGGACATCGACGTCGAGGGCGGCATCCCGGAGGCCGCCGTCAAGCTGCGCGCCGCCGCCGGCCAGGCGGACGCCCTGCTGCTCTTCTCGCCCGAGTACAACGGCACCATGCCGGCCGTTCTGAAGAACGCGATCGACTGGCTGTCCCGTCCGTACGGCGCCGGCGCCCTCTCCGCCAAGCCGGTCGCCGTCGTCGGCACCGCGTTTGGCCAGTACGGCGGCGTGTGGGCGCAGGACGAGGCCCGCAAGGCCGTGGGCATCGCCGGTGCCGTCGTCGTCGAGGAGGCCAAGCTGTCCATCCCCGGCTCCGTGACCCGCTTCGCCGAGACCCACCCGGCCGACGACACCGAGGTCGTCGAGGACCTGACCAAGGTCGTCGCACTGCTCTCGCAGGCCCCGGCCACCGCTGCCTGACCTCGTCGGATCCGGCCTCGCCGCCGGGCCGCAGCATGACAGGCCCGTGGGCCAGGACCGCGTTCGGTCCTGGCCCACGTCGCTTCCGCCCTGCGCGTCGGTCGCCCGCCATCACAGCCGGACGGGCCGCGCGATCGGTTCGGTCGCACCGGTCGCCGACGGGCCGCGCGCACGGACGGGTTCACGCACACATCGGTCAAGCCCCTTGCCGGGAGCCGGGACACGGCCGTCAGACGCCCAGCCCCTCCAGCACCACCGCGTTCCCCAGCTCCGCGAACGCCTTGCCCGGCACCAGCAGCTTCCCCCGACGCCGGCCGCTGCCGACCAGCACATAAGGCAGGTCGACCACCGCCGAGTCCACCAACACCGGCCAGGCGCCGGGCAGTCCGATCGGCGTGATGCCGCCGTACTCCATGCCGGTCTCCCCCGTCGCCACCTCCATCGGCGCGAACGAGGCCTTACGGGCACCGAGTTGACGGCGGACCACACCGTTCACGTCGACCCGCGTACCGGAGAGGACCACGCAGGCGGCCAGCGTCGCCTCACTGCCCCGCTTCCCCGCGACCACGACGCAGTTGGCGGAGCGGTCGAGCAGATCGCTGCCGTAGTGCTCGAGGAAGACCGCGGTGTCGGCCCACTCGGGTTCGGTGTCGACATAGACGATCTGGTCGGCGGGCACGCTGCCGCTCCACCGGCGCACGGCGTCCGCGACCGGACGGGTCAGCTCGTCGACGCAGTCGGGGGCGGGCATGGCGTTGTCGAAGTCTCCGATGGGTGCGCGCATGACGGCACGCTAACAGCGGTGGCCCAACCCCCTGACGGGTGTCTCAGCGCGCGGGCGGCACCGAGACCGCCATGACCATCTCCATCGGCACATCGCCGTCGTTGCCGTAGATGTGCGGGGTGTCGGCCTCGAAGGAAGCGCTCGCACCCGCGGGGACGCGGTAGGGGACCCCATCGACGGTGAGCGTCAACTCGCCCGCCGTGACATGGACGAGTTCGACCGTGCCGGCGGGGTGCGGGTCCGACGGGCTGCGGTCGCCCGGCATCAGCCGCCAGTCCCACAACTCCAGCGGGCCGGGCGCCTCGGTGCCCGCCAGAAGGCGGCTGAAGCTGCCCGCGTCGGTGTGCCAGAGGCGTACGGCCTGCTCGCCCGGGACGATGCGGACCTCGGGACCCTGCTCGTAGTCGAGCAACGAGGTAACGCTGACGCCGAGGGCGTCGCCGATCTTGACGATCGTGCCGATGCTCGGATTGGTGCGGGCCTGCTCGATCTGGATGAGCATGCCGCGGCTGACTCCGGCGCGGGCGGCGAGCGCCTCCAGGGTGAAGCCTCGTTCGGTGCGCCAGCGCTTGACATTGCGCGCCAGGGACTGGGTCAGCAGGTCGAGGTCCGACACATTCCGTCCAATATTCCGTCTGACAGGGTTCAGCGAACTGAACTACGGTGTGGTGCACCTGATCATTCACTGAACTGTACTGCGAGACCGCCCATCGGTTCCCCTGGCGAGACCACCGGCTTCAGCCGGAGCGGGAAGCACCTCGCTCCGCCCGGAGGCCACGACGGGCGCGAGCCGACCGGCTCAGGCCTCGGCGTCCAGCTCCGCCAGCCGGGCGGCGGAGTCCTCGTCCAGCTCCGACAAAGCCCGCAACTGCTCCGGCGTGACCCCTACGGGGATCGGCACCGGGGCCGGCGTCCTCAGCGGCGGCTGCCACCCGTCTTCAGGCGTCCAGCGCCGTACGACCCGGGCCGGGGCCCCGGCCACCACCGCATGGTCCGGCACCTCTCCTCGTACGACCGCACCGGCCGCCACCACCACGTTCCGCCCGATCCGCGCCCCCGGCAGGATCACCGCGCCCGTTCCTATCCAGCACCCCGGACCGATCTCCACCGGCTCCATCCGCGGCCACTGCTTGCCGATCGGCTGATGGGGATCGTCGTACGAGTGGTTCGTGGAGGTCACGTAGACGTACGGCCCGAAGTAGCAGTCGCTGCCGATCGTGACCGCCGTGTCGGCGATGACATGGCTGCCGCGGCCGAGCACGACGCCGTCGCCGATACGCAGGATCGGGTCGGGGCCCAGGTCGAGGTCGGGCATCAGACCTGCGGTCAGGGTGACCTGTTCGCCGATGATGCAGTACGCGCCGACATGGATCCAGGGCTCTCCGAAGACCGTGCCGAGCGGGAAGGCGAGTCTGGTACCTGTTCCCATCGCGCCGAAGCGAAGGCGCCCGGGGTGCTCCGCGGTCACGGACCCCGTGCGCTGTACCCAGGCCCAGCCCGCGTGGACGGCGCGCTGCGCGAGACCGCGTCGCCATGATGAGAACGTGTTCCTGCTTCTGGGCACCCGATCACCGTACTCAGCACGGGGTACGCCCATGACACCGTACGGCTGTGATCTTCACCCCACCGATGGCGTAGCGTGCCGGTGAATCGACCACGAGGAGACGGCAATGACCCACAGGGCGCTGATCACGGGCATCGGCGGCAGGGATCCCCAGGTGGATCAGGCGGCGTTCACGGCGCCCACGTCCGTGGTGATCGGGGAGGTGACACTGCACGCGGGCGCGAACGTCTGGTACGGCGCGGTGCTGCGCGGCGACGTCGAGCGGATCTCCGTCGGCGCGAGCAGCAATGTGCAGGACAACTGCACGCTCCATGCGGACCCGGGATTCCCGGTCACCGTCGGCGAGCGGGTCTCCATCGGCCACAACGCCGTCGTCCATGGCGCGACCGTCGAGGACGACTGCCTGATCGGCATGGGTGCCACGGTCCTCAACGGCGCGGTGATAGGCGCGGGCTCCCTCGTCGCCGCCCAGGCCCTGGTGCCGCAGGGCATGCGGGTGCCCCCGGGCTCACTCGTCGCGGGCGTACCCGCGAAGGTCAGGCGGGAACTGACCGCCGAGGAGCGCGAGGGCATCACCCTGAACGCAACGATGTACGCGGAACTCGCGCAGGCGCACCGAGGCGTGCACGAGCAGCCTTGAGCCGTCAGTCGGCGGCCGGGACGGTCTCGGGCTCGGCCGCCTCGCGCTCGGCCGACGCCTTCTTCGCCTTCCGCTTGACGATCAGCATCGAGGCCAGACCGATGAGCACGGCCGCCACCAGCCCCAGATACGAGAACTTCTTCAGCCAGGCCTCGGCGACCACGCCTACGTAGTAGATGACCGCGGTGGTGCCGCCCGCCCAGATGACGCCGCCCAGGACGTTGGCGATCAGGAACTTCCAGTACGGCATGTGCAGCACGCCGGCGAGCGGGCCCGCGAAGATGCGCAGCAGGGCGACGAAACGGCCGAAGAAGACCGCCCACATGCCCCACTTGGTGAAGGACCGCTCGGCGGTCGCGACATGGCCCTCGCTGAAGTGCCTGGGGAACTTCTTCCCCAGCCAGGCCAGCAGGGGCCGTCCGCCCTTGCGGCCGATGGCGTAGCCGATGGAGTCGCCGACGACGGCGCCGATGGTCGCGCAGGCACCCAGGACCACGGGGTTGATGCCGTCGTGCTGGGAGGACATCAGTGCGGCGGACACCAGGACGATCTCGCCCGGCAGGGGGATGCCCAGGCTCTCCACGCCGATCACCAGGGCCACCACAGCGTAGACGAGGGCCGCTGGTACCGTGTCGAGCCACTCCTGGACGTGCACCGCCGGTTCCTCCCCGATTCGCGTCCGTATCTTCGGGCGCGCCCGCTGGGGCGCACTCCCGAAAGCCTACCTGCTCGGCCGGCCTCGGCGGCGGGCCTCATGCCCGCCCCCGCACCCGCCCCGACCGTGCCAACGCCCGCTCCCTCCGTGACGCAACTCATCGGCGGCGTCGCTCGTTCACCCGGTGAACGGCCCTGACGGCGGTGCCGCACGGCCATCGGGCCCGGGTCGCAACTCGCCGAGGAGGACGCATGACCACGCTGGCAGACCCCGAACCCGGCGGGCGCCCGGGTGACGTCGAGCGGGCCACCGCGCTGTGCGCGGAACTGTCGGGGCGGGGCGTGCACGGCATCGTCCTTGCGTACGTCGACACCGCGGGCATCGGCCGGGTCAAGACCGTCCCGACGGCCCGGCTCGCCTCGGCCGCCGCCTGGGGCGTGGGGATGTCGCCGGTGTTCGACACCTTCCTGGCGAACGACTCCATCGTCTCCACCGATGTGCTCGGCTCGCCGGACGGTGATCTTCGCCTGTATCCCGACCTCGACCGCCTCGTGGTCCTGTCCGCACAGCCCGGCTGGGCATGGGCCCCGGTGGACCGGATCACCCAGGAGGGCGAGCGGCACCCGGCGTGCAGCCGTACCTTCCTGCGCCGTGTCGTCGCGGACGCCGCCCGGGACCACGGCATCACCTTCAAGGCGGCCATCGAGGTCGAGTGGGCCCTCGGGCAGGGATCCGCGCCGGGGGACGAGTTCGTGCCCGCGACGTCCGGTCCGGCCTACGGCGCCATCCGGCAGGTCGAACTGAGCGACTACATCGTGGAGTTGCTGGCGGCGTTCGCGGCCCAGGGGGTGGACGTCGACCAGATCCACCCCGAGTACGCGGCCGGGCAGTTCGAGATCTCGGTGGGCGCGCTCGACCCCGTTGCCGCCGCGGACCGGAGCGTGCTGGTACGGCAGACCATCTTGGCGGTGTCCAGGCGCCATGGGCTCAGGGCCGCGTTCACCCCGGCGGTCACCGCGAAAGGGGTCGGCAACGGCGGGCACGTCCATCTCTCCGCATGGCACCACGGGGTCAATCTGCACACGGGCGGCGAGCACCGGTACGGCATGACGGCCGCGGCCGAGTCGTTCGCCGCCGGCCTGCTCGCCCACCTGCCCGCGCTCACGGCGGTGACGGCCCCGAGCCCGGCGAGCTATCTGCGGCTCAAGCCCTCGCAGTGGGCCGGGGTGTTCACCGTCTGGGGCCACGAGACCCGCGAAGCCGCGGTGCGCGTCATCACCGGCACGGCGGGACTGAGCGGCCGGGCGGCGAACCTGGAGGTGAAGCCGGTCGACCTGGCCGCCAACCCGTACCTCGCGCTCGGTTGCCTCATCACCGCCGGGCTCGACGGCCTGGAGTCGTCCTCGCCGCTGCCCGAGGAGGTCACCGGAGATCCCGCACGGTTCACCGCCGAGGAGGCGGTGGCCCGGGGCGTGTGCCGCCTGCCGGTATCGCTGGAGGAGGCCGTCGGGAAGTTCAGCAAGGACGAACGGCTCCGCGGCGCGTTGGGGCCGGTCCTGGCGGACGCGGTGATCGCCGTACGCCTCGGAGAGATCGCCGCCGTGGCCGGGCTCGACGACGAGCTGGTGGCGGCGGCGTACCGGTGGAAGTACTGACCACCGGCGGGGACAGCAAAATCCGACGACCGTCCGAGGAGGCCGTGCGGCCATGAGCAGCCCACCACCCGCCACCGGGCCGGTCCACGAGGCCCTCGCCGGTCTCTCGCTCGTGGATCATCACTGCCATGGCGTCGTCCCCGCTGATCTGACTCCGGAAGCATTCCAGTCGCTGATCACCGAGGGGGACGTATGGCCCGCGAGCGGCATCACCCCCTTCGACAGCCCTGTCGGCGTGGCCGTCCGCCGCCACTGCGCTCCCCTGCTGGACCTGCCGCGGCATGCTCCCGCCGCGGAATACCTGGACCGGCGGGCCGAGTTGGGCTGGCGTGAGGTGACCCGGCGATTCCTCGCGGACGCGGGGACGGACACGTTCTGCGTCGACACCGGCTACGCCCCGGACCGTCTCACGACACCCGCGGAACTCGCCGGCGCCGCGGGTGCTCAAGCTGCCGCGTACGACGTCGTACGCCTGGAGGCCGTCGCCGAGGCCGTGGCGGCCGAGGGAGTGGAGCCGGACGAGTACGCGTCCGCGTTCCTCGCCGCCATGGCGGAGGCCGTCGCCGAGCGGGGCGCGGTGGCGGTGAAGTCCGTCGCCGCGTACCGCACGGGATTCGACCTGGATCCCCGTCGGCCGTCGGGCCCGGAGGTCACCGAGGCGGCCCGGCACTGGCTGGCCGCGGGAGGCACCGGCGGCCGAGGGTGCGGAGCCGGGGAGACGGCACACACCCGTCCCCGCCTGGACGACCCCGTCCTGGTACGGCATCTGCTCTGGACGGCGGTGGACCTCGGGCTCCCCCTTCAACTGCACACCGGCTTCGGGGACAACGACATCCGGATGCACCGGGTGGACCCCACCCATCTGACCGACTGGCTCCACCTCACCTCCGGCACCATCCCGGTCCTGCTGCTGCACTGCTGGCCCTACCAGCGTCAGGCCGCCTACCTGGCCGCGGTCTTCGAGCAGGTGTACCTGGACGTCGGGCTCACCCTCCACTACGTCGGCCCCGCGCGCGCCCGGGCGATCCTGGAGGAGGCACTGGAGATCACCCCGTTCCGCAAGCTTCTCTACAGCTCCGACGCCTACGGGATCGCCGAGTTCTACCAACTCGGCGCGCTGGCCTTCCGGCAGGGTCTGGCGGGGCTGCTTCAGGACCGGGTGGGCGCCGACGAACTGAGCCTGCCCGATGCGCTGCGGATCGCCGCGTGGACGGGCCGCGACAACGCCTGCCGCGTGTACAGGTTGACCGGTTGAAACGCGTTCGGTGATGACATGCGCCACGGCCGCACGGCCCCCGAGTGCCGAGGCAGTGCGGCCGTGCCGACGTCTGCACCGCGTTCGGCCCCTCAGCCGTTGGGCCGCAGGGTCCACACCACCGTCATCTCGCCCGTGACGGCCCCGTCCTCGCGCTGCAGGGCGATGGCGACCGGGAACTCCGGCCGCTTGCCCTCGTCGAGATCCGCGATGACCTCGGCCGCCGGGCGGCCCAGGGTCGCCGTGGCCGTCACGGCTCCCATGGCCAGCTTCTTGTAGTCGATCTCGGCCCGCACGGCGAGCGGTACCGCGCGCGAGAGCTGGTCGCCGAAGGCCGTCAGGACGATGGCACCGCTGGCGGACTCGGCCAACGTGAACATGGCACCGGCGTGGGGGCCGCCGAGGTGATTGTGGTAGTCCGGCTGGTCCGGAAGCCGGAGCACCGCGCGCTCCGCGGTGACCTCGGCGAACTCCAGGTTCAGGGTGCGCACCATCGGGACCGCGGTGGCCAGCATCTCGCCCATCGAGGCGTTTCCAACTGTCATGAGCGAGATGTTACCGGCGAGTAGTAAGCCTGGCCACCCCTGGAGGGACGGGCTGTGCTTCCCCCGGGCACCAAGGGCGTCTCCGCCGAAACACCGGACGCGGCGCCGAGGAAGACCGTCGGCATCGCGTGGCTGCGGATCGCGCGGCTGCACGACAACCGGTAGGACCGCCTTCATTCCCGCTTCCGGTACGGGCCTGACGAAGATCGGTGACCGAAACGTGTCCCGGTCGGCACTAGGGTTATGGCCCATGTGGCCAGGACAGCAGCCGCCCGGGGGCGAGCAGAATCCGCAGAACCAGAACAACCCCTACCAGCAACCGGGGTACCAGCAGCCGAACCCGTACCAGCAGCCGGGTTTCCAGCAGCCGAATCCCTATCAGCAGCCCGGGCCGTCGCAGTGGGACGGGCCCACGGTCGTAGGGTCACCGGACGGCGGGGGTGGCGGAAACCGGACGAAGCTCGTCGCCATCGTGGCGGCCACAGCCGTGGTCGTGGCCGCCGGCGTCACCGGATTCCTGGTTCTGGGCAGCAACAAGGACGACAACGCCGGCGGCGACAAGAACACCCACGCGCCGACCAGCACCTCGCAGAGCGCGACGCCCTCGGAGTCCTCGTCCGACGACTCACGCGGCGCGGAGACCGAGAAGCCGACCATCGCGGGCTGGAAGGTGGTCATCAACCCCAGGTGGGGAACGGCCTTCGACGTGCCGCCGGACTGGAACGTCGAGTCGCCCGACACGCTGATCGGTTTCGAGAAGCACGACGCCAAGCCCGGTGACGAGCCGCTCATCACCATGTCGGCGCCCGCGTACCTCAAGAAGGAGTGGTGCACCTCCGACGAGGACAAGGACGGGCGGGTGGACAACACCCCGCTGGCCGCGGTGGGCACCAAGGGCTCGAACGGCTCCAAGAGCACCGAGCAGGTCGCCGTGACCGCGGTCCCGTGGTGGGTGTTCGGCGGTTACACGCAGCCCGACAAGAAGAGCGTCACCTTCGACCACAAGGCGAAGCCGTACACGACCGCGGCCGGTGTCGAGGGCAAGCTCGCCTGGGCCCGCTCCAAGAACACGCCCCAGAAGGGGAAGTGCGCGAGCGACGGCAAGGCCATCACGTTCGGCTTCAAGAACTCCAAGGGCGACTTCGTCGCCTGGAACCTCTACGGCGCTACGGGCGTGAAGGACGAACTCCCGGACGCGACGATCATGAAGATCCTCAGCACGGTACGGCTCCACGGCGACCCGGTGGGGTCCTGAACCGCGCCGGGTTCCCCCACGACCGGTGATGAGCCCGGTCGTGGGGGTCAGCCGATGGTGAAGGCCCCGCCCGGCGGCTCCGGTGACGGTACGGCGTCCTCGTCGTGCACCGGCCCTGCGCTGCCCATGAAGTCCCGTAGCACAGAGCCGTGTTCGACGCGGGCGGGGAAGGCGTCCGCGGCGGTGCGACGGGCCAGGAGAGCTGTGTCCAGTGGCTGGTGGCCGGCGATGAGGACGGCATTACCGAAGCGGCGCCCGCGCAGCACCGCCGGCTCGGCGATCAGCGCCAGCTCCTCGAACACCTCGGCGAACGTGGCGAGTTGGGAGCGGAGGAAGGCGAAGGGCGCGGCGTCGGCGAGGTTCGCCAGATAGACGCCGTCCTCGCGCAGCACCCGCTCGGCGGCGCGTGCGTACGCCACCGTGGTCAGATGGGCGGGGATACGCGAGCCGCCGAAGACATCGGCGATCACGATGTCGGCAGAGTCCTGCGGGGCGGCCTCCAGCCAGGCGCGGGCGTCGTCCGGGTGCAGGGCGATACCGGCGTCCGCGGGCAGCGGCAGATGCTCCACGACGAGGTCGAGCAGGCCCCGGTCGGCCTCCACCACGTCCTGCCGTGAGCCCGGCCGGGTCGCGACGAGATAGCGGGGCAGGGTGAGCGCGCCCCCGCCGAGGTGCAGCACGTCCAGGGCCTGACCCGGCTCCGCCACCGTGTCCAGCACATGGCCGAGCCGTCGCGCGTACTCGAACTCCAGATGCGTCGGCGCGTCCAGATCGACGTACGACTGCGGCGCCCCGTCGACCGTCAGCAGCCAGGCCCTCTCACGGTCCACGTCGGGCATCAACTTGGCAGTGCCGTGGTCCACGGCACGGGTCACGGGTATGGGCTCGCTCACCCGTCCATTGTGCAGGGGCAGGAGTCCCGGGCCGTACACGGTGCGCGGCAGCCCGGACAGGCCGTCGCCTCGACCGGCGGGACACCCCGTCCGTCGCGAACGCGGGTGCCCACCCCTTCCGGGTGGGCACCCGCGTGCCGGGCCGCTCGGCCGTCACCGGCGGGCCGGGCTCAGCCCACGGTCGTCACCGTGCCCGCGCCGACCGTCCGGCCGCCCTCGCGGATCGCGAAGCCGAGGCCGGGCTCCAGCGGGACCTCGCGGCCCAGCTCCACCGTCATGGTGACCGTGTCGCCGGGCCGGGCGACCGCCGTCTCCCCGAGGTCGACGTCGCCGACCACGTCCGCGGTGCGGATGTAGAACTGCGGCCGGTAGCCGGTCGACACCGGGGTCGTACGGCCGCCCTCGCGCGCCGACAGGACGTAGACCTGCGCCGAGAAGCGACGGCTCGGCGCGACGCTGCCGGGCGCCGCGACGATGTGTCCGCGACGCACCGCGTCACGCGGCACCCCGCGCAGCAGCAGCGCCACGTTGTCCCCGGCCTGCGCCTCCTCCATGGGCTTGCCGAAGGTCTCCAGGCCGGTGACCACGGTCTCCAGGCCGGCACCGAGCACCTCGACGCGGTCGCCCACACGGACGGTGCCGCGTTCCACGGCGCCCGTGACGACCGTGCCGCGGCCGGTGATGGTGAGCACGTTCTCCACCGGTAGCAGGAACGGCGCGTCCACGTACCGCTCGGGCATGGGCACATAGGTGTCCACCGCGTCGAGCAGCGCGTCGATCGCCGCGGTCCAACGTGGGTCTCCCTCAAGGGCCTTGAGCCCGGAGACCCGGACCACCGGTACGGACTCGCCCGGGTAGCCCTGCGCGGTCAGCAGTTCGCGGATCTCGAGCTCGACGAGGTCCGTGAGCTCCTCGTCGCCCGCGTCGGCCTTGTTGAGGGCGACGACGATGTGGTCGACACCCACCTGCCGGGCCAGCAGCACGTGTTCGGCGGTCTGCGGCATGACTCCGTCGAGCGCGGAGACGACGAGGATCGCTCCGTCGAGCTGCGCGGCTCCGGTGACCATGTTCTTGACGTAGTCGGCGTGGCCGGGCATGTCCACGTGCGCGTAGTGCCGGGTGTCGGTCTCGTACTCGACGTGCGCGATGTTGATGGTGATGCCCCGCGCCGCCTCCTCCGGGGCCCGGTCGATCCGGTCGAAGGGCACGAAGGCGGAGGCGCCGCGCTCGGCGAGGACCTTGGTGATGGCAGCGGTCAGGGTGGTTTTGCCGTGGTCGACGTGACCCATCGTGCCGATGTTCAGGTGCGGTTTGGTGCGCACGTATGCCGTCTTGGGCATGGCTGTACCTCGAAGCCTCTTCAGTGGTACCGAGTGACGGCCCCGGCGCGGGGAAGGCCGGCCGGGACGGGGACCCCAAGGACGTGCCGACCCTCCCCCTGCGGGGTCCGCCGGACGATCCGGGGAGGGTCAGCTTCGGGCGCCGTCAACGGCTGCCAGGAGAAGCGGGAAGGCAGCCTTCGGCGCATCCGCGGCGGCGGATGCTGCAAGGACGAAGGCGTACCGGAACATGCCGTAGATCCTCGTCGACGGATCCGCCCACGTCGAATGGTTTTTCACGCGGCCCGAGCATCGGGCGGTCCGTAGCGAAAGGAAGCAACAGGGAGTCACTGAGCGGCTGTTCGGCGCCGCGGGCGGTACGTCCGCAGCACCCCAAGCCGTGACGCCCGGGACACCCGCCATACGGCGATCACACACGCCGGTCGGTTACTGTCACCAGATGCTCGATGCCACCACCCGCTCTGGGGGCACCGCCATGGCCTCTCCCCAGGCCACCGCCGCGGAGTTCACCACCGCGTCGGCCGCCGCCGTCGCCGCACCGCTCGGTTTCACCACCCGCTGCACCAGAGTGCTGCTCTCACCCTGGTCGCGGCTCGCCCTGCTGGTGGCGCTGCTCGCCGCGGCCGCGTCCTGCATGCTGCTGTTCGAGCCGCAGAAGCTGCTGACCCACGGCTGGCCACCGCAGCTCGCGGGTGTCGCGGCAGCCCTCGTCTTCGCCGTGGCGTACGGACTGTGCACGGTCGCGTTCGTGCCACGTCCGCTGCTGAACCTCGCGGGGGGTGCCCTGTTCGGCTCCCAGCTGGGTACGGGCACGGCCCTCGCCGGCACGGTGCTCGGGGCCGGGCTCGCCTTCGGACTCGGCCGCCTGCTCGGGCAGGACGCGCTGCGCCTGCTCCTGCGCGGCCGCTGGCTGAATGCGGCGGACGGGCAGTTGAGCAGGCACGGGTTCCGCTCGATGATGGCCGCCCGGCTGTTCCCGGGGGTGCCGTTCTGGGCTGCCAACTACTGTGCGGCCGTCTCCCGGATGCGCTGGGCGCCGTTCCTGGTCGCAACGGCGCTCGGCTCGATCCCGAACACCGCCGCGTACGTCGTCGCCGGCGCTCGCGCCGCGCGGCCGACCTCGCCCGCCTTTCTGGTCGCGATGTGCTTCATCGCCATCCCCGCGCTGGCCGGCGCGGTGGTGGCCTGGCGAAAGCGCCACCACTTCAAGGGGAAGTAGGCCCGTCCACGGCGTCCCCGGGTACACGTTCGACAGCCCGCACATCCCGCGCGGCGGTTCGGGCTGCTTCAACCGTCGGTAACGCTCCCGTGGTGGTGGCGTCATCTTGGGGAGCTAATCTGCCCCCCAACACACCCGAGTACCGGTTGCGCTCCGGCGCGCCGCGGCTCGGCGTGCCCGTCGCCGCTTCCACGATCAGCGCTTGGACCACATCACTTCATGTCTTGGTTTGAATCCCTCGTCCTCGGACTCGTCCAGGGGCTGACCGAATTCCTCCCCGTCTCCTCCAGCGCGCATCTGCGGCTGACCGCGGTCTTCGCGGGCTGGACGGATCCAGGCGCCGCGTTCACCGCGATCACCCAGATCGGCACGGAGGCGGCGGTGCTGATCTACTTCCGCAAGGACATCGCGAACATCCTCTCGGCCTGGTTCCGCTCGCTGTTCGACAAGAACATGCGGCAGGACCCCGACGCGCGGATGGGCTGGCTGGTGATCGTCGGCTCCATACCCATCGGTGTGCTCGGGGTGACCCTCAAGGACCAGATCGAGGGCCCGTTCCGCGATCTGCGGATCACCGCGACGATGCTGATCGTCATGGGCGTGGTCCTCGGCGTCGCGGACCGGCTCGCGGCGCGCGACGAGGCGAGCGGCCGCCACCGGCTCCCGAAGCAGCGCAAGACGCTCCAGGACCTGAACATCAAGGACGGTCTGATCTACGGCTTCTGCCAGGCGATGGCCCTGATTCCCGGTGTCTCCCGCTCCGGTGCCACGATCAGCGGCGGCCTGTTCCTGGGCTACCGGCGTGAGGCCGCGGCCCGCTACTCCTTCCTGCTGGCCATCCCGGCCGTGCTGGCCTCGGGCGTGTTCGAGCTCAAGGACGCCGCGGCTGCCGGGCATGTGAGCTGGGGACCGACGCTGTTCGCGACGGTCATCGCGTTCGTGTCGGGTTACGCGGTCATCGCGTGGTTCATGAAGTTCATCTCCTCGAAGTCCTTCATGCCGTTCGTCTGGTACCGGGTGGCCCTCGGGGTGGCCATCATCGCCCTGGTCAGCGCCGGTGTACTGAGCCCTCACGCGGGCGAGTCGGCGGGCTGACGGGGCGAATCGCTCTCCGGGCACCGGCATCTGGACGGGGCCACACGGCGCACCGCCCGGATGCCGACGCCGGACTGACGGTGCCGCGGAACGCTCGTTCAGGCCGACAGGCGTGGGTTCGCGAATTGCATAATTTTGCAATTCTCTACATCATGGATGGCTGGCCGTGCCACCTCTATGGGGGTACGGCCCCCGCCTGCGCAGACGCGACGGGCGCCGGCGAGGCGCAGCGCGTCCTGCGCGGTGCCCCGACGATGTGCGGCTGCGCGGGAGAAGTCGACGAGGAGGAGACAGGGCAGTGCCGGTTCCGCTGTATCAGGCGAAGGCGGAGTTCTTCCGCATGCTGGGTCATCCCGTGCGGATCCGCGTCCTGGAGCTCCTCCAGGACGGCCCGACGGCCGTACGCGACCTGCTTGCCGAGATCGAGATCGAGCCCGCCGCACTCTCCCAGCAGCTGGCCGTCCTGCGGCGTTCCGGGATCGTCACCTCCACACGCGAGGGCTCCACCGTCATCTACCAGCTAGCCGGTGGAGATGTGGCGGAGCTGATGCGGGCGGCCCGCCGGATCCTGACCGAGATGCTGGCGGGGCAGAACGAGCTGCTGGCCGAGCTGCGGGAAGCCGAGGTTCCGAACCGGTGAGCACCCTGGTGACCCGGGGGGTTGCCCGGGTGTGTTCCCTACTGCCCTCGCGTGCCGATCTGGCGATGATGGGCCGCGCCCCGAAACAGGACCTGCTGGCCGGCCTGACGGTGGCGATCGTCGCGCTGCCGCTGGCGCTCGGCTTCGGGGTCTCCTCCGGTCTGGGTGCCGAGGCGGGGCTGGCCACTGCCGTGGTGGCGGGCGCGATCGCGGCGCTGTTCGGCGGCTCGAATCTTCAGGTGTCCGGTCCGACCGGGGCGATGACCGTGGTCCTTGTGCCGATCGCCGCCCAGCACGGCTCGGGCGGCGTCCTGACCGTGGGCCTGATCGCCGGGGTGATCCTGCTCGGCCTGGCCGTAGTGCGGGCGGGCCGGTACATGGCCTACATCCCGGCCTCGGTGGTGGAGGGCTTCACGCTCGGTATCGCCCTGGTAATCGGGTTGCAGCAGGTCCCGAACGCACTGGGCGTGGGCAAGCCGGAGGGCGACAGGGTCCTGACGGTCACCTGGCGGGCCGCCGAGGCTTTCGTCGCGTCGCCGAACTGGACCGCTGTCGCACTCGCGCTCTCAGTGGCCGCGGTGATGCTGGCGGGGGCCCGGTGGCGGCCGACCGTTCCGTTCTCGATCATCGCCGTGATCGCCGCCACGATCGTGGCGCAGGTCTTCTCTCTCGATGCCGCCGCCCCGATCGGGGATCTGCCGTCGGGCCTGCCCGCTCCGTCGCTCGGTTTCGTCGACCTCTCCGCGTTCGGCTCTCTCTTGGCGCCGGCCGTCGCGGTCGCCGCGCTCGCCGCCCTGGAGTCGCTGCTGTCCGCGCAGGTCGCCGACGGCATGACGATGACGGTGGGCCAGAAGCACGACCCGGACAAGGAGCTGTTCGGACAGGGCCTGGCGAACATCGCCGCCCCGCTGTTCGGCGGCGTCCCCGCGACCGGCGCGATAGCCCGTACCGCGGTCAACGTCCGTACCGGCGCCTCCTCCCGGCTGGCCGCCCTCACCCACGCGGTGATCCTCGGCGTGATCGTGTTCGCCGCCGCGCCGCTGGTCTCCAGGATCCCGCTGGCCGCGCTGGCCGGGGTGCTGATCGCGACCGCGATCCGCATGGTCGAGGTCGGCTCGCTGCTCGCGATGGCCAAAGCCACCCGCTCCGACGCCCTCGTACTCGTGCTGACCGCCGTGGCCACCGTGGCCCTGGACCTGGTGTACGCGGTCATCATCGGCCTGGCCGTCGCGGGCGCCCTCGCCCTTCGCGCGGTGGCCAGGCAGACCCGCATGGACCAGGTCGACTTCCGTCCCGATGTGCCGGGCGACCACAGCGAGGAGGAACACGCGCTGCTCGCCGAGCACATCGTCGCCTACCGCATCGACGGTCCGCTGTTCTTCGCCGGGGCCCACCGCTTCCTGCTCGAGCTGTCCGAGGTGGCCGACGTCCGCGTGGTGATCCTGCGCATGTCCCGCGTCACGACCATCGACGCCACCGGCGCCCTGGTCCTCAAGGACGCCGTCGTCAAGCTGGCCCGCCGCGGGATCGTGGTGATGGCCTCCGGTATCCGCCTGGGACAGCACCAGGTGCTGGACTCCGTCGGCGCGCTCGACCTGCTGCGGCACGAAGGCCGCGAGTACGCCACCACCCCCGAGGCCATCGCCGGCGCCCGGAAGTACCTCGAACACGCCGGACTCCTGGGCCCGCACCCCACCGCAAAGATCCCGTAACCGTGCCCGCCGACCGCCTGATGACCGAGGGGTCCGGCAGCGAGGCCCTACGACTACGGCATCCCGCGAGCCGGATTCATCCGAATGGCTCAACATGCGCGCCACGCCCCGAGGGGCGAAGCTGGTGCCATGGCCGAGCACCATCTGATCGTGTCCGCACCCACCGGGACCGGTGGCCGGCGCATCCAGTCCGATGATGTGACGCTGGGGATGGCGTACCGCCTGCACGATGTGGCGGTGCTGCTCCAGCGTGCCGGGCTGGGAGGCTGGGACGAACTGGACGTGATCGAGTCGCCCTTGATCGAGTGGCACGGAGGCGGGCCTGAGGAGTGGTTCGAGGAGTAGGCGGCCCCGGCGACCCCTCCAGTCCCCGCGGAAGGTCAGGGAGAGAATTTTCGTCCCGATATCGAACGCACATCCGAAATACGCCTGCTTCTGGCCCCTGACCGCCCGCGCGTGACACTGCGGCACCAGCTTCAATCCAAGGCTTCTCCGTCAGCCCTGACGCGACTGGTCAGCCGCTCGTATCGCTGCCTGGCGGCTTGCGGAGTGCCGAGCCCGAGCCCGAAGGCGATCTCCTGCCAGGTCATGCCGCGGCCGCGTGCCATCTGAAGAAGTCCGGCCTCCAGCTCGTCCATCTCCCCGCGCACCAGCGGAACGAGGCTCAACGCCGCCGTGACATCGGCCTGGTCCACCTCCGGTTCGCCGTCATCCCGCTGCGCGGTACCGCTGAGCAGGAACGACACCAACCTGACCGCCTCGTGCGGCGCAATGACCGAAGGATGAACCTGCCGGCGACGCTGCTCCTCGGTGGCTGCGTGTCGCTCGGCGATGCGAAACAGGGACGCGTACACACGCTGCGCTCGCGCCTGGTCCGGCTGCGGAGGCGTGAAGGGATCGGCGTGCTGCTCGGGAGTCGTCGACATGAGATCAGGATGGGTCCGCACACGAGTTGCCGTCAACCAATCGTTGTAAACACTTCGTTCAACACTCTCACGGTCATTCCCGACTCGCTCTCGCACCTGGGCCTGACCCTGGAGGAGCGACCGGGACAGCCTGGCAGCACTCCGGACCGGTCGGCACCATCCCCAACTCCCGGCAACGAAACCGTTCGTGACCAACCGCATACGGTGCGCGCAGTCGCCCGGTAGCGCACTGTCAGTCCCTGCCCCTACGCTGTTCCGCATGTCCCCCGATTCCTTGAGCCTTGGTTCCGCACGGTCCGCCGCCGATCTGAACGAGCGGATTCGCGCGCTCTGGCAGCGCGCGGGCGGCTCCCTGTCGACTCAGGAGCGCGCGGAGTACGAGCTGCTGGTTGTGGAATGGGCTGCGGCGATACGCGGCGAGGTCATCACGGCGGCGTGACCGCGCCGCCGGTGAAGCCGGACCGCCCGGCGTGAGACTGCCCCCGCGTCGGCGGACCCTTACCCACTCGCCGCAGGCCCCCTGTCGAAAGTCGCCGTCGGCACGCACGCTGAAGGGGCACGCACCTGAGAGGAGGCGCCGACGTGAGGATGCCCAGCGACTGGCTCTCCTCCCGCTGGTGGCGCGGCGCCGCCGCCGTGCTCGCGGGTGCGCTGCCGATGCTCGCCTTCCCGGCGCCCTCCTGGTGGTGGTTCGCGTACGTCGCGCTGATCCCGTGGATCCTGCTCGCCCGCTCGGCGCCGACCGGCAGACGGGCCGCCTATGACGGCTGGCTCGGCGGCTTCGGCTTCCTGGTGGCGGTGCACCACTGGCTGCTGCCGAGTCTGAACGTCTTCCTTTTCGTCATCGCGGCCCTGCTCGGCGTGTTGTGGGCGCCCTGGGGCTGGCTGGTGCAGCGCTTGCTGACAGGCGCGCCCTCGCCGAAGCGGGTCGGCGCGGCCCTGGTCGTGCTGCCGTCGGGCTGGCTGATGGTCGAACTGGTCCGCTCCTGGCAGGGGCTCGGCGGCCCCTGGGGGCTGCTCGGTTCGAGCCAGTGGCAGGTGGCGCCCGCACTGCGGCTGGCCTCGATCGGCGGGGTGTGGCTGCTGAGCTTCCTGATCGTGGCCGTCAACGTGGCCCTCGCGATGCTCGTGTCGGTGCGCGAGGCGCGCATGCCCGCAGTGGCCGGGCTCGCCGCGACGGCCGTCGCGACCTCGGCGGCCTGGGTCTGGTCACCGCGCCCCGAGGTCGGCTTGCAGGTGCGGATCGCCGTCGTCCAGCCCGGAATCGTCGGCGGCCCGGACAGCGGCACCAAGCGGTTCGACCACGAGGAGCAGCTGACCCGTGAGCTCGCCGGACAGAACGTGAGCCTGGTCGTCTGGGGCGAGAGCAGCGTCGGCTTCGACCTCGCCCACCGGCCCGATCTCGCGGCCCGGGTCGCTGCCCTGTCCCGGCTGGTGAAGGCCGACATCCTCGTGAACGTCGACGCCCGCCGCTCCGACCTCCCCGGCATCTACAAGAGTTCCGTGCTCATCGGCCCGCACGGCCCGACCGGCGACCGCTACGACAAGATGCGGCTCGTCCCGTTCGGCGAGTACATACCGATGCGGTCGGCGCTCGGCTGGGCCACCTCGGTCGGCAAGGCGGCCGGCGTGGACCGCAGGCGGGGCACCGAGCAGGTGGTGATGAACGTCGGGCACGGACTGCGCATCGGTCCGATGGTCTGCTTCGAGTCCGCGTTCCCCGACATGAGCCGCCACCTCGCGAAGGACGGCGCCGACGTGCTGATCGCCCAGTCGTCGACCTCGACGTTCCAGCAGAGCTGGGCTCCGCAGCAGCATGCCTCACTGGCCGCGCTGCGTGCCGCGGAGACCGGCCGTCCGATGGTGCACGCCACGCTGACCGGTGTCTCCGCCGTCTACGGCCCGAGCGGCGAGCGCATCGGCTCCTGGCTCGGCACCGGCCAGCGGGCGTCAGTGGTCTACGACGTCCCGCTCAGCCACGGCATCACCCCGTACGTCCGCTACGGAGACTGGCCGGTGTACGGCGCCCTGCTGATCCTCGCAGGCCTGGGCTCGACCGAGGGCATCCGGGCGTTCAGAGCGCGACGGGGCGCCCCTGAACGGCAGCTACGACGCGCTCGCACACCTCATGGGTCGCCGGTGCGTCCCGGGCGCTGAGCACCGCGCCCGCCCGGAGGGCGCCGAGGAAGGCCGGCGCGGCCTGCTCCGGTGCAGCCGACCTTCCCGGGACGCCTCCCAGTGCCGCGGCAGGCAACGTTTGCCCCGTCGCGACGCCCGGCACGCCTCCCCCAAGCTCTTCGAGCAGGGGGTACCCCCACTCGCCGCACCGACCGAAAGCCCAAGTACGTCCAGTACGAGGGCTTCCGGCCGGCACGCCG
>NZ_MLYP01000057.1 GCF_001866645.1 Streptomyces colonosanans
GCCGCTGCGCCCGCGCTCCGCGCGGACGACGTGGAACTCAGAACAGGCCCTGGGCGAGGTCGTCCTCGTCGTCGTCGAGCTCGCGCATGACCTTGCGTTCGATCGTCTCGACGTCGTAGCGGGCGTCGGGGTTCCCGTCGGCCGCACGGACCGCGCCGCGGACCAGGGCGAGGTAGAACAGCGCCGGCGCGCAGGGTGTCCACTTCTTCTCGGGTTCGTCGCGGATGAACCGCAGGACGGACTCCGGGTCCGCGGGGACGAAGGCGTGGCGGTCGTGCTCCCACTTGTCCTCCACGCCCCGGCTCCAGCGCACGCGCAGGTCGTCCTCGGACAGGTCGGTGAGCACGGCCCGGAAGAACGCGGCCCACTGGTTGTTGCGCAGATCGAAGGCGAACCCGAGCAGTTCGAGGTCGACGTCGTCGGAGTCCTGGACGGCCAGTTCCTCGCGCAGCGCCCGGCGGGCGACGGCGTGCAGGCTGACCCGCCCGTTGGGCGACAGATCGTGGTTACGGGCGAGCCCCTCGTTCGCGGACGAGTTCCACTTCGAGCTGTTCGGCCCGACGACTTTGGTGCTGCGGTGGGAGAACAGCATCTTGCCGTCCTTGCCCGTCTCCACGGCGACGTTGACGCCGAGGCTGCAGAACATGAACTCCGGGGCGTCGAGGGGGTCCCTGCCCTCCATGTACTGCTGACGCAGCGTCAGGCCGTTGTTCTGCTTGCGGTCCAGGTTGATGGACGTGGTCAGGAAGTCGAAGTAGTCGGCGTCGCACAGCGTCAGAGTGGTGACCGGGTCCTCCGCCGTGTGTGTCCGGGTGACGATCAGTCGCCGCACCGCGAACCGCGGGTTGTTCCAGCGGTGCAGTTCGCCGGCCGCTTCCCTGGCGGCCTCTGCCGCCTCGATCTCACGGCGCCACTCGGCCATCTCCTCGGGGAGCTCGACCGGCTCGGGCACGTACCTCACCCGCATGTTCTCCTCGGCGATCGGACGCGTCCCGTCGCCTTCGAAGACATGGCAGTCGGTCCGGCGTCCGACCACGGTGAAGCGGTCCCTTGAGGTCATCAACACGTCCTTCTCGAGGCTTTGTTGGTGGTCACGTGACATGTCTCACGGTGATCCCGCAGTATAGGTGCGGGAGGGGCTGCGGGGATGTCGTTCGAGTTGGAGATCAGGCGGGAAGAACTGCGGGCGTCCGGCCTGGTCGGAACGGTGGCCATCGCCGAGTACGGGGAGCAGGGTGGGCTGCGGGACCGCAAGCACGTGCTGCACGCCCGTGAGCGGTTCGTTCGACTGTGCGGCCGACTCGGCTTCGACCGGGAGGAGAAGCTGGAGGGCGACGGCACGCGGGCGGCGGTGGAGGCGGGCCTGAGGCGGTTCATCGCCGCCGAGGCCGACCGGAAGATCCTCTACTGGACCGGGCACGGCCACGCCACCGACAGCGGTTACGTCCTTGCGTGCCGGGGCAGTTACCAGCGGGGCGAGCCGCATCCCGAACGCCATCTCGCGATGCCGTTCAAGACGCTGATGCTCGAACTCGCCGAGGTGCGGGGCTCCGAACTGCTGGTGGTCGTCGACGCCTGTGAGTCGCAGCGCACCCTGCACGGCAGCCGGACACTCCGCGACGCTCTGCGGGTCGTGGGCGGGACCGATCTGTCGGCGGACGGTTTCGGAATCCTGGCCACCGCGGGTGCCGACCGCCCCATGGAGGAAAGTCTCTGGGTGGACTGGCTGGAGCAGGCCCTGGATGACCCCCAGCTCGAACTCGACGGCATCGTAAGGCCGTTCGAGCAGACGGCGCCCTTCCTTCTGGTGCCGGACCTGCTGGAGGCGATCGACCGACGCGCCCAGGAAGCCGGCTTCGAGGACGAAGCGTTGCGGCCGGCGTTCAACGAAATCAACTCCTTGAGCCGTCGGTTCCTGCACAACCCGCACTTCGATGCGAAAGGCACCGTCTACCGCCCCGCCGTGCTGCCGCCGGACCGCGAGCCCTGGCTCACCGCCGACCGACTCGGCCCGGCCACCGGCGGCATCCTGCCGCACCAGTTCTCCGGCCGTGTGCGTCCGCTGAGCCGGCTCGTCACCTGGATGGCCTCCCAGAGCCGCGGCATGCTCGTGGTCACCGGCCCCGCCGGCACCGGGAAGACCGCGCTCCTCGCCCGGCTGGGCCTGCTCTCCGTACGCCGCCGGCAGCAGGCCCTGGACCCCGCGCCGCCGCCGCAGACCGTGCCGCCGCCCGGCTCGGTCCACGGCGCGGTGTCCTGCCACGGCGCGACGCTGCACTCCCTGGCCCATCTGCTGCTGCACGCGCTGGCCCCGCTCGGCGTCGAGGTGCCGAAGGAGGCGGGCATCACTGCGCAGGTCGCCGTGGACCGGATCGGCACGGCGGTGCCCCGGATCGGCGGCATCACGCTGCTCGTTGACGGGCTGGACGAGGCCATGCCCGGGCAGGCCCACGAGATCGCGCGCCGGCTGCTGAACCCGCTGTCCCGATGCCCCGGTGTGAAAGTGATCGTCGGCACGCGCGCCCACCCCCGTCGGCCGATGGACGGTGAGGCGCGCGAGTCGCTGCTGGACGCGCTTGACCGCTCCTCTCCCGACCTGGTGCTCGACCGTGACCGGGAGACGGAACGTGACATCGCCGCGCTGGTGGCGTCCCTGCTCGACGAGGTCCCGGGATCGGTGTACGCCGGTCCGGACGCCGAGGCACTGCGGCGGGAGGCCGCGGCACAGGTGGCGCGGCACAGCGAGCGCAGATTCCTCGTCGCCCGCCTGGTGGCCAAGGCCCTGGCCCGGCGGCCGGAACCACTGGCCGCGGAGCAGCTGGACTCCTTCGTCCGGCACGGGGGCGACGAGCTGCGCGAGCGGATGACGGACGAGTTGAACGACCTCGACCCCGGCGACCGCGGTCGCTACGCCGAACTGCTGCTGCCTCTGGCCGTGGTCCAGGGCCCTGGCCTGGCCGACCGCGACCTGTGGCTGCGCTTGGCGAACAAGCTGCGCCGGCGGGCCACTTTCGAGATCACGCGGGAGATGCTCGACAGCATGCTCCAGCGGCTCAAGGGTGTGCTGATCACGACGGAGCGTCGGCCGGGGCTGGAGCCGCTGCACCGGCTGGACCACGCCAGTTACGGCACCGCCCTGCTGGAGCGCGCCCGGCTGAGCGAAGCGGCGGCACACCGCCGCGTGTTCGGCGCCCTGTACCGGCCGGCGGGCGACTGGGACCAGGCCGACGAGTACACCCTGACCTATCTGGGCGCGCACGCCGCCCAGATCCCGGCGAGCCCCGATGATCTACCCGACGAGCAGCACCCGCTCGAGCAACTGTTCTGCGACCCGGGGTTCCTGGTGCGCACGGAGCCGGACGTCATGCTGCCGCTCACCGGGCGGCTGATCGGCACCAGCGACGGTGCCGCGCTGTACCGGCGGGTCGGCACCAGGTTCAGGAGCCACACCTCGCAGGACCAGCGCCGGGCGATGCTCAGCGCCGAGGCGTTCGTGAACCACCCCGACACCCACGAGATGCTCGGCCGCCTGCCGGGCTTCGCCGAGCAGGTCTGGCGGGAGGTGTGGACCGATGCGGTCCCGCAGCCGCCGGAACTGATGCTGCCCGCGCCGCTCGGCGGTGCCCGCGCCCTGAGCTGGAGCCGGGCCGCCGGTGGCACGATCTCCGTGGCCGGCCGCGGCGAGATCGTCACCCGCCGCGCCGACACGGGCGCCTACCTGCACACCAGACGCCCTGCCGAGGGCCGGACGGGGGACTCGGTGTTCGCCGAGGTCCGCGAGGTGACCGCGCGGGGCACACGGATCACCGCGTCCCACGACGGCCGGTCGCTGCACCTGTGGTGGGGTGACGAGCGCCGACCGCGCAGGAGTTACACCTGGGGCGGCCGGATCAGCGCTTTGGACGCCGCCCGTTGCGGCGACGGCGTCCAGATCGTCGCGGCAGACGGAAAGTGCGTGTGGGCCTGGCGTGCCGAGGAGGAACAGGTCGTACGCCACGACATCCTGCCCGTCCCGGCCGAGCGGGTGGCGCTGCTGAGCCTGCGCGACCGCTTCTTTCTGCTCACCGCGGGCGACACCGTGGCCTTGCACGAGCTGAACGGCAAGTTGAACAACGAAAAGCAGGGCTTGGTGCGGGCGCGGTGGGAGGTTTCCGCGGCCTCCGGCCGCCGCCTTGCTGTGCTGCCCGAGAACGCCGAAAGCGGGCTCATCGCGGCCTCCGAGGCCGCCTCGGACGGCGACGAGGAGGTCATCGTGTGGCGCATCACCGCGCAGGGACACACGGCCCCGGTCGTCACCCCCCTGCGCCGATACGCCTCCGCGGCACGGGAACTCGCCCTCGGGCGGCGCGGCGATGTGCCGCTGCTCGCCCTGCACGAGGGCCGCCACGTGAGGGTGCACAGCCCCACCGACGACACCGTCGACGCGGTGCTCAAGCTGTCCAGCGAGCGCAGCGGTCTGGCGTTCGACCCCAGGGGCACCGGACGGCTGGCCGTAGGCGACGGCGACGAGGTCCGGGTGATCGACATCGGGTCGCCGGCAGCCGTCGGCGCCCCGCCCCTGCCCCAGCTCAGTGAGAACTGGCCGAGGCCCGTCGTCGCGACGGACGGGTCCGGGAACGTGCTGCTGGCGCGGGCGGCCGGCCGGCAGGTGCTGGTCGGCCTGCATCACCCGCTGCGCGGGCGGGCCGGCGACGGTGTGGTCCTCCCGTGCGGGTCGCAGGTGAGTGCCGTGGCCGCGCTGGGGCACGACGGCGGATGGACCGTGGCCGCCGCGGCGGGTCGCCAGGTCCGTATCTGGCGTCTCGACTCGCCGTTGACGCGGCACACCGAGGACTCGCCCGTCGAGCTCAGCGGCGACGCCAAGGACGTCATTCCGGGGCTGGCCCTGGTGGCCGGTCCGTCGGGCGGCCCCTGGCTGTTCGTGCCCGAGGGCGGCCAGGTGGTGCCCTTCCTGCGCAGGGGCACCGGCTGGGCACCGCAGGAGGCCATCGAGGCCGCCCAGATCCGGGTGTACGGCGTGGCTGCGCACACGGCGTCCGGGCGCACCTGGGTCGCGGCGGACTGCGGCACCGAACTGATCTTGTGGGAAAGCACCGAGCAGGGTGGCTTCACCCGCCTCGGACAGCGACTCGCCCACCCCGATTCCCGCGCGGGCATCGCTTTGACCTGCCAGTACGACGACGGTGAGCTGTTGCCCCTCATCGCCTGGAGCGAGGCGGGCTCGCTGCACCTGGCCGAGTACGACGGTGTCCTGTCCGTGCGCCGGTTCACCTGCCAGGGCACGCCCACCGCCCTGGCCTTCGCCGGCACCATGAGCCGCCCCCTGCTGCTGGCCTTCGGCGGCGAAGGGACAGTCACCGTCCGGGACGTCGTGCACGGGAGGTGGGTGGACGAGCTGGCTGTCCCGTACCGCGGCGCCGCCGTCCACACGGCGAACGCCGTGCACATCGCGTCGCACGGCCTGTCGTTGTTCTTGCAGTGCCGCGACCGGTGTGACCAGGTGAGGATTCCCCGGGACCGCCTCCAGACCGCCGTCGGCCGCGCCTGAGCGGACGCGAGGCAACGACCGCCGGGCCGAGTCCGGCCCAGGAGAGAAAGAAGACGGAGAACCCGCCTCATGCACCACGACCTGGTTGTCTTCGTACCGGGCATTCTCGGCACGCGTCTGACCCGCGACGGCAAGGACGTGTGGAACCAGTCGAAACAGGCTCTGCTGAGTCTGCGCAGCCCGGGCAGGGCCGTGGAGGGTCTGATGCTGCCACCCGGCATCCGCGACGAAGCCCCCGACGGACCGTACGCGTTGGAGGCCGACCGGTTGCTGAAGGGGCCCGAAGCGCTGCCCGGATTCCTGTCCTGCACCGGTTATCCCGACGTCCGGGCGGCGCTGGGCTGGAACGACGGACAGGGCGGCCAACAGCTGCACCCGAAGCAGTACTTGGTGTTCCCCTACGACTGGCGGCTGTCGAACAAGCTCACTGCCCGGCGGCTGAAGGAGCGGCTCGACAGCGCCCTGGACGAGTGGCGGTCGATCGCTCCGGGCGTGTATCCGGAGGCTTACGACGATCCACCCGAAGTCGTCCTGATGTGCCACTCCATGGGCGGGCTCGTCGCCCGTTACTACCTCGAATGCCTCGGCGGACGCGAGGACACCCGCGCGCTGGTCACCCTGGGCACGCCCTTCCAGGGGTCGGCGAAGGCGGTCCGCGTCCTCACCGGTCATGCGGTGGAGCCCCGAAACCTGGCTGCCCGGGCCGTTCAGCGGGTGCTGTCGGTCAACGAGAGACTTGCCGCACTCGCAAGGTCGTTTCCCTCCGTCGCCCAACTGCTGCCGTTCTACCGGTGCGTGGCGAAGGAGGACGGAAGCGGCAGGAAACGGCTGAACCGGGTACCCGTGCCCGATCTTCCGCCCGAACTGGTGCGGGAGGCGTTCGCCTTCCACGAGGCGATCGACAACGCCTGGGAACGCAATCAGGCCGGGCTCGCCGCACCGCCGTACCGGGTGCACTGCTTCGCCGGCCGGGCGCATCCCACCGTGGCCGGCGTCGTGGTGGGTGTCGACGGGGGCCTCACGTTCCCGACGCGCCTCGACAATGACCGGGACTGGGGCGGGGACGGCACCGTGCTCGGCGGGTCGGCCTTCGCCTCGTGGGCGCTGGAGCGCGAGGACGACGCGCTGTGGAACGGCGAGCGCCATGCCGGGATGGCCGGCGCGGAGACTCTGCGGCCGCAGCTGATGGCGATCCGCCGCAGCAGGCCGGCCCGTCAGATGCTCTCGGGTGATGCCGACTTCGGCCTGGAAATGCCCGATCTGGCGCTGGACGGTGAGCCCTTCACCGTTCGGGTGAGCGGCCCGACCGTCACCGGGCGGACACTGCGGGCCCGGCTGGTCGCTCCGGGGCTTCCGGAGACCGACGCCAAGCCCGTGACCCTGCTGCCGGACGGGACGGGTGGTCTGGCCGCAGAGCTGACGGCGGCGGCGGGAACATGGACGCTCCAGGTCGAGGCGGACCGCCCGCACGCGGTGTGCCACGACGTCATCACTGTCGCCGAGGCCTGAGAGGGTCCGGCCCAGCCCCGACTCGCAGGTGAAGACCACCAGTTGAGCCCGGCCCCGGGTGCCGGGCTTCGCCATCGTGCGGCCAGTGCGGGTCTCGGCGGTCAGCGGACTGATGCCCTGGGGCGGCGATCTCCTCGAGGGGCTGCGAGTTCGGCGAGGAGCTTCGCACACCGCGGCTGCGCCCATGGGCGTGTCGGCCCCTCCCGCTGCTGGTCACCGGACCCGCGAACCCTCCGGCTTTCGCTTCCCCCGTACAACCTGGCAGAACGCCGACGACGCGCGGAGCCCGCGCCCGCGCCGACCGGCTGGGAAAAAAATACCCTGGCGGATCGCCGACCGGCCGGGCTAAGGTGACGGCCGTACGCCGGGGCCGACCGTGGCCGTCGGCAACTACATGGGATGAAGGAGGTGTCGACCGATGACTGTCCTTGCGACGGGCGCTGCCCGCATTCAGGAATTCATCTCGCCCACCTCCGTGGCCACCGGCTGACACCACACCCACAGGCGCCGACGCGCGCCCGCCGGGGCCACCCTTGTGAAGGGTCTCCCTTGACTTCCACCTCCACGCCCTCTGCTTTCTCCGCGCTCGCCCCCTACGGCTGGGACGACGCATGGGCGGACGCGTTCGCCCCGTACGACGCCGAAGGACTGATCGCCGGGCGGGTCGTCCGGGTCGACCGCGGCCGGTGCGACGTGATCACCGCCGACGGGGTGCTGCGCGCCGACACCGCCTTTGTCACACCCCACGACCCCTTGCGGGTCGTGTGCACCGGCGACTGGGTCGCCATCGAACCCGCGGGCAACCCCCGCTACCGGATTCATTCGCAGTGCATCGGCCTTCAGGTCGGTGGTGAGGTGAATCTTGTCGTGGCGACGCGGAGTGTCGCGGAATCCTGGCCGGCGGAGCCGGGTGATGCTCACACGGGCCGGTTCTGTTGCTCGATGTACTGCTTGACCACGGAGAGCGGAGCGCCACCGACGGTGCCGGCGAAGTAGGAGCCTGACCAGGGTTTGTTGGCCCGCCAGTAGTGCTGTACCAGGTCGGGGAACTCTCCCCCAGCCTTCGGCCGGGAGGTACCCCCAGGCGCAGGCGGCGGGAGGAGACACCCTTGAGGGAGTTGACCAGCTTGGTGACGGCGACCTTCGGGGGGAAGTTCACCAGGAGGTGGACGTGGTTGCTCTCGCCGTTGAACTCCACCAGCTCGCACTCGAAGTCCCCGCACACCGACCGCATGATCTCCTCCATGCGCGTCAGATGAGCATCCCCGAACACGCTGTGCCGGAACTTGGTCACGAAGACCAAGTGGACATGCATGACGAAAGCACAGTGCCGACCAGTTCTGATCTTCTACATCTCACCCATAACCCAAATATGTACCGTGGCTGCCATGCAGCTTCGGTACAGCTTCCGCCTGTACCCGGACACCGCCCAGGCCGCCGCGCTGGCCAGGGCGTTCGGGTGCGCCCGCGTCGTGTTCAACGACGCGGTCCGCGCCCGCGAGGACGCGAGGAAGACGGGAGCGGCCTTCCCCACGCCTGGTGAGCTGTCCAAACAGCTGATCACCCGGGCCAAGCAGACCGTGGAGCGGCACTGGCTCAGGGAGGTTTCCGCCGTGGTGCTCCAGCAGGCCCTGCGGGACGCCGAGGCCGCCTACCGCAACTTCTTCGCCTCCCTCCAAGGGACCCGCAAGGGCCCGAAAGTGGGCGCGCCCCGCTTCAAGTTCCGTAAGGACGCCCGGCAGTCGATCCGGTTCACGGCCAATGCCCGCTGGTCGGTCAACGGCAGCGGGCGGCTGAACCTGCCGAAGATCGGTGCGGTGAAGGTGAAGTGGTCCCGTGCCCTGCCCGCCACGCCCTCCTCGGTCACCGTGGTGAGGGACGCGGCCGGACGGTACTTCGCGTCCTTCGTCATCGACACCGACCCGGCCGCCGACCTGGCCGTCATGCCCGCAAGCGACCAGAGCATCGGTATCGACCTGGGCCTGACACACTTCGCGGTCCTCTCCAACGGCACGAGGATCGACTCCCCGAGGTTCCTGCGCCGGGCGGAGAAGAAACTGAAGAAAGCCCAAAGGGACCTGTCCCGAAAGCAGAAGGGATCGAAGAACCGTGACAAGGCCCGCTTGAAGGTCGCCCGTGCCCATGCGCAAGTGGCCGACGTGCGCCGCGAGTTCCACCACCAGCTCTCCACACGGCTGATCCGCGAGAACCAAGCGATCGGCGTGGAGGACCTGGCGGTCACGGCACTGGCGCGCACCAGGATGGCCAAGAGTGTGCACGATGCGGGCTGGGCGCAGTTCACGGCCATGCTGGAGTACAAAGCCCTCAGGTACGGGCGCACCCTGGTGAAGATCGGCAGGTTCGAGCCGACCTCCCAGACCTGTTCGGCCTGCGGCGTCCAGGACGGCCTCAAGCCCCTCCACATCAGGGAGTGGACCTGTGCCGCCTGCGGCACAGTCCATGACCGGGACCACAACGCCGCGAAGAACGTGAAAACGGCCGCCGGACTGGCGGTGACAGCCTGTGGAGCGCAGGTAAGACCAGGACCCGTCCCGGCACAGCGCGACGAAGCAGGAAGCCACGGATTCTCCCCCGAACCCCATGCCGCGTAGCGGCACAGGGCGGAAGAGAAGACCAGAATCCTCGGGCTTCAGCCCGAGGAGCAAGTCAAGTGCGGACGTATCTGCCGCGCCGTACCGCCTTCGTGCGCTCCACCTTCTCCAAGCGGTCCGAGGGGCAGATCCTCGCGGCCCACGTCGACCACGCGGTCGTCGCCGTGTCACTCGCGGTGGAACTGGACCTCGGCCGCGTCGAACGCTTCCTCGCGCTGGCCTGGGAGTCCGGCGCGACTGTGCAGCGGGCCCTTCAACGTCAGCGGTTGCAGTTCCCGGCTATCGCCCGTTGAGCACTGCCCGGCACACGTTGCAGTACATGGCGGCGCTCCGTCCGGACCGCCGCATCAGCTGGCCGCAGCCCGCGCACAGCCCAAGCTCCCACGGCGGGCACCCCAGCGCGACGGAGGCAGCAGCGCGCTCGACGGAAGTGATCCACATCGGTTCATGGGAGCGCTGAACCGGCATGCGCGGAAGGGTCAAACCGCCGGTTTACAGATCGAGATCACGGATAGGCCGGCCGTCGCTGACGAACCAGCCTTCTTTTCCCTCCCTGCAGGATCGGTCGAGCTCCTGTTCAGCGAAGGTGGTCACATCGTCCTCCTCGCTGGCCGGAGTCACCGGAAGAAGCGTCTTCTCACCGATCAGCTCCTCCCATAACGCGCGGTCGCCGGCCGACACCCACATGTGCCGACCAGCGCGACCGTTCGCTCGGCTGGGCACCCGGACCGCTCGACGGCCGGGGTCTTCGTTGGACCTTGGTCTCGGTTTTCAGCGGACGGCGGATGCCTCTGACAGCGTCGGGTACCTACCCATCCGATACCCAGCAGGTTTCCGGACCCACCTCGTTGGCCGTGGAGGAAGATGGGCGTCATGACGGGTGAAATGAGTGAACTAAGTGGTCGGGGCCGGAAGTCCCTCGGGGGTTGACGCCGGAGCAGCGACCGTGCATGTCGCTGCGGCAGATGTCGGTGGTCGCGAGATAGGGAGTGTCCGATGAAGTGCTCGATCACGTCTGCTCGGGAGTCCGCGGGGAGAGCGGCCGCTCGAAGAAGGTCTCAAGGACCACCGTGGCCTGCGTCCTGCTGACCCCGTCGATGGCGTAGATCCGGCGCAACACGTCCTGCAGTTGCTCGGTGGATGCGGTTCTGACCTTCACCAGCACCGAGGCGCTGCCAGCGATGATGTGCGCCTCCAGGATTTCGGGGAGCGCGGCGAAATCCTGTGCCGCATCACCCATCCAGGAAGTCGAGTCGACCATCACATAGGCCAGGACGGCGCCGCCCAGCGCGGCCGGGTCTGTCTCGACGGTGGTGCGCCGGATGACGCCGCGCTCCCGCAACTTGCGCACACGTTCGTGAGCGGCGCCGGCCGAGAGACCGGCGGCCTGGCCCAGCGCGGCGTAGGACTGGGTGGCGTCTCGCTGGAGCTGCGCCAGCAGGACGCGATCGACGTGATCCACAACTCTCCGTTCGGAATTCTCTTGTGCTGACCATACCTTGTCCTGTTGTCTAGGTTCTTAGCCAAAGCATGTTCAGTGTGCGATGCCTACAGAAGGGAAGGCCTCATGACCGGCGAGCGCCCCGGACTGTACGAGATGCTCGACGACCGGTTCCGTACCGGGCGATGCATGAACGGTGACGAGGCGCTGGAGGTCCTGTACACCGGCTGCCGCTGGGCCGAGGGGCCGATCTACCTGCCTGCCTGGCGGCAAGTGGTCTGGAGCGACATCCCCAACGACCGGATGCTGCGCTGGGACGAAGAGACCGGTACCGTCAGCGTCTTCCGCCACTCCGCCGGGCACACCAACGGCAACACTCTCGACTGTCAAGGCCGGCTGATCACCTGCGAGCAGGGCAACCGTCGAGTGACCCGGACCGAACACGACGGCACCATCACCGTGTTGGCGGACCGGTGGAAGGGCAAGCGCCTGAACAGCCCGAACGATGCGGCCGTCAAGTCCGACGGTTCGATCTGGTTCTCCGACCCGGACTTCGGCATCACCAGCGACTACGAGGGCTATCGTGCGCTGAGCGAGATCGGCTCCAACAACGTCTACCGCATTGATCCGGCCACCGGCGAAGTGCGGCTGGTCGCCGACTGTTTCGGCGCCCCGAACGGCCTGGTGTTCTCACATGACGAGCAGCAACTGTTCGTCTCCGACACCCGAGCAGGCTTCATCCGGGTCTTCGACGTACACGAGGACGGCACGCTGTCCGAGGGCAAAGTCTTCGCTGAAGCGGAGGCCCGCAAGGCCGCCCGCTTCGACAATCTCCGCTTCGACGACGCCGGTCGGCTCTGGGCCGCCGCGATGGGCGACGGAGTGCACTGCTACGACCCCGATGGCACGCTGATCGGGCGGCTCAACGTCCCCGAGGCAGTTGCCAACATCTCCTGGGGCGGCGCCAAGCGCAACCGTCTCTTCATTGCCGCAGAGACCAGCCTCTACTCGGTGGTCATGGGCGTCACAGGCACGCACCCGACCGGACCGGGCCGCCGGCCCTGGCTCTGAGCGATCGGCTCCGGAAGTCCTTCGGGGGTTGATTATGCGGCGAGGCGGAGCGAGGATTTTTCCCTGGTGATCGGTGGTGTGCCGGTCGAGCCTGGCCAGCAGATCGTCCAGGTCGGAGGTGGTGAACTTCCACTGGAACGGCTGTGCCGTGGCGTTGTAGCGGTCTTCGAAGGCTCGGAGCCGGTTCCTGACCTCGGTGAGGTCGGTGAAGTCGTTGGGTGAGACGACCTTGCGCTGGACGACGGAGAAGTAGATCTCCACCTGGTTCAGCCAGGAGGCGTGGATGGGCGTGTGGACCATGACGGCGTTCGGGAACGCGGCGGTCAGCCGGTCGGCGGCCTTCTTGCCGCGGTGGGAGGAGCCGTTGTCGACGATCCAGAACACCCGTCTGGCGCTGGCGTAGGGCTGTTGGGTCATGACCTGGGTGACCAGGTTCATGAAAGGCTCGATGCCGGTGCGTGGTTCGGTGCGGCCGGACACCCTGGCGGTGTGGACGTCGTAGGCGGCCAGGTAGGCCACGGCGCCGCCGCGCTCGTAGGTGTGGTTCACGCGCATCGCTCTCGCCCGGCCGGGTGCGAGGGTGGGGTGGCAGCGGCAGCGGGCCTGGATGGAGGTCTTCTCGTCCGCGCTGATCACGTACTCGTCCTCGCCGAGCGGGACGCCCTGCCAGGTGCGGGCGTACAGATCCAGCACGCGCTGGGCCCTGGTGCGGAAGTCGGGATCGGTGATGAAGATCCAGGAATGGTGCTGCCAGGGTTTGAGCGCGTCGTTGGCGAGCCAGCGGCGCACGGTGGAGGCCGACACGAACGTGGCGATGCCCCGGACCATCGCCTCGTGGGCCAGTTCCGGGCACGACCAGCGCGACAGCGGCACACCACTCTCGGCGGGTAACCGGCAGGCCAGCGCCTTGACTTCGGCCATCTGCAACGCGGTAAAGGCCGGCGGGCGGCCGGAGCGTCGACGGTCGGCGAGCCCGGCCAGGCGCTGCTCGGCGAATCTGCCCCGCCACCTGCGCACCGTGTCCAGATGCAGGCTGGTCTCCCGGGCGATCCGAGCGTTGGAGCGTCCCCTGGCCGCGTGCAGGACCACCTGCGCCCGAGCCCGCAGCCGGTACTCGGTCTTGTGACCGTAGGCCATCTTCTTGAGCCGCCCACGCTCGGAAGCGGTCAGGGTGATCAGGCGGGCCGGGACAACAGGCATGGAGCGGGAGCCGATCATGAGAGAGACAGAGCACGACAGCCGTAGCCTGCCGTCTCTCGGCCCCGGCCCGGCGGGCAGGATGGTGCCATGCCCGCACCCTCGGAACACACCAGGCTCTCACTCGAGCAGCGCCTGGGCGACCACGCCCGCACCGCCTGGCCGCAGCTGACCCGCCTGCACGTCCGCCACCGCGGCACCTTCGCCTACGTGCCCGGGCAGCTGGCCGACGGCGAACAGGTCAAGCTGATGCGACTGCGCTACAACGGCACCGCCGCCACGTGGGGCTTCGCCCTCTACCTCGCCAGCAGCGACACGTACGAGAACACCGTCCTGCCCACCGGCTCACTCACCGGCACCCCCGCACAGGCCCTCGACTGCGCCTGCCACCTCCACCTCGCCGCCCCGAACACCTGACCGGACGCCAGCCACGATCCCGCCTTCGAAGTCAACCCCTGAAGGATTTACGGAGCCGACCACTAAGCGAACTGTTCCATCGCGCCGGCCTGGAGGTGGTCGGGCACGGCCGGGTCTCCAATGCGCTGCCCACAGCGGCCGCTTGGCGCCCTGTGATCGGGGGGAGCACAGAGCCCACGCTCGCGGTGCCGGACGACCATGCCGACCTGGTTGCTGAGTTGAACCGGCAATGGCACCGAATCGCTGTCGAGCACGACGTGATCAACGCGGACGGAGAGTTCCTGATCAGCGTCGCCAACCAGGGCTGCACCTGCTGCGAACACGGCCACTGGACCAGAGTGCGGCTGGCGGAGGGCTGGGATCTGGCCGGGCTTCGCGGCCCGAAGGCGGGCCAACCGGAATTCGTGGCGATGTCCCTGGACGGAGAGAGCGTCCTGGGCGTCACCACCGAGGCGTTCGCGGTCTGGTTCGTCGCCATCGCCACGTTCACCGACTGGCTGGAGTCGTCGGCACAGGCCCGGGCTGCGGAGAGCCCGGAGGACCGGGAGGCCGGCTGGAACACCGTCCTGCGGTGGAAGACCGCCTCGGCCAGGCTGCAGGGAGCATGGCGCGAGGGGCTGGCGAAAAACCGCTGCGCTTCCTCGTCCGTGCTGCTCCGTCTCCTCGACGTCGCTCCCGAGGAGCGGCTCCCCTCCTGGCTCATCTATCGGGACCTCCCCGAAGACGTAGTCGGGGCCTGGGTCGCGCACCCCGAGTGGCGGGTACGCAAAGCGTTGGCGGAGCGATGGCTGCTCGACGCCGAACAGCGCGCCGAACACTTCCACGATCCCGAGCCCCGTCATCGGTGGATCCTCCTCACGTGCGCGGTGGACGGCCGAGCAGCGCTCACCGCCGCCACGTACGCTCAGCTCGCAGACGATCCCAGCCCGCGTGTACGCGCCGAACTGGCCCTCCACCGCGACCTGCCGGTGCGGAATCTTGCCGCGCTCGCCGCCGACCCGGACCCCCAGGTACGCAAGGTGGCCGCCCCACGCGTGTGGATTCACCTGGCCCCTTCGGCGCAGGCAGCCCTCCTCGCAGACCCGGATGCCGAGGTGCGGACCGAAGCCCTCCTGCGGTACCACCGTTCCACCCCGCTCTCGGCGGCCGACTTCGCCGAACTCCCCAGCGACGGAGGGCGAGAAGGCGCTGCCCGTACCTGCGTGCTCGCCCGTGAGCTGGCCGAGGATCTGGTCCACGGCACCGAGACCGTTCTGCGCAGCGCCACCGCGCAGAACCCGAATCTGGACACCGACTTGGTGGCCCTGCTCGGCCAGGACCCGGAGCCCGGCGTTCGCTGGCTGGTCTCCGTCCGCCCGGACCTCACCGAAGCGGAACGCTCCGGAATTGCCGTAGAGTTCGACCCGAGTGCCCGCTGCAATCCTCTCCAGTGGGTCCGGGACCTGGAGGACGACGAGGAGGCCATGCGTCGCTGCGCCACCTCCGCGCACGTGATGCTCCGCCGCAGCGCCGCGTGCGCGAAGAACCTGCCACCCGACGTGGTCGACCTGCTGGCGCAGGACGAGGACTGGGTCGTCCGGCTCTTCCTGGCCGAACACTGTGCCCAGGCCCCGGCCGACGTACTGTTGGAGATGGCGCAGAGCTGGAACGGTTACTCAGCCGCACGGATGACCGAGCACCCCAACTTCCCTCGGCAGGGGACCCTGCGCTACGCGGACGATCCCGACCCCCGTACGCGCGAGCTCGCTCTCCTCGATCCGAAGTCGACCGCCGAGCTGGTGGAACGGTTCAGCCGGGACGCGGACTCAGGCGTCCGCTGGCGAGCCCTGCGCGACCAGCGCCTGTCCGCCGCATCCGTGATCCGAATGCTCGACGACCCCCACCACGGCATACGGGACGAGGCAGCCGCCGACCCGCGCCTGCCCACCCGTGTCCTGGCCACCCTCCTGCACGACACCGCGACTGCAACCGGCGCCGCCGCCAATCCCGCCATCCCCGAAACCGTCATGCACCATCTGCTGGACCGGTAGCCGTGACGCACTGTCGGTGCCCACCGCTATGTTCGGGGCCGTGGCCAACTCCTACACCGTGCTGTGGACCAATGACCTGTGCCGTGAATTGATACGCGGAGGCTTCACGGGGCAGCGCCCGACGGTGCTGTTCGGCGGACCTCATCAGTCGCGTCCGAGCTTCCGACGTGCCGGCGTCGCGTCCGGCGACCGGATCTTCGCTGTCCGCGCCCGGCGGACCGCGCTGTACCCGGTCTGCTCGATGGAAGTCCAGCGGATCGTCGACTACGACAGGGCGGGTGCGGAGCTCGCCGACGAGGACTATCCCAAGCTGATCCATTGGCGCCCGTTGAAGAGCGGCTGCCTCTCCGAGGTCGTGCTGGGGCCACCCGGCAGCCCGCTTAGGTTCGACCGGCCGCTGCCCGGATGCCAGCTGGAACACCTCACCTTCATCTCGCGACGGGGCGAGCGGAAGCTCAAGTACGTCGAGGGCGGTCGGCTCCTGCGGGCACTGAGCCTGCAGGGGATCTACCAGCTCGCACCTGAGTCCGCTGACGTCATCGACCGGCATTTCGCCAGCGAAGAGGCAGTTGCATGAACAACCTGCCCGAGCTCCTGCTGCGCGTGCGTGACCGCGCTGAGCAAGAGAGAGGGGTCCTTGCCCCGTACGTCAGCGAACAGGACATCGCCGACGCCGAGCAGGCACTCGGCTTCAGCCGCCTGCCGCCGCTGCTCCGCCTTCTGTACCTCCAGGTCGCCAACGGCGGCTTCGGCCCTGACTGCACCCTTCTGCCACTTGTCGGCGACGGGCGAACCGCCGTGGCCGAGTACGGGCCGCTCCGCAACACTCGCTCGGAGTACTGGCCGCGCGGCGTGCTGCCGATTCTGGACTGGGGCTGCGGCATGTACGCCGCTGTTGACTGCCTGGCCCCCGACGCTCCCGTTCTCCTCTTCGAGCCGAACGCCGGCCCTGACCAATGGGCCGACGCGAGGTTCCTGGACTCGCCGTCCGTGGCCCAGTGGCTGATCTCCTGGCTGGACGGGACCGGCTGGTGGGAGGAGGAGGTCATGATGGCCGAGGACGGACTGCAACCCACGCCCTGGCCCGACGCCGCACGCCGCCTCGCAGCGAGCGTCTGAGGAGTCGCACGAGACGTTGACCAGCAAGAAGATCGAGAGAAGGTTCATCGGCCGGTGGCAACCACACAACTGCTGCTTTTCGCCGACTACTTCCAGTTGCACGTGATGGACGAGGACGCGGAAGACGATCTGGGCGACGCGTGGACGAAGGAGGCGGTGTCGGAAGCCCTCGCCGTATCGGAGCAGACGCTCGGCATCGGCACCGAGGTCAACATGCACGTCGCGGTGACGGTCGAGCTGCTCGACCATCCGCCGGTTGACGACATCGACACCTTCGACCACGTGGTGGAAGCGAGTATCGAGGTGCCTACCGGCCGCATCGCGGTTCTGGGCTGCACCGACTACCTACCGGACGCTGCGCGCTTCGAAGTCCCCAAGGGCTTCGTGCGGATCCGTGCGTCACGGGCGAACCTGGCAAACGTCCGCCAGCCAGGCGAGGAAGGGTACGAAGCCCCCGAGGCGATCGAGCAGGTATACCTCCGGATCTGGCCGGCCCCCTACAGCGCCCCCGCCGTGATCAAGCGATGGACAGCTGGTGGCTGACCGCCAAAAGGTTGCAGTTCGGGTTGCATTCAATTCCGTTCAAGGGGTCCGAGCGGGCCGAGGCCAGGCGCTGTGCCGCCGGTCAGAACAGTGGCGAACCCGGTTGGACACCCAGAGGAACAGTTGGAAAGCGCAGGCAACAGGGAGACGTGCCCTCAGGGCCGATCAGTCGACCGTGGCGAGCAGTTGGTGGACGGCGTGGCGGATCTGCTCGTCTTCGACGAAACTTCGCCAACTTCCCGACGAGGTCAGTCGACGGTCGAGGGTCAGGGCGGCTTCGAGTGCGACGCGCGTCTCGGCACCGAGCCGGCCGATGTCGGCCAGCCCTTCCACGGCTCGACGCATCACCGGCAGGTATCGGCCCTGGGCCAGAGGAAGGACGGCCTGTTCGAGCGACTGGAGGCTTGGTTCCGGCGCGCCTGTGACCTTCCACAGTGCGACCGCCGCCTCGATCTGCTCCCAGCTCCCGGGATGAGCCCTCTCCATGAGGTAGTGCAGGCGGTCGGCCTGGCCGACGGCTTGCGGACCGAGGTCCCCCAGATACCGGATCGCGGCGTGGAACACTCCGTCTTTCCCCAAGGCCGCTCCCAGCAACTCCAGGGCAGGCTGCGGGTCGTCGCCCAGCTGTACCCGCGCCCACGCGAACAGTTGTCGTTCTGACGCCTCCGCGCGCGTGCCCGCTTCGATGCGGGCTTCCGCGCGACGAAGATCCGGAAGAGCATCGGCGGCTCCGGGGCCGATTGACGCGAGCGCCTCGGTGGCGAAGCGCCGCAGTTGCGGGTGGGCCAGCAGGTCAGTCAGCTCAGGCAGGGCGGGAAGCGTGGCCGGCCCCCAGGCGGCCAGGACCTGCGCGCACGCGCGTGCTGCCTCCTGGTCGTCGGACGTGTGAACTCGACGCAGCAGTGCCCGGAGGCCAGGCAGCAGCTCATCCGCGTGAGCGCTCAGCGGCATCAGCACCTCGTGCATGCCCGGGAGCGTGGGGAAGTAGAGGAAGTCGGGCGAGTAGTGCGAACCGTGCGTCGCGAAGACGGCCCTGCGCGCGAAGAGACGGTCGACGAGTCCGGGCAGGCAGCGCGGATCTCCCCATCGGCTGAGCGCCCACAGGGCGTTGTCCGCGACTGTGTCCGCGACTCGCCGTGACGGCCGGGACCCGTGGTCGGCCAGGTGGGCGACCAACTGCTCGGCGTACGGGGCTGAGACGGCGCCCAGGGCTGCGAGTAGGTGTGCGGCCTGGACCCGGATTTCGGGTTCTGCCGCCTCCAGGCTCTGCGCCAGCACCGGTAGCAGGGCCGTGGCCGGGGAGCGCCACTGCGCCAACAGCAGACCGGCGCGTTCCAGCGCGGCGCGGCGAAGCTCCACCGGCCTGGTCGGCGCTGCCAGGCGGGTCACGAAAGCGGTGGCTGTCTCGGGCTTGCCTGCCACGAGGTCGTAGCTCTCGCGGGTGAGGCGGGCCAGGGTCGTGTCCGACCAGGCCTCGGGCAGATCCGTCGCTGCCTGGGGTGCGGTGAGCGTGTCGATGAGCAGGTCGAGGTGGCGGGCGGGCGCGTCGCGGTCCACAGATCCCAGAGCGTGGAGTGCGGCCAGCCTCACGGCCGGCTGCTCTGCGGTGAGCAGGGAGTCGAGGAGGGAGGTCACCCGGCCGAGCTCGTCCGGCGAGGCTTTCGCCGCCGTCTGGCCCAGCGCGATCAGTGCCGTGAGCCGGGTCGTCTGATCGTTGTCCTGCTCCCAGCGCTCCCGCAGCAGCGTCAGGGTCGGCGTGACCGGTTCGGGTGCCACGGCCAGGATGGCGACAGCCGCGCGGCGGACCGCAGGGACCGCGTCGGCAAACAGAGCCACGACGGAGGGCCGGGACTGTGCCCAGGCGTCCGGCCAGTTCCGATCCACGAAGCGGGGCTCTGCGGTTGCCGCCGTTTCGGCCAGTCTCTCGACCAGTTCGAGCAGGGTCAGCCGTTGCTGCACCGTTGGTATCGCCGCCACGGCCAACACGTACGGGAGTGCGGCCGTCGCGGCCGGGCAGATCCAGCCGCCTTGGTGAAAGAGTCGGTCGAGCAGTTCGTAGGCCGCTTCTTCGCTCGCCTCCCCGTCCTTGTCACCGGTGGCGATGTCGCGCAGCAGCCCCGGGATGTCCTCAGCGGTCCCGTGGTTGTGCTTCAGATCGGCCCAGGGCAACGCGTCGATTCCCTGGAGTGCCCGGATTGTCGGGTGCTCGGTGGTCATGGATGGCTCTTCCCGGCAACGTGGTGGTGGCTGGACGAATGGCCCGTACACGCCTGCGGACGGGTCCCGGTCAAGGTGGTAGTCCAGCAGAACGGGTCCGTCGCGGCCAAGCGGAATTCCGCAAGGCGGACACCGTACTGTCGGCGGGCTCTGTTCGCCCACAGCACCGGCAACGAGCAGGGCTGATGTTGATGCGGCTCTCGCGTCATCGACGCTCGAGCCGGTCCGCTTTGACGGCTGCAGAGCTCCACCCGGAGGGTCGGCAAGCCGGCACTGTCGAGTGGGGGAGTAATTCGTTGGCGTCGTCTGCCCGTTGCCTCTAGGGTCGTCTGTGTTCGCGCGGCAGCTGGTCGAGTTGTCGTGGTGGTTCGGCGTGGTCGAGGAGGTGTGACCGATGGCTGTTTCTGTGGTGGGTGCTGCGCGCATCCGGACGTTCATTCATCTCACCTCCGTGGTTTCCGGCTGACCTTTCCCTTTCCGCGCCGACGCGCGTGTGCCGGGGCCACCTTTCGAAGGGTCACCCCTTGCCTCTCTCTTCTGCCATGGCTTCGTTGTCCTCCTCGCATCCGCTCGTGCCATATGGCTGGGATGCCGATTGGGAGACGGCGTTCGCCCCTTATGTCGATCAGGGCCTCGTACCTGGCCGCGTCGTACGCGTCGACCGTGGCTTGTGCGATGTCGTCACGTCGGCCGGCACTGTTCGTGCCGACACGGAGTTCGTTGTTCCCCGCGATCCGATGAAGGTCGTGTGCACGGGGGACTGGGTCGCTGTCGACCCTGAAGGCAGCGATCCGCGGTACGTGCGGACGCTGTTGCCCCGCCGTACCGCGTTCGTGCGGTCGACGTCGTCCAAGCGTTCCGACGGTCAGGTGCTGGCCACTAACATCGATCACGTCGTCATCTGTGTGTCGCTCGCGCTCGAACTGGACCTCGGTCGGGTCGAGCGGTTCCTCGCGCTCGCCCATGCGAGCTCGAGCGGTGAGGCCCTGCTGCACAAGTCGGCACTCTCCTGGGAGTCCGGGGCGCAGCCGGTCGTGGTGCTCACCAAGGCCGACCTGGTACCGGAAGCGACGACGCTCTCCTACCTCGTCCAGGACGTGGAGACGACCGCGCCCGGAGTGCAGGTGCTGCCGGTCAGCTCACAGCGGGGAGAGGGACTCGACGTCCTCGCCGCGCTGCTGTCCGGCGGTACGACCGTGCTGCTCGGGCAGTCCGGCGCGGGGAAGTCGACCCTCGCGAACGCGCTGGTCGGCGAGGATGTGATGACCGTGCATGCCACGCGGGACGTGGATGGGAAGGGACGCCACACCACGACCACACGCAACCTGCTCGCCCTGCCGGGCGGAGGCGTCCTCATCGACACGCCCGGCCTGCGCGGAGTGGGACTCTGGGACGCCGGGACCGGTGTCGGCCAGGTGTTCTCCGAGATCGAGGAGATCGCCGAGGGATGCCGCTTCGACGACTGCGCCCATGTCGCCGAACCCGGATGCGCGGTGCGCGCCGCGGTCGAGGCGGGGGAGTTGCCCGAGCGGCGGCTGGAGAGCTACCGGAAGCTGCTCAGGGAGAACCAGTGGATCGTCGCCAAGACGGACGTACGGGTTCGGGCGGAGCTGCGGCGCGAGTGGAAGCGGAAGGGAGCCCAGGGGAGGGCCGCGATGGAGGCGAAGCGCGGACGGTGGCGGTAGGCGGGCTCGTGCCCGCCTGCCCCACCGGGCCGCCTGCAGCGGGGATCCGGCCCGTCCGGCTCCCCGCTGCCCCGCCCGGCCGGTGGGCAGCTGTTGGGGCCTCAGGCGGCGTCAACCCACAGGTCGGTGCTGTGGGCATCGACGAGAGCGCTGATGTGGGCAAGCGCACTGCCGATCGGTTGCGGGTCGAGTCGGCGTCCGTCACGAAGCCGCAGTGCGACGTGATCGACGGCGGCTTCCTTGGCGCCGATGACGGCTTGGTAGGGCATCAGGCGGGTCTCTCGGACACGGGCGCCCAGGCTGCCGCGGTCCGGTCCTGCGATCTCGGCACGCAGCCCGAGGCCGGAGCATCGCCGGGCGAGCGCCACGGCGTTCGGCAGTTCGGTGTCGGAGATCGGGAGGATCGCGAGCTGGGTGGGGGCGAGCCAGGCGGGGAAGGCACCGCCGTGCCGTTCGATGAGATGGGCGACGGCTCGCTCCACACTGCCGATGATGCTGCGGTGGACCATGACCGGGCGGTGTCTGGCGCCGTCCGCGCCGATGTAGTGGAGGTCGAACTGCTCGGGCTGGTGGAAGTCGACCTGAACGGTGGACAGGGTGGATTCCCGGCCGGCGCCGTCGGCGACCTGGACATCGATCTTGGGGCCGTAGAACGCGGCTTCGCCCTCGGCCGCCTCGTAGGGCAGGCCCGAGCGGTCAAGGACGTCGGTCAGCAGGGCGGTGGAGCGTTGCCACTTCTCGGGTGCGGCGACGTACTTGCCGCCGGGGCCGGGCAGGGAGAGCCGGTAGCGGGTCGGGGTGATGCCGAGCGCCTCGTACGCACGGCGGATCATCTCCAGCGCTGCCCGCGCCTCCTCGGCGACCTGGTCCAGGGTGCAGAAGATGTGCGCGTCGTTGAGCTGGATGGCCCGGACACGGGTCAACCCGCCGAGCACACCGGAGAGTTCGGAGCGGTACATGCCTCCCAGCTCGGCCATGCGCAGGGGCAGCTCGCGGTAGCTGTGGGAACGGGAGCGGTAGATGACCGCGTGGTGGGGACACAGGCTCGGCCGCAGGACGACCTGCTCACCACCGAGGTGCATCGGCGGGAACATGTCGTCGCTGTAGTGCGCCCAGTGGCCGGAGATCTCGTACAGCTCCCGCTTGCCGAGGACCGGTGAATACACGTGCCGGTACCCCGCTCGCCGTTCGGCGGTGCGGATGTACTCCTCCAGGGTGTGCCGTACGGCCGCGCCGTCGGGCAGCCAGTAGGGCAGTCCCGCGCCGATCAGCGGGTCGGTGTCGAACAGGCCCAGTTCACGGCCGAGCTTGCGGTGGTCATGCATGGCGGTCTCCTCGCGGACATCGGGCGAGTGACCGCAAGACGAAGCCCCGGGGCACTCGCCCCGGGGCTTCGGACTGAGACATCTGTCAGCGCGCCGGGACACTCTCCGGCGTCGTCGTCACAGCAGCGCGCTTCATGCCGGGAACGCTAGCAGCACATAGCGACGTCCGCACCGCCATTTCCCGTCACGGGTGATCGGGGTGCGCAGTGGTCGCAGGCCGCCGGGCAGATCGGGCAGTTGAGGCGATCCGGGCCCGCGGCCTGACGCCGCCCCGCAATGATGGACGTGGACCGACCGGCTATCGAGGAGGGGACTGTGGCGGACATCTGGGTTCTCACCCAGCCCACCGAGGGCGGCAAGAGGAGGGGCTTCGTCCGAGCCGACGTCATCACCAGCGTCAGCGGAGACGGAAACCGTGTGCGAGCCTTGAGGTCGGACACTCAGGGCGTGGTGTCTCTCGCCGTGGGCGTGACACTGGGTGGCAGGCGCAAGTCACTGCCGTCCGGATTCCACGTCCACTTCCTGCAGACCCTGGACGAGGTGCAGCGGGACAACAGCACTCGCGCCAGGGCGATCATGGCCAGGTGGGACATGGACCAGGAGGAATGGCAGTGGGTGGTCGAGGACGTCGAAGACCTCGCTCCCCGCGACTTCTGAGCTCCTCACGTCCTGCGGTCGGGGTCCTCCGAGGCCGTCTCGGGTTTCGTACAGAGGACTTCGCGGGCACGGTCGCCGCCGACAAGCCTGCCACGACAGGCCGGTTCGGGGCGGTACCGTGCCCGAAACGCCGGCCCTGGCCACGGACATGAGCGCGGCGGTCTTCACAAGGGGTGACCGCCGTATGTACCCGAAGGTGTGACGAGGTGTTGCTTCGTCGGCGTGTCGCGGGAAGGCAGGGAACGCCGGCCCCGCGCCCGGGGCCGCCCGCGAAAAGAGTTTGCGCGCATGATTCGACTGCCCCGCGCGAGGGGAACCTTGCGCCGCTGCCTCGCTGTTCTGGCCCTCACCGTCGTCTCGACCACGGTCACCTTCCAAGGCGCATCGGCCCGGTCCGAGGCGGCCTCGCCCTGGACCGGCACCTGGGAGGCTGCCCCCTCCGGGACCGCCCCCGCCCTCCCGGACGCCTCCATCCGCAATGTCGTGCACATCAGCGTCGGCGGCACCGCCGTCCGCATCCACGTCTCCAACCGCCTCGGCACCGCCCCGCTCCAACTCGACACCGTCACCGTCGCGTTGCAGCGGCCGGTTGTGCACGTCGGCCCCGACGCGGTTCCGGGCTCCGTGCACAGCGCCACCTTCGCCGGTGCCACCTCCGTGACCGTCCCGGTGGGCGAGGACCGCGTCAGCGATCCCGTCGGCTTCCGCGTCCCGGCGGAGGCCGACCTTCTCGTCACCGTGCACACCCCCGGCGACTTCGGCCCTGCGACGTTCCACGAAACCGCCCTGCAGACCAACTTCATCGCCGAGAAGGGCAATCGGGCCGCCGACACCGACGGAGCCGCGTACACCAGGACCGTCTCCCACTGGTACTACGTGACCGGGGTCGACGTCCTGGGTCCGGCCGCCGGCAGTGTCGTCGCGTTCGGCGACTCCCTCACCGACGGCACCGGATCCTCCTACGGCACCAACCACCGCTGGCCCGACCTGCTTTCGGAACGCCTGCGCAAGCTGCCCGAGAGCCGCAGGCCCGGCATTCTGAACGCCGGGATCGGCGGCAATCGCCTCCTCCTCGACGGAACGGGCCCGAACGCCCTCGCCCGCCTCGACGCCGACGCCCTCTCCCGCAGCGGAGTACGTACGCTGATCGTCCTGGAGGGGATCAACGACCTCATCGTCAACCCGCCCCAGATGGATCCGGGCGCCTACGTACAGGCCTACCGCCGGATCGTGTCCCGTGCGCACGCCCACGGCATCCACGTCGTCGGCGCCACGCTCACGCCGTTCGGTGGTCATGGCACCTGGACGCCGGAGCGGGAGGCCGTACGGACGGAGGTCAACGCTCGCATCCGCGGAAAACTCTTCGACACGGTCGCGGACTTCGACGCCGCCGTCCGCGATCCCGCTAACCCCGCCCGCATCCTGCCCGCCTACGACCCGGGTGATCACCTCCACTTCAACGATGCGGGGATGAGCGCGCTCGCGGACACGATCGATCCGGCGTTCCTCGGCCGATGAGGCGGCGTGCACAAGGGCGTCGCAACGGAGGAAGGAGCACAGGTCAGTCCCGGGCGACCCAGCCGCGTTCGTACGCGTGCCAGCCGAGTTGCAGCCGGGTTGTCACGCCGGTCAGCTCCATCAGCCGCTTCACCCGGCGCTGTACGGTTCTCAGGCCCAGGTCGAGCTGTTTGGCGACGCTCGCGTCGGTCAGCCCGGCGAGCAGCAGGGACAGGACCTGCAGATCGGTGCTGTCGGGGCCGTCCGGCTGATGCTCGGTGGCACCGGACGTCCCGAGCCGCAGGGGCAGTGCGTCCCGCCACACCGATTCGAAGAGACCGGACAGCAGTTCCAGCAGCCCGCTCGCGTGCACGACGAGCGCGGCCGGCTCCGCGCTGGGGGAGGTGAGCGGCACCAGGGCCAGTGAACGGTCGGCGACCACCAGTTTGGTCGGCACCTTGTCGACCACCCGCACCTGTTCGTCGCGGACGAGGGCGGCGGTCAGTTCGGTGATGCCGTGGGGCTGGTCGAGCACGGTTCGCTCGACCACCACCCGGTAGTGGACCCCGCGGCCGGCCGCCTGCTCCTCCGCATCGTTCTCCATGCCGCTCACGGCGATCGGGGTGCCGGTGACCAGGGCGCAGACCTCCTCGCTCGCCCCGAGTTGGAGCTGCAGGAAACGCTGCGTGATCGCAGCCGCACCGATCACCACCTCGACCAGATCGTGCACCGCGGGCTCGGCAGCAGCCGCCCGGTACTCCTCGGCGAGCAGCGCCGCCGCCAACTCGGCCCGCTCCAACTCGTGCCGCTGCTGGGTGAGCAGCGCACCCAGGGCGACCCCGGGCGGTGCGGCGACCCAGCGGCCGGGGCGGGCCGTCGACTGGGCTGCGAGGCCGTGCCGCTCCAGCCGACGCAGGGCGCGCTCGGTGGCATGCTCACCGATCGTCAACCGCCGTGCGAGATCGGTCACATCGGCCGCACCCGCGGACACCAGTGCCCGATACGCCGACTCGTGAGTCTCGTCCAGACCTATCACTGCCAGCATCAGCCGTCGTTCCTTCCCAAAGACCGCCCCTGCGGTGCTGTGTCGTGGCGGAAACCAGCCACGGCGCAATCCCGCCTCAGAACATCATCGCCGTATCCCCTTCCCCTCTGCCAAAGTGACGTCACCGCTTAAACAACTGCCATCCGCAATTCCCGGATTGAGTCGACTTGGCCCGCCGGGACGCGGACGGGCGCCCGGCGACGAGGGACTTGGGGAGGCTTACGACCCGGGGAGCAATAGGGAGCGGCGTCGCGGCTTCCGGCACGGCCACTCACGGCGTTGCCGAAACGTCCCAGTAGCTCCGCTACGAGGACCTTCCGGCGCCTTGCGATCGACCGCACCGGAAGCCGCTCCTTCACCCACTCCCTATTGCTCCCCAGGTCGTTGGCCGCCGGCCATCGCCTGGGACGAGGGCGGACAGCCGCCGCGGAACCAGGTGGCGGTCCCGTCCGGGACCATCGGGCCGAGGACAACTCGGCCCGCAAGAACGTGACGGGCCTTGGAAGTGTGCCGGGTCCTGTCACCGCGGCGCCGTCGGGCGGTTCGCCTGTGGGGGGTGGAACCGTCCGGCGGCCCGTCTCACGATGGCCGGATTCGTATCACCGCGCGTGGCGTCGTCCGGCGCGCAGGTCCGGAGCCGATGGCGTACCAGACGGGAGCCGATCACCCGGCCGATTTTCCGGTTGCCCCATTTTCATATGGCCCGTGCGGTGGACAATTGGGGGCATGAGCCAGCAGGGGGAGAGGCCTACCGGGCACAAGGACGACTGGTGGGGGCAGTTGTACGACGACTCCACGGGCGACACGGGAGCGGCCCCCGCGGCCGACACCCTCGACGACCGCTTCGCCTCGGCGGAGGGGGCGGTGGGGGGTTATGGGTCGCCGCCGGTCTCCGAGGTGCCGTTGTCCTCTGACGTGCCGTTGTCTTCTGAGGCGCCGTTGTCTTCTGAGGCGCCGCCAGTGCCTGAGGTGCCGCCGGGCGCGACGGGACCGCAGGCCGGTGCCGTGGGGCAGGGGAGCGGGGCCGCCTGCGATGCGTCCGGCGCGGACGCATCGCCGCCGGGTGCGGGTGACGCCGTCCAGGACACCGGTCCCGCCCCGCTCCCGGACCCGGCCGACCGGGGGGACGCCCGCGGGCGCGCCCCGTGGGAACCCCCCTCCGGTCGCCCGCCGGGCCCCGTGACCTTCCCGCCCGGGCCCAAACCGCCGGGGTTCCGCGCACAGCCACCGCGCGGCGGCCCCCTGCCCGAGCCGTCGTCCGCCTCGGCCTTCCGGCCGTCCGCCGGCCTGCCTCCGCTCCCGGACCGGCCGCCTGTCCAGGCGCCCCCGCCCCCCGACCGGCCGCCTGTCCAGGCGCCCCCGCCCCCGGACCGCCTACCGGCCGGGACCGCATCTCCCGGCCCCGCTTCCGCCTCCCTGGCCTCGCCCGCTGAAGCGGACCTCACCCCTTCGGCCGCAGAAGCCGAGCCGTCGTCACTCGCCGTGCCCCGCAGCCGGCCTCCGCTCGGACACCTCGGGTCGGGCCCGCCCACCTACGACGCCGATCCCACCGCCCTCCCGCCCGCCGACCCGGACGACCTCGAGGACCTGGTCGCCGACACCGTGCTGGACGGAGCGCGATACGGGGCCTGCACGCTGCGCGCGGTCTCCCTACGCGGCGACTCGGCCCGCTACCGGGGCGAGCCGCGCCGGGACTCCCTGCTCACCGCCCGCTTCGGCACCGGCGACCAGGCGCTCGTGCTCGTCGCCATGGCCACCGGCGCACGAGACACGCCCGGGGCGCACCGAGCCGCCCTCGAGGTGTGTCACTGGATCGGGCGGGCCGTCGGGCGCAGTCACGCCCGCCTCGGTGAGGACATCAGGGCCGCCCGGCGCGGCGACCTCAAGTCGGGGCTGCACCGGCTGACCGACCGCAGCCTCGGCAAGCTCCGCGCCAGCGCCACCGAGCAGGGCGTCGAGCCGGAGGAGTACACCGCCTCCCTGCGCTGTCTGCTGCTGCCGGCCGATCCGGCCTGTCGCACACGGGTGTTCTTCGGTGTCGGAGCGGGCGGCCTGTTCCGGCTGCGGGGCGGCGAATGGCAGGACATCGAGCCGCGCGTGGCCGACACGACCGGCGACGCGGTGGTCGGCTTCGGCTCGCTCCCCGCTGAGATCCCCGAGGGCGACCGGCTCACCATGGACCTGGGGATCCCGACGCCCCCGAGCCCGTACGATCCAGCGCCCGAACCGCCGCGCGCCCCCTTTCGCTTCCGCGCCTCCATCGGCCGGCCGGGTGACACGCTCCTGCTGTGCACCAGCGGCCTCGCCGACCCGCTGCGCGGTGAACCGCAGCTCGCCGAGCACCTGACGACCCGCTGGTCGACGGGCGGACCGCCGGGCCTCGCCGCCTTTCTCGCGGACACCGCGGTGCGGGTGAAGGGCTACGCCGACGACCGTACGGCGGCCGCCGTTTGGGAGGCGTGATCCCGGTCGCTGTGGATTGATGGACCCAAGGGCCTGTCGCCGGGCTTCTTCCGCCTGCCGGGCGCAGGAAGGCGGTTCGACGGCGGGATCTCGGAACCGAAGGGGTGCATGGATCGATGGCCAAGCAGAACGTCGCCGATCAGTTCGTCGACATCCTCGTCCGCGCCGGAGTCAAACGCCTGTACGGGGTGGTCGGCGACAGTCTGAACCCGATCGTGGACGCCGTACGCCGCAGCCCTTCCCTCGACTGGGTCCATGTGCGGCACGAGGAGACCGCCGCCTTCGCGGCGGGTGCCGAGGCGCAGATCACCGGGAAGCTGACCGCGTGCGCGGGCTCCTGCGGCCCCGGCAACCTCCACCTCATCAACGGCCTGTACGACGCCCACCGCTCCATGGCGCCGGTGCTCGCCCTCGCCTCCCACATCCCGTCCAGCGAGATCGGCCTCGGCTACTTTCAGGAGACCCATCCGGACCAGTTGTTCCGTGAGTGCTCCCACTACAGCGAGCTGATCTCCAACCCCAAGCAAATGCCCCGGCTGCTGCAGACGGCGATCCAGAACGCGGTCGGCCGCAGCGGGGTGAGCGTCGTCTCGCTCCCCGGCGACATCGCCGACCAGGCCGCCCCGGACAAGCCCGCGGAGACCGCGCTCGTCACCTCCCGGCCCACCGTCCGTCCCGGCGACGAGGAGATCGACAAGCTCGTCGAGATGATCGACCGGGCCGAGACGGTCACCCTCTTCTGCGGCAGCGGCACGGCGGGCGCGCACGCCGAGGTCATGGAACTGGCCGGGAAGATCAAATCCCCGGTGGGGCATGCCCTGCGCGGCAAGGAGTGGATCCAGTACGACAACCCGTACGACGTCGGCATGAGCGGACTGCTCGGGTACGGTGCCGCATACGAGGCCACCCACGAGTGCGACCTGCTGATCCTGCTGGGCACCGACTTCCCGTACAACGCCTTCCTCCCGGATGATGTGACGATCGCTCAGATCGACGTACGACCGGAGAACCTGGGCCGCCGCTCCAAGCTGGACCTCGCCGTGTGGGGCGATGTGAAGGAGACCCTGCGCTGTCTCATCCCGCGCGTGAAGTCCAAGGAGAACCGCCGCTTCCTCGACCGGATGCTGAAGAAACACGCGGACGCTCTCGAGGGCGTGGTGAAGGCGTACACGCGCAAGGTCGAGAAGCACGTCCCGATCCATCCCGAGTACGTGGCCTCGGTGCTCGACGAGATGGCGGACGACGAGGCGATCTTCACGGTCGACACCGGGATGTGCAACGTGTGGGCCGCGCGCTACATCTCCCCCAACGGGCGTCGACGCATCATCGGTTCGTTCTCCCACGGCTCGATGGCGAACGCGCTGCCGATGGCGATCGGCGCGCAGTTCACCGACCGGGGCCGGCAGGTCGTGTCGATGTCCGGCGACGGCGGATTCTCCATGCTGATGGGCGACTTCCTCACTCTCGTGCAGTACGACCTGCCGGTGAAGGTAATCCTGTTCAACAACTCCTCGCTGAGCATGGTGGAGTTGGAGATGATGGTCGCCGGACTGCCCTCGTACGGCACCGCCACCAAGAACCCCGACTTCGCGGCGGTGGCCCGCGCGTGCGGGGTGTACGGCATCCGCGTCGAGAAGCCCAAGCAGCTCGCGGGCGCCCTGAAGGACGCCTTCCGGCACAACGGCCCCGCCCTGGTCGATGTCGTCACCGACCCGCACGCCCTGTCCATCCCACCCAAGATCAGTGCGGAGATGGTGACGGGCTTCGCGCTCTCCGCCTCGAAGATGGTGCTGGACGGCGGTGTCGGCCGCATGGTGCAGATGGCCCGCTCCAACCTGCGTAACCTGCCTCGTCCGTAACGGGGTTGAGGAACATCGCAACGAAGCCGGCGCCAAGCCCTTCGCGCACCTGAGGGCGCTTCGACCTGGGGCCTGGAAGGACTCGTGGCAGAAGCGCAGGTTGCCGACGAGGGGGTGGTGGCAGTGCTTGGCGCCGTGGGTGCGGCGCAGGACATCGCGGAGACCGCCTTCATCGCCACGCTGCCCCCGCGGGTGAACCGCCGGCAGGTCACCATCGTGCCCACCGGCCAGTTCGGCTGACGGGGGTTCACGGGCGTGGGCCCGCCGTCGGGGGCGCGTGGACGGGCCCCACACCCCCCACGGCCTCAGCGCCTGCTGTCGCCGGGCGCGAGCAGGATGCCCCGTCTCCTGCGCGATGCGCGCACGCGGACCGCCCGTCGCCGTCGCACACCGGTCACACGGACCCCATCCACGCCCTTACGTCCGGTCGCCGACGAATCGGGATGAGTGGCGCCCTTTCTACGGGGCATGGATTCGGTGAACACGTTCGAGCAGGAGGGGAATCCACATCCACGTGCGGGCGGGGGGCCATGACGATGCGAGCACGAGGGGGCGGTCCTGTGGTCATCGGGGCCTACTTGGCAGAGAAGACGCAGGAGACGTCGGACGGCGCGGGGGGCCGGTCGAAAGACGCACATCTCAGGCGCAGGCTGGGGCGGGCCGATCTGAAGGCCGTGCCCGAGGCGCGTAGGGCGCTACGGGAACTGCTGACGCGCTGGGCAAGGCCGGCATGGTCCGAGACGGCCGAACTGCTCACCACTGAGCTGGTCACCAACGCACTCATCCACACCGACCACGACGCGGTCCTGACGGCCACCGTCTCCCCGAGCAAACTCCGCGTGGAGGTACGGGACTTCATGGGGCAAAGGCCGACGCTGCGGGCACCGGACGCCGAGGACGAGACGCACGGCAGGGGCCTGGTCCTCGTACAGTCCCTCGCGGACGCGTGGGGCGTACGGCCGCACGGCGTGGGGAAGTCCGTGTGGTTCGAACTCGATGCGGGAGCTGCCTGAGCGGCGGGATGAGTGTGTCGGAGGTGTGTGGCGATCGCTGAGAGCCGGCATGGGAGAGCGGGAGTCAGTGAGACTGACTCCCGCTGGCTCAGATCGGCATCCGTCATGGTCACCGCATGTTGTCGGATACAACCCTGCGCAGACTGCCTACGCCGTGAGTTCGCCTGAGTGCGCCCGATCAGCCGAACTGCTTCTCCAGATCCTTGAGCTTGCGCTCCAGGGAGTCGAGCCGCGGCAGGGCCATGGTGTCGTCCTCGGCGGTGAGGTCGACGGTGAGCGGGTCAGCGGAGGTGGTCCGGACGGGCTCGAGCGAGTGGCGGGTGCGTACGGGCAGTTCTGCCGCCGGTAGGGCAGGCTCCGAAGGGACCGGTTCAGCCGTGCGCTCCACGGTCTGCACCTCGACCTTGCGGCCGCCGTTCCCGCCGGTCAGTGAACGGTGGCCGCGGCTGAGCGCCTTGAGCTGCGCCCGCTCGAGTCGCCGCTGCTCGCGTTGGCGCGACTTGTCCTGCTCCTTCTGGCGCCGGTCCTCACGGACCTCCTCGACGGCCTCGTCCAGGCTGCGCACGTTCTCCAGGAGCATCAGCGACCAGGCCTTGTACGTCTCAACAGGCGCCCGCAGCCAGCGGACGATGCGGATCTGCGGCAGAGGTCGCGGCACCAGGCCCTGCTCGCGCAGTGCGGCGCGGCGGGTCTGCTTCAGTGCGCGGTCGAAGAGCACCGCCGCCGACAGCGACATGCCCGCGAAGAACTGCGGGGCGCCCGCGTGGTCGATGCCCCTGGGCGCGTGAACCCAGTTGAACCAGGCCGCCGCACCCGCGAACAACCACACGAGGAGCCGGGATCCGAGCGCCGCGTCACCGTGGCTGGCCTCGCGCACCGCGAGGACCGAGCAGAACATGGCCGCACCGTCCAGGCCGAAGGGGACCAGGTACTCCCAGCCGCCGGTGAGGCCGAGGTTCTGCCGGCCGAAGCCGACCAGGCCGTGGAAGGAGAGCGCCGCGGCGACGGCCGCACAGCAGAAGAGCAGCACATAGGAGGCGCTGCTGTAGATCGCTTCCTTGCGCCTGCGGCGCTCCTCGCTGCGCTCCCACGAGTCGTCGGCGCTCGTGTTCTCCTTGGACCGCTTGCCGCGCGCGAGCACCGCCACCGCCGTCGGCACGCCCACGAGCAGCACGGCGCCCGGAAGCAGCCAGTTCAGCGATATGTCGGTCAGTGTCATCTGGGGTCCCTTGCATGGGGATAGGGCGTAACGCCCGCCATAGTGGCCCAATCCCGCCATCCCTCAGGGGGTTTCGGAGCAAGAGGTCACCAAGGAAGCGCAAGGGAATGTGCTGGATGGCGTTCTGCTCGAACTCACGCTTGATTGGCGGGAGGTGAGTTCGAACAAGGTTACCCGTGCGACTGGTTCCACGGGAAATTCCTGTGGTAGCCGAGGAAGTTGTGATACGCGTGTGATGCGCATGGGGCCTCGTTCGGAGGGGATTTTACGGTACGCGGCCAGACGTCCGGTCTGCGGGACCCGCTGACGCCACCTCAACTTGCGACGAGCGAAGCTGGTTGGCGTGCTTCAACGGGCCGCCGGCTTGTTGTGCGACGGTCGACTCGAAGTCGTCGTGGCCATCGGGTATGGGGAGGCCTCTGGTCGGGCGTGCGCGTCCGTGAGTGCGGGCGGGGCCGGAGCGGTGAGGGGTGTGCGGGCCGTCGTGGCGCGATCGTTTGAAGGTAAGCCTTGCCTTACTTGAACGAATCGGTGTTTGAACTGGAGCGTAAGACGCCTAAGGTGCTGAACGAGCGGTAACTAGCGAATGGCCCCAAGTGTCACCCGGCGCCGTCAGAACCGGAGGAGGAGCCCGTGGAACAGGCCCGTTCCCGAAGCGTGGAGGGCTCCGCCGAGACGGGGGTTCCGGATGTCCGTACGCAGGGCTTCCGTACGGACGTCGCCGGGATGCCGGCGCGGCCCCGGCCGGGGGGCGAGGCCTGCGAGCGGGGCACCTCCGCTGCCGCCGCCCGGGGGGAACACACCCACAGCGAGCCGCCGGTCCCGGGACCGCGCCCGGTGGACGGGCGCCCCGTCATCCGGCGGGCCTCGGTGCGCCGACAGGTCCTCGACGCTCTGCGCACCGCGTTGGTCGCGGGGGAGCTGGAGCCCGGCGAGGTCTACTCGGCGCCCGCTCTCGGCGAGCGGTTCGGGGTGTCCGCGACCCCGGTGCGCGAGGCGATGCAGCACCTCGCCCAGGAGGGCGCCGTCGAGGTCGTACCCAACCGGGGCTTCCGCGTCGTCGTGCGCGGCGCCCGCGAACTGGCCGAACTCACCGAGGTCCGGGCGCTGATCGAGATCCCGGTGATGATGCGGCTCGCCCGTACGGTGCCGGCCGAACGCTGGGTGGAGCTACGCCCGCTGGCCGAGGCGACCGTCCTGGCCGCGTCCTCCGGATGCCCGGCGGTCTACGCCGAGTCCGACCGGGCCTTCCACCGCGGCGTGCTCGCCCTCGCGGGCAACGAGCAGCTGGCGCGGGTCGCGGAGGACCTGCACCGCCGCGCACAGTGGCCGCTCGTCGACGGCCGGGTCTCGCACGGCCGTGCCGACCTGCTCGCCGACGCGACCGAGCACACGGCCCTGCTGGAGGCTCTGATCGCCCAGGATCTCGTGCTGGTGCAGCAGTTGGTGCGGGAGCACGTCGCGGGAGCGGCCTGACAGTCGGGCCGCACACCGCACCGGCCCTGGACTGTCAGTCTTCGTGCCCTGTCGCCTTCTGCGAGAAGCCATCGTGCCGGGCACAGCAATTTCTCAGCATCCTCTGAACCTGAAGCGGGACGACTGCGTGTGAAGCCCTACGAAGCGGCTGGTCCCGGTGACGGTTCCGCCGCCGTCAGCTGGCGTGCCAGCCAGGTCGGCACCCCGCCCAGGAGGCGGAACAGCCGGCCCGCCTCGGCGCGCAGCCGGGACGCCTCCGGTTCGCTCTCCGTGTCCGCGAGCGACGCCAGCGCCGGAGCCGTGCCGACGAGGTAGCCCAGCTCCTCGCGGATCCGCAGCGACTCGGCGAAACCATGCCGTGCCTCCGTCATCTCGCCGTCGCGCAGGGCGAGACCGGAGAGGTGGCGCCAGGTGAAGGAGAGCAGCAGTTCGTCGCCGTGCGCGGAGGCGCTCGCGTGGGCGCGCCGGTAGGCGGCGCGGGCCGCCTGCGGGGAGCGGGCCAGGTTCTCGGCGAGGAGCCCGCGCCGGAAGTCCAGCAGCGCCCGGCCCGGGGCGCCGGGCGCGATGAGCGCGGCGGCCCGGCCGAGCGCGGCCCGCGCCTCGTCCGCCCGGTCGCGCACCCCGTGCAGCGTGGCCGCGTACGCCAGTTGTCCGCGCTCACAGGCCGCGGCGCCCCGCTCCTCGTCGCTGTGGGCCTGCGCCTCGGCCGTGCGCAGCGCGTCCTCGGCCTCCTCCCAGCCCTGCTCCGTGTACAGGCACCGCTCGACGAGCAGACAGGCCCGTTGGAGCGAGGCCCCCGCCGTGTGCGGTTGGAGGAGGGCGGCCGCGTCGGCCCAGCATGCGCGTGAGCGCAGCCGCCATACCGCGGTCTGGAGGGGATCGTCACCTGAGGTCGTTCCGATACCAGACATGGCGGTATGCGCCACATTGCCCTCCCGGAGCACGCCATTGAGCTGTTGAGTGGTGGCGGCATTCCAGCACCAATCGTGGCACGGGGCCAAGAGGGCGGGTGAAAGATTTCACAAACTTGGGGGACCTCGGCGGCGCAGGGCGGTGCCGAATCCTCGATTCCGTGACGTCAGCTCATGCGCAGCGCAAGGAAGAAGTCGAGCTTGTCCTCGAGACGCGACAGGTCCCGGCTCGTCAACTGCTCGATACGGCCGACCCGGTAGCGCAGTGTGTTGACGTGCAGGTGGAGCCGGCTCGCGCAGCGGGTCCAGGAACCGTCGCAGTCGAGGAACGCCTCCAGGGTCGGGATCAGCTCGGCGCGGTGCCGGCGGTCGTAGTCGCGCAGCGGGTCCAGGAGGCGGGCCGTGAAAGCGCGGCGTACGTCGTCCGGGACGAACGGCAGCAGCAGGACGTGGGAGGCCAGCTCCTGGTGGCCGGCCGCGCAGACCCGTCCGGGGCGGGCAGCGGCGACCCGGCGGGCGTGCCGCGCCTCCTCCAGCGCACCGCGCAGCCCCTCGGCCGAGTGCACCGCGGCGCTGACGCCCAGCGTGATCCGGCCGTCGTCGTCGAGCCCCGCGGACAGCGGGACCCGTACGGACTCCAGCAGCGCGTCGGCGAGGATGCCCGACTCGGGGCCGTCGTGCTCCGAGGAGAGCGCCGGCAGTGGGACCAGGGCGATCGCCTCATCACCCATCTGGGCCACGGCTATGCGGTCGGAGTGCTCGAGGCCCGCCGACCGGGGGTCGACCAGGATCTCCTCGAGGAGCGACTGAGCGACCGGTCCGTACTCGACTGTGCCGCCGTCCCACTCGACCTGGGCCACGACCACCTGCCACTGCGGCGCCGCGCCGAGCCCGGGCAGCAGCACGGGTGCGGCCACCCGCAGCCGGGCGGCGATCTCGGCGGGCGCGGCCCCCGCCTGCACCAGCTCCAGCACTTCCTGCGCGAGCCGGCGCCGCACGGTGCGCGCCGCGTCCTGCCGGTCCCGCTCGACCGCGATCAGCTGGGTGACGCCCCGGAGCAGGTCGAGCCGCTCCGCGGGCCAGTCCCCGGCGTCCGCCTCCACGGCGAGCAGCCAGTCGGACAGCACCGTCTCGCGCACGTCCGGCGAGGCTCCGCCCGAGCGGCCGCTACCGGGGATCGGGAAGAGCGAGTACGTCGTCGTACCGACCGTCGACCGGTGCGGTCCGTGGCGGCCGGTGCGCGCCGCGGCCAGGTGCTCGGCGGCCAGCGCGGAGCACACGTCCGCCGTGGGGCCCGGCGTCGGGCCGGCGATCGGACGGCCGACGGGGGAGAGTACCCAGGCGCGCAGGTCCAGGTCCGAGCCGAGCAGGTCCAGGACCACGTCCGGGCCGCCGCCCGCCGGGCCCGAGGTCATCATCCGGCGGTGCCGGTCCACCACGGCCGCCAGGTCGCCCGCCCGCTCGCCGGAGACCTGCCGGACGACGTGCTCGGTGATCGTGGCGAACGCCACCGACTCGTGCACGGCGAACAGCGGCAGACGGTGCCGGGCGCAGGCCGCGATCAGGTCGTCCGGGACGCCGCCCAGCTCGGCCGTGCCCGAGGCGAGCGCGGTGACGCCCGCCGCGATGAGGATGCGGACGAACGGCTCGGAGTCGGCGGCGTCGTGCCGCCATGCCAGGCCCGTGAGGACCAGTTCACCGCCGGAGAGATAGCGACTGGGGTCCTTGAGGTCCGTGGTCATCACACCGCGCACGGTGCGGTCCAGCTCGTCCGCGCCGCCGAGCAGGCGCAGCCCCAGCGCGTCGGTGTTCAGCAGTGCGCGCAGCCGCATGTCTCGTCGCCGCCGTTCTTGTGTCTGCGGGGTGTTCTTGCGGAAGCAGGGCCCGTGATTCCTCCTGGCAGTGCCTGGTGTTTCCAGAGGAGAGCGGGGAGGTTACCGGGGCTTCCGTTCATACGAATCTACAAGATGGGCACCTTGGCCAGCCAACTCCTTCATGGTTTCCGTGACTGACCCCGCTGGAGTACACAGCGGTGTACTGACACCACTCCCCGTGAACAGCACATGAGCGAGCCGGGCCCGCCGCGCCGGTCCCGGCTTCGAACCGACGATCACGAGACGAAGAAGAGAGCCGGTCATGGACTTCCTTCGCCCCGCCAGCTGGGAGGAGGCGCTCGCCGCGAAGGCCGAGCACCCCACCGCTGTTCCGATTGCGGGTGGCACCGACGTGATGGTCGAGATCAACTTCGACCAACGGCGGCCCGACTACCTGATGGACCTGGGCCGTATCGGCGATCTCTACGAGTGGGAGGTCGGCGAGGACAGCGTGCGGCTCGGGGCCTCGGTCCCGTACACCCGGATCATGGAGAACCTGCGGACCGAGCTGCCGGGACTGGCTCTCGCCTCGCACACGGTCGCCTCCCCGCAGATCCGCAACCGCGGAGGCGTCGGCGGCAACCTGGGCACCGCCTCTCCGGCCGGCGACGCCCATCCCGCCCTCCTCGCGGCCGGCGCCGAGGTCGAGGCCGAGTCGGTGCGCGGCTCCCGGCGCATCCTGATCGACGCGTTCTACACCGGGGTGAAGCGCAACGCGCTCGCCCCCGACGAGTTGATCCGGGCGGTGCACATCAAGAAGGCCGACGGTCCGCAGCAGTTCTCGAAGGTCGGCACCCGCAACGCCATGGTGATCGCGGTGTGCGCCTTCGGTCTCGCACTGCATCCCGGCACCCGTACGGTCCGTACGGGCATCGGTTCGGCGGCGCCCACCCCGATCCGCGCCGCGGCGGCCGAGGAGTTCCTGAACGCGGCGCTCGACGAGGGCGGTTTCTGGGACAACGGGAAGATCATCACCCCGTCCATCGCCCGGCAGTTCGCCGACCTGTGCTCCGCCGCCTGCAATCCGATCGACGACGTCCGGGGCACGGCGAGCTACCGCCGCCACGCGGTCGGCGTCATGGCCCGCCGCACCCTGACCTGGACCTGGGAGTCGTACCGCGGAACCGCCCACGCCTCGGAGGGAGTCGCGTAATGCGTGTCAACTTCACGGTCAACGGACGTCCGCAGCAGGCCGACGACGTGTGGGAGGGCGAGTCCCTGCTGTACGTCCTGAGGGAGCGGCTCGGCCTTCCGGGGTCCAAGAACGCCTGCGAGCAGGGCGAGTGCGGCTCCTGCACGGTCCGCCTCGACGGCGTGCCGGTGTGTTCCTGCCTGGTCGCCGCCGGGCAGGCGGAAGGCCGCGAGGTCGTCACCGTCGAGGGCCTCGCGGACCTGGCCAGGCAGCGTTCCGATGGGTTGTCCGCCTGCGGAACCCCACCGGGCGAGGCCGGACACGCGCAGACCAGGGACACCTGCTCCCAGAGCGGCGAGAGCGGGGAACTCGCCCCGATCCAGCGGGCGTTCATCGACGCCGGCGCCGTCCAGTGCGGCTTCTGCACTCCCGGCCTGCTGGTCGCCGCCGACGACATGCTGGAGCGCAACCCGAACCCCACCGACGCGGACATCCGCGAGGCACTGTCGGGCAACCTGTGCCGTTGCACCGGTTACGAGAAGATCATGGACGCGGTCCGCCTGGCGGCCGCCCGGCAGTCCGAGGGGGTCTGAACATGCCGAACGGCGCTCCCACCAAGATCACACAGGCCTCGGGGACCAAGGGCGGCATCGGTGAGTCCATGCTCCGCCCGGACGGCACCCTCAAGGTCACCGGCGAGTTCGCATACGGGTCCGACATGTGGCACGAGGACATGCTCTGGGGCCAGATCCTGCGCTCCCCGGTCGCGCACGCCGAGATCGTGTCGATCGACACCGGCGAGGCCCTCGCCGTGCCGGGCGTGTACGCCGTCATGACGTACGACGACCTGCCGACCGAGGTGAAGAACTACGGCCTGGAGATCCAGGACACCCCGGTCCTCGCCCACGGCAAGGTGCGCCACCACGGCGAGCCGGTCGCGATGGTCGCCGCCGACCACCCGGAGACCGCGCGCCGCGCCGCCGCCAAGATCAAGGTGGAGTACCGCGACCTTCCGGTGATCACGGACGAGGCGTCCGCGCTCGCCCCGGACGCGATCCTCGTCCACGAGAACCGCACGGATGACCACGCAGCCCACGTCCCGCACCCCAACATCGTCCACCGCCAGCCGATCGTCCGCGGCGACGTGGCCGAGGCCCGCCGCCGGGCCGACGTGATCGTCGAGGGCGAGTACGTCTTCGGCATGCAGGACCAGGCCTTCCTCGGCCCCGAGTCCGGTCTCGCGGTTCCGGCCGAGGACGGCGGCGTCGACCTCTACGTCGCCACCCAGTGGCTGCACGCCGACCTCCGCCAGATCGCGCCCGTGCTGGGCCTGCCCGAGGACAAGGTGAGGTTGACCCTGGCGGGCGTCGGCGGGGCCTTCGGCGGCCGCGAGGACCTGTCGATGCAGATCCACGCCTGCCTGCTCGCCCTGCGCACCGGAAAGCCCGTCAAGATCGTGTACAACCGGTTCGAGTCCTTCTTCGGACACGTCCACCGCCACCCGGCGAAGCTGTACTACGAGCACGGCGCCACGAAGGACGGCAAGCTCACCCACGTCAAGGGACGGATCGTCCTCGACGGCGGCGCGTACGCCTCCTCCTCCCCGGCGGTGGTCGGTAACGCGGCCTCGCTCGGGGTGGGCCCGTACGACGTCGACGACGTCGAGATCGAAGCCATCGGCCTCTACACCAACAACCCGCCCTGCGGCGCCATGCGCGGCTTCGGCGCGGTCCAGGCGTGCTTCGCCTACGAGGCCCAGATGGACAAGGTCGCGGGGGAACTCGGCATGGACCCGGTGGAGTTCCGCCGGCGCAACGCGATGTCGCAGGGCTCGGTCATGCCGACCGGCCAGATCGTCGACTCCCCGGCGCCGGTCGCCGAACTCCTGCGCCGTGTCAAGGCGTTGCCGATGCCACCGGAGCGCCAGTGGGAGAGCTCCGAGGGCGCGGACGTACGGCAGTTGCCCGGCGGCCTGTCCAACACCACGCACGGCGAAGGCGTCGTACGCGGAGTGGGCTACGCGGTCGGCATCAAGAACGTCGGCTTCTCCGAGGGCTTCGACGACTACTCGACCGCCAAGGTCCGCATGGAGGTCGTCGCGGGCGAGCCCGTCGCCAGCGTGCACACGGCCATGGCGGAGGTCGGCCAGGGCGGTGTCACCGTCCACGCGCAGATCGCCCGCACCGAGCTGGGCGTCGCACAGGTGACGATCCACCCGGCCGACACCCAGGTGGGTTCGGCGGGATCGACCTCCGCGTCCCGCCAGACGTACGTCACCGGCGGCGCCGTGAAGAACGCCTGCGAGCTGGTGCGCGAGAAGGTCCTGGAGATGGGGCGCCGCAGGTTCGGCTCGTACCATCCCGCCTGGGCCACGGCCGAGTTGCTGCTCGAGGGCGGCAAGGTCGTCACCGACGGCGGAGAGGTGCTCGCCGACCTGGTGGACGTCCTCGGCGACGAGGCCGTCGAGGTGGAGCAGGAGTGGCGGCACCGGCCGACCGAGCCCTTCGACCTGCGCACCGGCCAGGGCAACGGCCATGTGCAGTACAGCTTCGCCGCGCATCGCGCCGTCGTCGAGGTGGACACCGAGCTGGGCCTGGTCAAGGTCGTCGAGCTGGCCTGCGCCCAGGACGTCGGCAAGGCGCTCAACCCGCTGTCCGTCCTCGGCCAGATCCAGGGCGGCACGACCCAGGGACTGGGCATCGCGGTCATGGAGGAGATCGTCGTCGACCCGAGGACGGCGAAGGTGAAGAACCCCTCCTTCACGGACTACCTGATCCCCACCATCCTGGACACGCCGACCATCCCCGTCGACGTGCTCGAACTCGCCGACGAGCATGCCCCGTACGGGCTGCGCGGCGTCGGCGAGGCACCTACCCTTTCGTCGACTCCGGCCGTCCTCGCGGCGATCCGTGACGCTACGGGACTGGAGCTGAACAGGACGCCGGTGCGCCCCGAGCATCTGGCCGGGGCGTAACCCTTCAGGGTTTGAGGGGGGCCTTTCTTGGGGGACGACGAGGGACGGCGTCCCCCGGGAACCCAGGTCGACGCTCGCACGGTCCTGTGCGTCCTGACCCACGACGCCAAGTTCGACGCACCTCTGCTGAAGCTGGCGCTGAGCCTGCCGGTCGCCTACATCGGCGCGATGGGCTCCCGTCGCACCCACCTGGACCGCAACGAACGGCTGCGCGAAGTCGGCGTCACCGAAGGGGAATTGACGCGCCTCAGTTCCCCGATCGGGCTCGACCTCGGTGCCCGCACGCCCGAGGAGACGGCCCTGTCCATCGCGTCGGAGATCGTCGCCACCCGCCACGGCGGAAGCGGGATTCCACTGGCCGGCGCCCACATGCCGATCCACCGCGACACGGCATCGCTCACGACGTACGTCTGACCTGTCTCCTCCGGTCCCGGGCTCGTCCAAGGTGCCCACGTGACCTCAACAGGGACGTCCTCGCTGGTGCTGCACGGCAGACGTCGTGCCTCTGTCCGGCTGCGGGACGGAGTGGTGCTGCTGGAGGCGGACGGCGTGCGGCGCCGGATACCGGTGGCGGCGATAGAACGGGTCGACGTTCACGGCGCCAAGGGGCGGCGGCTGACCGTCGTACTGACGGGTGACGAACCCGCGGCGTACCACCTCAGGTGCCGCAGTGCCCCCGCCGTGCACGAGTTCGCGCAGGCCGTCCGCGGTGCACTGCCCGTACGGGACGCCGACGAGCGGCGGCAGGACGGGACGGGGCTCGTGGCCGAGGAGCTGCTGGAGCGGGCGACACCGAACCGAGTCCGTCTGTGGTGGGGCCTCGGGGGCGCGTACGTACTGGTGCTCGTCCTGCTGCTGGTGAAGGGCGCGGCGTTCCCGGGGATCCTCTGGGCGGTGGCCCCCGCGGTGCTCTCCGTCGGAGGGCTGGGCGTGCTCGGCGGATGGCGGGTGCTCCGGGAGGCCTGGGTGCTGCGTACCCGAGGGATCACCGTCGAGGGAGAGCTGCAGAGGATCTTCTGGTTCGAAGATGTCAAGCAGTACACCTACGCGTACGTCGACAGTCACGGCGTACGGCGTGAGCTCACGGGCGCGAACGGGGGCGATGAGCGGGTTGAGATCAGATACGAGCCTGCGGCCCCCGAGACCGCCCAGGTCGGTCGCCGTACGACGGGAAGCCTCGTGTTCGGTGCGGTGCTCATCCTGCTGCTGGGCGTTCCTTCCCTGCTGGTTGGCGTCGCGCTCTCGCTGGTGGGGCTGGTGGCTCTAGGGACCTGACGATGTGTCAGGAGCCTGAAGAAGGTGCCCGCGTGAACCCTTCAAGGGGCTGTCGGCCAGGCTGAGCAGGGCTGACTGCCTGGCTGGGTGAAGGGCAAGAGTTACATCGCCCCGATGGCCGCAGACGCAGCAGGGCTACGCTGTCCGCTCCCAGACCGGTTCAACGACTGGCGCCCTCCGGCCACAGCACCCGCACCGGGACGCCGGTGCGCTCGGCGTACGCGACCACGTCCGCGGTCCCGCCGTAACCCCGGGCCGGCTTCCCGTCCCACACGGCGATCAGCTCGTCCACCAGACCCACCAGAGCCTCGCTGCCCGCCTGGTGCGCCTCAGACGTTGACTCGGTCATGCCGGTCTCGTGGACTTCGGCCGCATGGGCGTACAGCTCGTCATAGACGGGGTGATGCCATTCCGGAAGGTTCTCACGGTACTTGCTTGCTGGAATGACGACTTCGAGCTGACCGCCGTGCTTGAGGACGGCTTCGGCGAACCAGGAGTCGGGGCCGTCGGCGATGCACGAGACGGCCGTCAGGTCGTCGGCGTCGTAGGCGCGTACGGTGTCAGCGAGCATCGCGCGAATCCGCTCTTCTACATCCTTGCTCAGCCCGCGGTGACCGGTGATTCCTGTCCGCATGCTTTGATCCCCTCTCCTACAGGCAGACGCCGTGGAGGCGCTCGTCGAAGTCCCGCACCACCTTGGGCGGGGTGGCGGTGGTGAGAGTACGGCGCACGGTGCGGGCTCGCTCGACGATCCGCCCGGACCGGTACTCAAGGCCGGTGTCGAGCGCTCGCGACGCGAGGGCGAACGCAGCCTCGACTCTGCCGGCGAAGAGGTAACCGGCTGCGATGTCCAGTACTAGCAAGGCGCGTTGCTTCGAGTGGCCGGTCGACAATGCCTCTACGTCATCCGAGATCGCCCACTCGGGGAGGCGAAGAAGAGCGCCACAGTTGACGCGGCAGGCGGCCACTTTCGCCGGGGTGAAGGAGAACACCCACGGCCACGGCGGCGGCTCCTCGGCTGTGGTCAATGTCTCCGCCGCCTTCCGGGAGGCCGTCAGCGCCCGGTCGGCGGCGCGCTGGTCCCCGATCGCGGCGTGTGCCAAGGCCTCAACCGAGGCCAGCCACGCATCCGCGACGGCCGGGCGCCTCTCGCCGATTGCCCGCCGTGCCCTGTGGGTCAGGTTCAGGGCCTCGGTGCCGTTCCCGGCATGTGCCTCGAACTGGGCCAGGGTGCCGGTTTGGTAAGCGGTCAGCAGCGATTTCCCTGCCGCTCGGGCGGCCTTGATTGCTCCGCCGTACCAGGAGCGGGCCGACCCGCTGTCGCCCTGGCCCTTCTTCTCCAGACGGGACACGGCGGACTGCGACAGGCCAAGGGCCTGCCCCAATGCGGTCTGCGTCATCTGCTGAGCCTTGCGCGCCAGCTCGATCACGCGCCCGTAATCCCCGATCCGGGAGGCATCCCGGATCGGTCCTGTCTGGAAGTTCATGACGTACCTCCACGTTAGGCGTCTTTACGGCGCCGGGTGCCTGTCCGTACCCGCTCTGCGCATATCCGTATGCGGGTACCGCATGCGTGATGGTCTCATAGCGGAGCGTGACCGTTGACTGGGTTCAGTGCCAAGTGTCGCCGCATGTAGGCGGGTTGGCACGCGGTGGTCGTCCCCTGCCCTCGTGGGGAATGGCCACCTCCACGTTTCTTGATCAACCACAAGGCTGGACGATGACCAGGACTGCGCAGCAGAGCCCCGCCGACACTCCCACCACACCTGGCCCCTCCATGGCCGTGCTGTACGTGTGCGCCGAGCGAAGAACGCTGACTCCCGCTCTGGCGGCGAAGTGCTGGGCGTGCACCGCGGAGTGTGGGGCCGCCGAGAGAACAGGGCCGAGGAGTTGGAGGGCGTCGGCCTGGTGACGCGACGGGAGCGGGACCTCGCGGTCGCCCACTGGCTCCTGGCCGCCTCCGGGGATCAGGAGCGGGCCCGCGCGGAATGGCGAGAGCACGGGGTAGCGCTGCTGGCGGCCGGCGGGATCTTCGCCGCGATCCGGATTCCCGGTGACCTTGTCCGGGTGACCGTGAAGACGGACGACGACCAGGCCGTGGACGACTTCCTCCACCGTGCCCTGGAGGGCGGCCCGGTGTTCAGGGACCGGATCTCCGACATGTACTACGCCCTGGTTCCCGGGAGTACCGCGTGGCGGTGGAACGCGCGGGCCTGGCCGGGCCTGGAGTGCCTCGGCCGGGACTGCTACCTGGGCGTCCCCGTGCCCGAGCCCGGGCGCCGGCGAGGGCGCGCGTACTGGTGCGTTCCCATGAACTCCCCCGGGGAACTCTGCGATCCGCGTGTGGTGTGGGCGATGGTGCAGCGCGGGCAGACCGGCGCGACATGAGACCGAACAGTGTGGTCGGGCAGGTCCTCTACGTGCTTGTCCTCAGCGTCCTGACGGCCACCATCGTGGCCGGTGTCGCGCCCAGCTAGCCCCTGGACTGGAACTGTCCCCCGCAATTTGCTGGTACGCGCTGAGACCGGCGTAGGGCGATGGTGTCATTCCCCGATACACCTGCCGGGTTGGGGGCGGGGTCACGGTCCCGGCTGACCGCCTCAGGGAGGGCCGGGCAGCCAGGCACAGTGAGTCACTGTGCCGAACGACATGCCGACCGCTCGGCGGCTGTCGGCTTTCCGCGGAGGATTCCTGATGACGAACGCGATGAGCGGACCCGTTCACCTCGGCGTGCCGCCGGAGTGGCCGCAACCCGTACCGGGCTGCTGCGTGTGCGCGGCGCTGGCCAGGCAGCGCGCGGAGGCCGCAGGTGCCGGGGACCAGTCGAAGGTCTCGGACTGCAATGTCGAGATCCGCCGCCATAAGGACCCGCATCCGAGGGGACAGTGGTGAGCCGCGCCGGTCCTCCTCTGGGCCCTGGCGGGGCCATCACAGCCCCTGGCTCCGCCGGTCCTGAAGACGGTCACGTCCGCGGCGGCGGTGTAGCGGTTGGAGTGTGACACATCCGGAAGATGTGTCACGTCCGCGGATCCCCCTACCGGCCAACAGCCGCCGTACACCACGTCCGTGGGCGTGACTCTGAAGACCCCCGCGTGGTGAAGACGGAAGGACGGCCGCGCGGCTGGTCAGGTCACTTACAAGCTCCGCCCGATGACACACGGCAGGCAGTCGGCACGGGCGGAAAACGGTGCTGGGGTCACGTTGTCCCCTGCGAGGCCCCAGCACCGGACGGTTTCAAACCTGGACCGTACCCGTCGATCAGGCGGGTACCGACGACAGCAACACAAAGGAGAGGTATGTACGCCCACTCTGACCGTCTGCCCACGAGTCCGGCGATCCCTCAGGGAATCGTCACCCCGCCCCCATGGGGCGTGAACCGAATGGCGCCCTATCCCACGATGGCGCCCGGTTACGCCGCGGCCGTGTTGGACCCGGACACTCAGACCGCTGTGTTCTTCGACAAGGCTGGCCAGGTCATGGAGATGCCCGGCCACGGCACCAGCACCGGAACGACCCCGTCCACGGGTACCAGCCCTGACGGCAACGGCACCACCCAGGACAGCGACACAGGGAGTGACAGCGACCAGTGAGTGACCCGCGTCCGGTGCTGGTCGTCACCAGCCTGCACGACCCCACCGCCGACGTGGTGATCCGCGAGTTGCACGGCCGGGACATCCCGGTCGTGCGGCTCGACTCCGGGGACTTCCCCGCATCACTGTCGGTTGAGACAGAGATCACCCCGCACGGCGTTCGGGGGCGCCTCCTCACACCGTCCCGCACCGCCGACCTGGCCAACGTCCGGTCCCTGTACTACCGCCGCCCGACGGGGTTCGCGTTCCCGCACCTGAGCGAGCAGGATGCGCGGTTCGCCGTCACCCAGGCCAGGTACGGACTCGGCGGTGTGTTGGCTTCACTGCCCGACTGCCTGTACGTCAACCACCCACACCGCATTGGGGACGCGGAGTTCAAGCCGTCCGGACTGGCTGCGGCGGTGGAGGCGGGCTTCGACGTGCCGCCCACACTGATCACCTCGGGTCCCGATGCCGCCAGGGCCTTCGTCAAGCGGCACGGCTCGGTCATCCACAAGCCCCTGTCCAATCCGGTGTACCGCATCGACGGCGTCTCCTCCGCCGTCAAGGTCACCGAGGTGGCCGCCGAGGACATCGACGAAAGCGTGGCGGGCACTGCGCACCTGTTCCAAGTACGCGTGCGCAAGACGGCCGACGTCCGTGTCACCGTCATCGGCTCACAGGTGTTCTGCGTCCGTATCGACTCCGATCTTCTGGACTGGCGTACCGACTACGACCGGTTGCACTACACCCCCGTAGTGCCGCCGCCGGGGATCGAAACGGCGCTGCGCCGATACCTGGCCCACTTCGGGCTCGTCTTCGGCGCTTTCGATTTCTGTGTCGGCGAAGACGGGCGATGGTGGTTCTTGGAGTGCAACCCCTCGGGCCAGTGGTACTGGCTGGAGCCTGAGACAGGTCTGCCGATGTGCGCGGCCCTGGCCGACCTGTTGGAGAGGAAGACGTGACCGACGAAGTACAGCTCCGCAACAAGCTCATCGAGGACATGACGGCGAACGGCAGCCTGCGCACCGAGCCGTGGAAGCGCGCCGTCGAAAGGGTCCCCCGGCACGAGTTCATGCGAGGCGGGTTCTTCCGTCCAGTCGCCGGCGCTGTGCCCTCGGCCTGGTCCCCGGTCCTGGAGGACGGCGACGGATGGCTCGAAGGCTGCTACCAGGACCAGTCGTTGGTGACCCAGATCGCCGGCACCGTCGTGCCGACGGACATCCGCGGCGAGATCATGCGCCAGCCGACCAGCTCCAGCACACTGCCGTCACTCGTGCTGCGCATGCTGGAGGAACTCGAGGCCGAGCCGGAGTCGACGGTGCTGGAGATCGGGACCGGCACCGGGTACTCGACCGCGGTGCTCTGCGCACGGCTTGGCGACGGCCAGGTCACTTCGATCGAGTACGACGAGGACGTGGCGTCGCGGGCGCGGACAGCCCTCGCCCGGGTCGGGAGGTATCCCACCCTCATCAGCGGAGACGGACTGCTCGGCTACCCGGAAGGGGCACCGTACGACCGCGTGATCGCCACCTGCGGCGTGCGCACGATTCCCCCGGACTGGATCGAGCAGACCCGCCCCGGCGGACTGATCCTTGCGACCGTCGGCGGCTGGCTCGGCTCATCAGAGCTTGCCCGCCTGACGGTCCACGAGGACGGCACGGCATCCGGTCCGCTGCTGGGCGGCGGGGCCAGCTTCATGCTCGCGCGCCCGCAGCTGCCACCCCCGCTCGGCCTACTCCCCGACCTGAGCGCGGGCAAGGAACGCGAGGCCGCCATCGGAGCCGACGTCCTCAGCAACTGGACATCCCGCTTCGTCGTGCAGAGCGCCGCGCCGCGCGCTCAGCGCCTCACCCTTCAGCAGGACGGGCATGTCGAAGACGTGTTGATCGACGTCGAGTCCGGCTCGTGGGCTGCGCTCTATGAGGTGAATGACCGCTGGGTCGTCCGTCAGGACGGTCCGGAAGCCCTTTGGGACGCCGTCGAGGACCGGCTCAGCCGCTGGCGCACCGACGGCGCACCGGCGCTCGAAAAGTTCACCGTCCACGTCAGCCCGCAAGGGCAGGTCATTCGCTGGTAAGCCCGCTGGTCCGCATTGCTTGGCTGGTCGGACCACCTGTCAACGAGCGAGGAGAACCCTGATGGACGCACGCGACTGGGACCGCGTCGCCTGGCTGCGGAACTGGCTGGACGAGAACGCGGATGACGCGGCGAACCGGGACACGGTGCGCCTGCTGCGCGTACTCAAGATCGGCGAGGAGTTCGGCGAGGTCGCCGAGGCCGTCCACGGCGCGCTCGGTGCCAACCCCCGCAAGGGCGCCTCCCACACCTGGGATGACGTCAACAAGGAGCTGTGCGACGTCATCGTGACGGCCATGGTCGCGCTGTCGACCTGCACGCCGGACCCGGAGAGAGCGCTCAGTGAGCACCTGGACCACCTCGTCCGCCGTGTGATGCCCGGGTGATGAGGGAGGGTCGCGTGGACGGGTCGGAGCGGGCCGGTTGCTGAGTGTGCCGCGGCCCCGGCCGTCCGCTTTATCGCGGATGGCCGGGGCCGCTGTGTCGGGTTCGGTCAGTCCGTGCCGGACTCCATCGCGGCGCGGTCGAGCAACTCGTCGTCACCGGAGACCTCGCCGCGGGAGGCGATGGCCTCGGCGCCGCCCTCCGGCAGGCTGCCGATCAGCCCGGTCGCGGCCGCCTGGGCGGCACCGATGGCGGGATTGGCGGTGCCGATCAGGCCGAGCCCGGCGTACTGCTCCAGCTTGGTGCGCGAGTCGGCGATGTCGAGATTGCGCATGGTGAGCTGGCCGATCCGGTCCACCGGGCCGAACGCCGAGTCCTCGGTGCGCTCCATGGACAGCTTGTCCGGGTGGTAGCTGAACGCCGGGCCTGTGGTGTCGAGGATCGAGTAGTCCTCGCCGCGCCGCAGCCGAAGCGTCACCTCGCCGGTGACGGCCGCGCCCACCCAGCGCTGCAGCGACTCGCGCACCATCAGCGCCTGCGGGTCCAGCCAGCGGCCCTCGTACATCAGCCGACCGAGGCGCCGGCCCTCGTTGTGGTAGTGGGCGAGGGTGTCCTCGTTGTGGATCGCGTTGACCAGGCGCTCGTACGCGGCGTGCAGCAGGGCCATGCCGGGCGCTTCGTAGATGCCGCGGCTCTTGGCCTCGATGATCCGGTTCTCGATCTGGTCGGACATGCCCATGCCGTGCCGGCCGCCGATGGCGTTGGCCTCCATGACCAGGTCGACGGGGGAGGGGAACTCCTTGCCGTTGACCGTCACCGGGCGGCCCTGCTCGAAACCGATCGTCACGTCCTCGGTGAGGATCTCGACCGAGGGGTCCCAGAACCGCACGCCCATGATCGGTTCCACGGTCTCCACGCCGTTGTCCAGGTGCTCCAGGGTCTTGGCCTCGTGGGTGGCGCCCCAGATGTTGGCGTCGGTGGAGTACGCCTTCTCCGTGCTGTCGCGGTAGGGCAGGTCGTGGGCGAGAAGCCACTCCGACATTTCCTTGCGGCCGCCGAGTTCGGTCACGAAGTCCGCGTCCAGCCAGGGCTTGTAGATCCGCAGGTGGGGGTTGGCGAGCAGGCCGTACCGGTAGAACCGCTCGATGTCGTTGCCCTTGAAGGTCGAGCCGTCACCCCAGATCTGCACATCGTCCTCGAGCATCGCCCGGACCAGGAGGGTGCCCGTGACGGCGCGGCCGAGGGGCGTGGTGTTGAAGTAGGCACGGCCGCCCGAGCGGATGTGGAACGCCCCGCAGGCGAGCGCGGCCAGACCCTCCTCGACCAGCGCCGCACGGCAGTCGACCAGACGTGCGATCTCGGCACCGTATGTCGTCGCACGGCCGGGCACCGAGGCGATGTCGGGCTCGTCGTACTGGCCGATGTCGGCGGTGTAGGTGCACGGGACGGCACCCTTGTCGCGCATCCATGCGACCGCGACCGACGTGTCGAGGCCACCCGAGAAGGCGATGCCGATGCGCTCCCCGGCGGGCAGGGAGGTGAGAACCTTGGACATAGAAAGAGTATGCATAACAACGCATGGCCATGCAAAGCGTGTCTTGCGATGTGACCCTTTCGTGGGTGCCGGCCGAATGACGGGCAGGGGCTGAATGGCGTCCTGGTGCCCCAACAGGCAACATCTCGGCTCCCGTCACCTGCGGCTGGCGGGAGCCGAGACGCCCCGGAGAGGGCTGCAGCTCAATCTCTTGCGCATGCGAAGTCCAGGGGCGCGAGGTCAGACAGGCTTGCGGACGATGACGTACGCCTGCGGGGTGGCCTCCCGCTCCTCCGCCGCGCGTACGAGCCGGGCGACCTCCTCGAAACCGGCCCGCCCCAGCAGGTCGGCGACCAGGTCCGGCGGGAAGCGGTGGACGTCGAGGGACAGGTCGTGGCCGTAGGCGTGCTCCAGGTGCACGCACTCGTCGCCCGCCTTGAACGCGAGCAGCAGATGACCGCCCGGCGCCAGTACGCGGTGGAACTCGGTGAAGAGTACGGACAGTTCGTGCGGCGGGGTGTGCACGGTGGAGTACCAGGCGAGGGCTCCGGCGAGCGTGCCGTCCGGGATGTCCAGGCCGGTCATCGTCCCCACCTCGAACCGCAGCCCGGGGTGGGTCTTCCGGGCCACGGCGATCATCTCCGGCGACAGGTCGATCCCGAAGGCGTCAAGACCCAGCTTGTCCAGATACGTGGTCACCCGCCCCGGTCCGCATCCGAGATCGCCGACCGGCCCGCCCCCGCCGCCCAGCACCCGCTCGGCGAACGCGCCCAACATGGCCCGGTCGAAGGTGTTCGTGGCCAAGTTGTCCCGCAGCAGCCGCTCGTAGTCGACGGCCACGGTGTCGTACGACGTCCTGGTGATCTGCAGATGCGAGGTCTCGGTCATGGGGCCGTACCCTAGACGCCGCCACCGACACCGCGGTCCGGATTCCGCCACAGCAGCCCGTCGACCGCCCGCCCGAACATCCACCGCGCCACCCAGCCGAGCGGCTGGTCGAAGAATTTCGGCAGCGGGCGTACGGCCAGCTCCTCCCGCCACACCACGCGCGCGTGCCCCGTGTCGTCGGGACGCACCTCGATCTCCGCCCAGCCCGTGACGAAACCGCCGCGTTTGACCAGGCGGCAGCGTGTCGGCGGCTGCCAGGCGACCACCTCCATCGGGTCGTCGAAGGCGAGCGGTCCGATGCCGGTGCGGGCCACGAACAGCGTGCCCACTCCCGTCGGTGGCGGGGTGAGGACCGTGACCCGGGTCAGCGGCACCACGTCCGCGTGGCGCGGCCAGTCCGTGAGCCGTAGCCACGCCTGGTCGGCGGCGAGTGGGGCGAGGCGTTCGAGGCTGAAGAGGACCATCAGGGGGATCGTACGCGGCGGACGTCCCCCCTGCGGCAAAGCGGGACTGACGATGTGTCAGGGACGGTAGACCGTACCGGGTTCGACCTTCCCCGGTGCCAGCAGCTGGGGCACGGTGACGAAGACGTACCCCCGCTCCTTGAGCGAGTCGATGATTCCGGGCACCGACGGCACGGTGCCCGAATAGATGTCGTGGAGCAGGATGATCCCGTCCCGGGACGCCTGCTCCAGCACCCGCTTGCGGATCAGCTCGGGGTCGTCCGTCGTGTAGTCCTTGGCGGTGACGCTCCACAGCACCTCGGCGAGCCCCTGCTCGCGGGAGATCCGGTGCACGGTGTCGTTCGTACGCCCCTGGGGCGGGCGCATCAGTGTGGGCTTGCGCCCGGTGAGCTTCTCTATCGCCTCGTCCGGCTTCTTCAGTTCCTCGCGTATCTGCTGCTCTGATATCTCGGTGAGTATCTTGTGGTCCCAGGTGTGGCTGGCCACTTCATGTCCCTCGGCGGCCATCCGCTGCACCAGCTCCGGGTACTTCTCGATGTGCCGCTTGCCGAGCAGGAAGAACGTGGCCGGGACCTGCTTCTCCTTGAGGATGTCGAGCAGCTGTGCCGAGTTCTCGCTGGGTCCGGCGTCGAAGGTCAGTGCGATGCACTTGGCCTGACGGCAGTCCACGGTCCCGAACCGGGCCGGTGCGCCCGCCGCGGGGTGCGCGCGGACGGTGGCGGGCGCGGTGGTGTGGAGGGTCGTGCACCCCGAGAGCGTGAAGGCGGTCGTGAACAGAAGGGCCGCGGCAGGCAACCCGGCCGCACGTTTGATCATCTTCCCCGTCGAAAACATGATCGTGACTCTACATGCCGCGTGTACATGGCATGCAGAGTCGAAAGTGCTGCTCAGACCCGCTTGACCGGCGTCCTGGGTGCGCGTGCCGTAACCGGTTCAGAGGTTTGCTGCATGGTCGGGGACGTAGGTCTGCAGATCGCGTGGCGGGCGCTCGTAGCCGGTCGCCGGCGGGCGCGGCGGCAACTCCAGCACCGGCGGCTGCACCTCGTGGTAGGGCACGGACCCCAGCAGGTGGGCGATCATGTTCAGCCGCGCCCGGCGCTTGTCGTCACTCTCCACGACGTACCACGGCGCCTCGGAGATGTCGGTGTGCACCAGCATCTGGTCCTTGGCCCGGGAGTACGCCTCCCAGCGGGTGATCGACTCCAGGTCCATCCGCGACAGCTTCCAGCGCCGCACCGGGTCCGCCAGGCGCCGGTGGAAACGCTCCTGCTGCACGGCGTCGCTCACCGAGAACCAGTACTTGCGCAGCAGGATTCCGTCCTCCACCAGCATCCGTTCGAAGATCGGGCACTGGCGCAGGAAGCGCTGGTGCTCCTCCTTCGTGCAGAAGCCCATCACGTGCTCGACACCGGCCCGGTTGTACCAGCTGCGGTCGAACAGCACGATCTCCCCGGCGGCGGGCAGATGCTCGATGTACCGCTGGAAGTACCACTGGGTACGTTCGCGCTCGGTCGGCGTGGGCAGTGCCGCGATCCGGGCCACGCGCGGACTGAGATGCTCCGTGACCCGCTTGATCGTGCTGCCCTTGCCCGCCGCGTCCCGTCCTTCGAAGACGACCACCAGCCGGGCGCCCGTCGACCGCACCCATTCCTGCAGCTTCACCAACTCCGTCTGCAGGCGGAGCAGTTCCCGCTCGTACACCTTGCGCGGCAGTGTCGCCGCCGCCTTCTTGCCGGCCATGTCGCCTCCCCGCGTCGATGACCAGTCGATGACCAACGGACGTCGCGTCCGGCCACGCTCGTACCCGTCCACGGCCGGACACCAGCACCGTACTGATCAGCGAGGGGCCGCGCACCCCGGACGGCCGCTGACCGGGGCCGACTCCGGCCGTGCCGCAAGGGCGGCGTCGAAGGAGCGCGGGGCGTCGGGCATCCTGAATGGGTCAAGGTCGGAGAGAGGTAAAGGAGCCGTGGTGAGCGAGCGCGGGCAGGGTCGGCACGATGGGACCCCCGGGGCGTCTCCGCAGCTGCGGCTGGACGAGTTGCTGGACGGCCTGCAGGAGCAGGTCCAGCAGGTGCGGGCGGCCCGGGACAGGATGCGCCCCCTGCTGGACGCGGTGCTGGCCGTCGGTTCCGACCTGGACCTGGGGGTGGTGCTGCACCGCATCGTGGAATCCGCGGCCACCCTGGTCGACGCCCGGTACGGGGCGCTCGGGGTACTCGGCGAGGACGGCACGATCAAGCAGTTCGTCACGGTCGGCATGGACGAGGGCACCATCGCCCGGATCGGACACTATCCGCGCGGCGAGGGCATCCTCGGCCTGCTCATCCGGCACCCGGAGCCGTTGCGGCTGGCGAACCTGGCGGAACATCCGGCGTCCGCGGGCTTCCCGCCGGGGCACCCGCCGATGACCAGCTTCCTCGGCGCCCCGATCCGGGTGCGCGACCAGATGTTCGGCAACCTGTATCTGACCAACAAGAAGGGGGCCGCGGAGTTCGACGCCGATGACGAGGCGGTGCTGCGCACGCTCGCCGCGGCGGCCGGCGTGGCGATCGACAACGCCCGGCTGTACGACGACGCCCGGCGCAAGCAGCGGTGGCTGGCGGCGAGTGACGAGCTGACCCGTGGTCTGCTGTCGGGCGGGGACCCCGCCGAAGTCCTGGAGTCCGTCGCCGGCACCGTGCGGGAACTGGCCCGCGCGGACCTGGTCACCCTGGCGCTGCCGGTCGGCGACAGCGGTGAACTGGTCGTCGAGGTCGCGTCCGGGAAGCGGGCCGAAGCGCTACGCGGCCTGGTGCTGCCCGTCACCAACCTGGCCGCGAAGGTCTTCGCGTCCGGGGAGACGATCATCAGCGAGGCCGTCAGCGCGGACCCACGCGCCGAGGGCGGCAGCGCCTCGGTGGTGGAGCTGGGACCGGCCTTCCTCGTGCCGCTCGGCACACGCGACCATGTCCGCGGCGTGCTGCTGGTGGCGAACGTGCCCGGCGGCCCGGTCTTCCCGGAAGAGGTCGTCGACATGATCACCGGGTTCGGCAACCAGGCGGCCCTGACCCTGGACGTCGCCGAGCACCGGCGGGACGCGGAACGCATGCTGGTCCTCCGGGACCGCGACCGGATCGCTCGCGATCTTCACGACCTGGTCATCCAGCGGCTGTTCGCCGGGGCCCTGTCCCTGCAGTCCACGCTGGGCCGGGTCGCCGACCGGCCCCAGGTGGGCGAGCGGATCCAGCGGGTCGTGGACGACCTGGACGACACGATCAAGGTGGTCCGCTCCACGATCTACGCCCTGCGGGAGAGCGACCGGGCCCGGGGCAGCGGGCTGCGCGCCCGGCTGGTGACGGCCACTGACCGGGCGGCCGAGTCGCTCGGCTTCACCCCGGCGCTGCGCATGACCGGCCTGCTGGACACCATGGTGCCCGCCGAGCACGCCGCCCATCTGCTGGCCGTGCTCGGTGAGGCCCTGTCCAACACGGCCCGGCACGCCCATGCCGCCGCGGTCGACGTGAGCGTCGAGGCGTCCGGTACGGCCCTGCGCCTGTGGGTGGCCGACGACGGCCGGGGGATCGATCCCACCGTCACCCGCCGCAGCGGTCTGGGCAACCTGAGAAGGCGGGCCGAGGAACTGGGCGGCACCTTCACCCTGGCCTCGAACAAGCCGAGCGGCACCGTGGTGGAGTGGGTCGTCCCGCTGCCCGCAGCGTCCTGACGACCTGGGGAGCAATAGGGAGTGGGTGAAGGAGCGGCGTCCGGTGCGGTCGATCGCAAGGCGCCGGAAGGTCCTCGTGGCGGAGCTACCAGGACGTTTCGGCAACGCCGTGAGCGGCCGCACCGGGCGCCGCGACGCTGCTCCCTGTTGCTCCCCAGGTCGTAAGGTCGCCGCTCACCACCGTCCGGCGCATTCCGGTGCCGGACGGCGGTCAGGGGACGCCGGCCCCGCACCGGTCGGCCGTGAGGCGCGCGGCGGCACGCGGTGTGCGGCCGCCCTCGGGGCCGTAGCCGAAACGGATCAGCAGTTGGGGGAAGCAGCGTCGCCTCGGGCTGCCGACGGCCGCCCTCAGGTCCGGCCACTCCATGGCCTGGTGCAGCATCGAGGTGCGCACCCCGTGCACCGTGGCCACCAGCAGGACCCGCTCCAGCGCCTGGCCCGCCCGCAGCCAGTCCTCCGGGCGGTCACGCGCGGTCCACAACAGGGCCACCTGCGCATGGCGTTCGAAGCGCAGGGCGGGCAGGCGCATACCGGGCACCTGACCGGTGAAGTCCCGCATCGGCATCCGCCCGGCCGCCTCCAGCGGGCCCAGCGCGGTGACCGGGATCCCGTAGGGGTCCTTGTCGCCGGGCGTGCTGATCCAGGCACGGGCCTCGGCGGTACGGGCCGGGTGGCCGGCGTTGCGTGTCTCGGCGGCGCCGGTCAGACGCAGCAGACGCCGGGTGCCGACGATGTCGGGGACGTCCAGGTGCGCGTGCTCGCCCCGGGCGGCCGTGATCATCTCCGTCGTGATGGGCTCCGGCACCGGCCGGCCGGTGAAGGGCATACGGCTGGTGTGGCGCCGCTCGACGGCCTCGTACAGAGCGCGGTACGACGGCCGCCCACCCGGCTCGAGGGCGGTCAGGTGCACGGTGGCCAGCAGATCCGGATCACCGCGATCGGGGAGCAGGTGTACGACGGGACCCCAGCCCAGATGCGCTGCGGCCACTCGCAGATTGAAGACGGCGGCGCCCACGGACATGTGCAGGGCGCGCCGTTCCGGATCGGCCAGCGGCAGCGGACGTCTGCGGTCGGCGCGCACCTCGATCGCCCGGGTGAGCGGGTCCATGCCGAACCGCCAGGGCTGCGTGTTGTGGATCGACGGCGCCGCGACCGCTGCTGACAGCAGGGTCTCCAGCGCAGCCGCATCGACTTCAGGCGTCTGCATGACGGCTCCTTCATCGGGCACACAGCGGGGCCGTGCATCCGGCCGCCCGAGGGTCAGGGCTGACGTGGCGGGCGGCCGGACGGTGACCTGACCGGATGGCATCGGCCGCACCACCACGCGCCTGCCCTGGCCGGGACGGGGGACAGGACCGGGTCGGCGCTGAGTGCGGTCGTCCACGCGAGTACCTCCGGTTCGATCACCGTCAGCATGCCTCCCCGGGCGCCTCGGCAGCGTCGGCCAACCGGTCCCCGTACGGGGGCCATTGGGCCCTTCGCGGCGCACCCGAGAGGGCTTGAAAGCCGTCAGGTGCGTCGCAGCCGATGCGTGCCGGCGGTGATGTCACCTCCCCGTCATGTCTTCGATGCGCGGCGGGGCCGGTGCGCCGGGCCGTGGTGGCGATGGAGTTCGATGGCCACCGGGGCGGCGGTGAACACGGAGGAGTAGGTGCCGACCGCGAGGCCGATGAGCAGGGCGAGGGCGAAGTCGGTGAGCGAGTCCCCGCCGAGCAGGGCCAGGGCGGTGAGGATGAACGCCGCGCCCATGCCGGTGTTGACGGTCCGGGGCAGCGTCTGCAGGACCGCCTGGTTCGTGACACGTGCCAGGGGCGTCTTGTGCTCGCGCCGCCACAGTTCCCGGATGCGGTCGAAGACGACGACGGAGTCGTTGACCGAGTAGCCGATGACCGTGAGGACGGCGGCGAGGAACAGCCCGTCGACGGGTTTGCCGAGCCAGGCGAAGATGCCGGTGAGGATGAGCACGTCGTGGGTCAGGGCGACGACCGCGGCGGTGCCGAACATCCAGCGGAACCGAGCCGCGAGATAGAGGAGTTGGGCACCGAGGGCCACGGCGAGGGCGATCAGGGCGCCCTGGCGCAGTTCCTTGCCGAGGCTGGGCCCGATCCGCTCGTCGCGGACCTTCTCCGTCGTGCCGCCGAGGCCGCGCACGGCGTCGGTGACGGTGGCCTCCTCGGCATCGGTCAGCCGGTCGGTGCGCACGGTCAGGCCCCTGTCGCCGGAGGACTGGACGACGGCGCGGGGGAATCCGGCGTCGGTGAGGGCCGTGCGTGCGCGCTCGGGGTCGACGGGGGTCGTGGTGGAGTACTCGATGAGACGGCCGCCGGTGAACTCGACACCGAAGTCCAGGCCGCGGACCGCGATGCCCGAGGCCGCCAGGACGAGGACGGCGGCGGAGGCGGCCAGCCAGCGGCGCGGATACCGCATCAGGTCCGGGGCGCGGCGCATGAGGTGGTCGCGGACAGCGCCGGTGTGTGCGATGCCGGTGATGCGGGGGCGGCGGCGGACACCGGGGCGGGCCGCGGCGTACTCGGCGAGCACCCGGGTGATCACCAGCGCGCTGACCATGGAGGCGAGGACACCGATGCCGAGGGTGACACCGAAGCCGCGTACGGGCCCGGAGGCCAGGAAGAACAGCAGTGCGGCCGCGATCAGCGTGGTGATGTTGGAGTCGGCGATCGCGCTGAAGGCGTTGCGGAATCCGGCCGCCAGAGCCGAGCGCGGGGTGGGGCGATGGCGGGTGGCGTACTCCTCGCGGGCGCGTTCGAAGACGAGCACGTTGGCGTCCACGGCCATGCCGATCGCCAGGACGAAGCCGGCCAGGCCCGGCAGGGTCAGCGTGGCGCCGAGAGCGGCCAGGGCGGCGTAGGAGATGAGGCCGTAGCAGGCCAGGGCCACCGTGGCCAGGACGCCCATGAACCGGTAGACGCCGATGATGAACAGCGAGGTCAGGATGGTGCCGATGGCGGCGGCCCAGGTGCTTGCCTCGATGGCCTGCGCGCCCAGGGTGGGGCCTACGGTGCGCTGTTCGACGGTCTCGACCGGCACGGGCAGTGCTCCGCCGTTGATGAGCAGGGCCAGTTCGCGGGCCTCCGTGTCACCGAAGGAGCCGGTGATCTGGGTGGAGCCCCCGGAGATACCGGACCGGCAGGCGACGGACGGGTCGACCTGGGGCGAGGAGATGACGGTGTCGTCCAGCACGATGGCGACCCGGCGGGTGGGGTCTCCCGCCGGGTGACAGGCGGCCTCCCCGGTCAGCCGGGCCCACCCGTCGCGGCCGGCGCCCTTGAAGTCGAGGGCGACATGCCATCCGGCACCGCCCTGCTGGTCGAATTGGGCGTCGGCGCCCTTGACGTCCTTACCGGTCAGCGCGGCGTCCTGAAGGCGCAGCCGCTGACCGGACTCGTCGGCGAGGACGCGTTCCCCGGGGCGTTTCGGTTCCGGTCGGCCGGTGTCGTCGGCGCTGTCGGCCGCGCCCAGCACCTGGTGGAAGGTGAGCTGAGCGGTTCGGCCGAGGACGTCGGCCGCCTTCTTCGGATCCTGCACCCCGGGCAGTTCGACGATGATCCGGTTGCCGCCGGAGCGGACGATGGTGGGTTCGGCGACGCCGAGCGCGTCGATACGGCCGCGCAGCACTTCCACGGCGCGGTCGGTGGCCTCGGCGTCGGCGGTGACCGTGGGGGTGGAGCGGGTCTCCAGCACGATCTGGGTACCACCCCGCAGATCGAGTCCGAGGCGGACCGGCACGGTGACGGCTATGTACAGCGATAGGGCGATCACGGAGAGGGCGAACAGCGCTCTCACCCGGAGTGAGCGGGTCAACAGGGGCCTCCAGCAGGCACACCACAGCCGCGGCGGGCGCGGCGGCAGAAAGGGAAAAGGGGATGTCAGATGCTGGAAGGCGCGGGTGGTGCCCGCCCGCGGTCACACGGGGTGTGCCGCGTGGTGAGCGGCGGATGTTCGGACGACGGTGGTGCCCGCGGGGGCTGCGCCCGGACGGCGCTGGTGCTCAGGGGGAGGATGGCGAGGTCACCGGGAGGTGTCGTGCGCTCGCCGAGGGGGGTGCGGAGGGCTCTGGCCCGGGCGGTGCAGGTGGTGAGGCACGCGTCGTCGGCCAAGGGGCCGGTGTGGTGGGCGGCCGCGACCGCGGCCGCTCGGCTCGGCGCCGGGTCGGCGGGAGCGTGCCGTACCGGTGCGCCGGCCACGGCGAACGCGGTGACGAGCGTCAGCAGGGCGGCGACCAGTGCGGCGGTCGCCGCCGCGCACATGCGTCGGGTGCGCGAAGCCTCGTTCATCGGGTCAGGGCTCGATGAGGCCTGCGCGGATGGCGTAGCGGGTGAGTTCCAGACGGTTGCGCAGACCGAGCTTGTGCAGCAGGTTCGCCCGGTGCCGCTGGACGGTCTTGATGCTGATGACCAGGATCTCGGCGATCTCCTTGGAGGAGTGGCCCTCGGCGACGAGCTTGAGGACCTCCTCCTCGCGGGCCGTCACGATCTGGTCGGGGGCCTCTTCGCCGTGACGGACGCGGTCGAGGTAGTTGCGGATCAGGGCGGTGACCGCCCCCGGGTAGAGGAAGGGCTCGTCGCGCATCGCGGCCCGGCAGGCGGCGACCAGGTCGCGGTCGGCGACGGACTTCAGGACGTAGCCGCAGGCGCCGGCCTTGAGCGCCTGGAAGAAGTACTGCTCGTTGTCGTGCATCGTCAGCATCAGGATGCGCAGGCCCGGTTTCAGCGCGGCCAGTTCGCGGGTGGCCTGCAGACCGGTCAGACGGGGCATGGCGATGTCGAGGACAGCGAGGTCGATGTCGTGGCTGCGGGCCATCTCGATGGCCTCCGCACCGTCACCGGCCTCGGCGACCACCTCCAGGTCCGGCTCCCGGTCGAGGATGAGCCGCACCCCGCGACGCACCAGCGCATGGTCGTCGGCCAGAAGGATACGGATCTTGGACGGGTCGGGCATGGTCACGACTGCTTCCTGACGGCGGGCACGGTCAGCCGGATCTGGGTACCGGTTCGGGGTGCGGGGGTGATGTCGAGTGTGGCTCCGATGAGCAGGGCCCGTTCGCGCATGCCGCGGATCCCGGCGCCCTCGCACGAGGCCGCCATTCCGCGGCCGTCGTCACAGACGGCGAGGACCACCGTGCCGTCGGCGTGACGCAGGCTCACTTCGACGCGTTCGGCGTCCGCGTGCCGGGCGACGTTTGTCAGGCTCTCCTGCGTGACCCGGTAGAGCACCAGCTCCGCCTCCGGTTCCAGCGCGGGCAGGTCGGCATCGAAGTGGCGCAGCACGCGTAGTCCGGTGTGGGCGGCGAAATCCGTGGTGAGCGAGATCAGCGCGCTGACGAGGCCGAGATCGTCCAGGACGCCCGGGCGCAGCCGGCGAACCAGCCGGCGGACCTCGTCCAGGCTCCCCCGGGTGATCTCCTGAACCTGCTGGAGCTCGCCGCGCAGCGGTTCGTCCGCCTCGTCCGCCGACCGCTTGAGCGACAGCAGGATCGCGGTCATGCTCTGGCCGACCTCGTCGTGCAACTCCTGGGCGATACGGCGCCGCTCGGCCTCCTGCGCGAGCAGGACGCGGGCGCTGCTCGCGGCCCGTTCGGCCTCCAGCCGCTCGAGCATGGCGTTGAAGGTCCGGATCACCTCGGCGACCTCGCCGTGCCCGCCGGCCGGCAGCCGCTGACCGGGACGCAGCAGGTCGACGGTCGTCATGAGCCGGGCGAGCCGGTCCAGCGGGGCCAGACCGAACCGCAGCAGGGCCGCGTTGGCGACCAGCATGATGACCAGACCGCCCACCAGGATGACCGCCTCGGTCAGCACGACGGGAACGGAGACGGTCACCGGGGCCCACAACAGCAGCGCGGTGGCCGTGCCCAGCACCACCGCATTGAGCCCGAAGATCCGCCAGAACAGGGACACCGGGGTACGCCTTCCTTTCCTTGCACGGTCTGCTTCACTGCCGGTCATCGCGGCCGGCCGACGCGCACCCCGGAATCGAGCTGCGGCCACTGGTTGCGACCGAGCCTTCGGACAGCCTGCCCGTCGACCGTCGCCGGGTCGATGGGACCTGTCCCCCATTTCCGGGAGCGCGCCGACCCCATCCGACCCTCGGATGGATCCCTCGGCCCCCGGCAGATGGGTGCTGCGACCGATGGGTAATCCGCGCCGGATCGACCAGAGTGGAGGCGGAGCCGATCAGCCTGTCCCGCCGCCTCCACGGTAGCCGGACGGCCAGAGCCTGTGCCGGGCGTCGCGTGGCTCGCCCTTCGGGCGGACGACGGGATGTCCGGCACAGGCCCTGACGGTCCCGTAGCCCTGCCCACGACGCACACACCGACCCCGTGTGCAGAAAAGGATCCGCCATGCCGCTCGAAACGCCCCGGACCGAACCGAGCCCCGAGCGTCCGACCGCCCACGAGACCCGCCAGCGTCTCGAACACGCCCGCAACGCACGACTGACCCAGCTGCAGGCCCTCAGCGAGAGCGGACGTTCCGCCGAGGACGACCTCATGGCCACCCAGAAGGGCGCCATCGAGGAGGTGCTCAAGGAGATCGACGAAGCCCTCGCCCGTGTCCAGGACGGCACGTACGGCACCTGTCTGGGCTGCTCCCGGCCCGTCCCGGCGGAGCGCCTGGAGATCCTGCCCTACACGCGCTACTGCGTCTCGTGCCGGCGCCGCGCCGCCTGAGCACCGCCCGTCCAGCCCTCGTATCCAGCCCTCGTACCCCGCGCCGCTCAAGAGGTGAAGTGGTGAACAAGCAGATCATCGGCGACCGCACCACGGTCCTGTCCGCCGAGGACCTCGCCGCGCTCCGCGAAATCCTGCACGAGCAGCGACTGTTCCGCCGGGAGCAACTGCAGCAGATCGCGGCCACCGCCGCGACCGGCGAGGGCGACCTGCCCGGGCGGCAGGACGCGGCGCAGCTCGAGGTGACCGTCAAGCTCGCCGCCTCCGCCCGTATGGTCCTCAGCGATGTCGAGGCAGCTCTCGAGCGCATGGAGGAGGGCCGCTACGGCGCCTGCCACCTGTGCCGGCACCGCATATCACGCGACCGTCTGATGGTCGTGCCGCAGGCCCGCTACTGCGCCCGCTGCCAGCAGGTCAGGGAGGCCGGCCGGTGACCACGGCACCTCACTCCCTCCCCACCCCCGGCCGGCACAGGCCGTGGCCCCAGTGCCGGCAGTGCAGCGGCGTCGCCCTCGACCTGGGCGGCGCCCGCACCCGCGCCTGGGTGGCCGGCCGGGGGCTGATCCTCGACGTCCCCACGGTGACGCCCCCGGACACCGGCGCCGTTCACCCCGTCCGGCGCGGCGCCGTCGTCGACACCCCGGCCACGGCCCGGATGCTCGAAGGCCTGCTCGCCCACCGCCTGCCCCGCTCCAGCCGCCCCCTGGTCATCGTGACCACGCCGGTGCTGGACGGTGTCGCCTACCGGAACGAGGTGCGCTCCGCACTGGAGGTGCTGCGGCCGCGCAGTGTGCTGACCGTGCCCGCCGCCCGGGCCGTCGCCGCCGCCGCGCGCGCGGACCTGTCGCATCCCCTGCTCGTCGTGGACCTCGGCGCGCACGTCACCGAGGTGGTCCTCCTGTCGGACGGCGCGGTCGCCGACGCACGCCGTACCTGTCTGGGCACCGGCGACCTCGACGACACCACCACGCACACGCAGATCACCGACGCCGTCGTCGGCATGGTGACCACCATGCTGCGGCAGGACCGCACCTCGCTCACGCTCGACGCCCTGCGGCGCGGTGTGCTCCTGGCCGGCGGGGGCGCGCTGCGTCCCGAGATCACCTACGGTCTCAACGGCCGGCTGCACGCCCCTGCCAGGCCCGCGCCGGCCCCGCACACCGCTGCCGTGCGAGGCGCCGCCAAACTTCTCGAAGCCGCTCACACCCACCCCTCGACCAGCGGTACGGTCCCCACCGTTCTGCACTCCGGCTAGTGCTGTGACCGGAAAGGTTTGCCGGAAAGCTCGCGGCGTCCGGTGCGGTACATCGCAAGGCGGAGCATCACCCGCGTACTGGATGTACTCGGGTGATGCGACAACGCGGCGTGGGGGTCCCCCCTGCTCGAAGAGCTTGGGGGAGTGCCGTGCCGGGCGTCGCGAGCCGGTGAACC